>QCPK01000061.1 GCA_003212555.1 Prochlorococcus sp. AG-436-K22 | reverse complement strand
AAGGTTGGATAAGACTTCTTTAAGAGGATCTGTCAGGCCTTAAGATACTTGCTTGACCTAAATAAGTGTGTTTTATTGCTTGATCCTTTGCTAGTTGTACATGAGCAAGGATTCTAATGCAATTAGCAAGATCCCCTTCTACAAACATTTGCTGGCAGTCAAGCAAAGCAATTTTTTCCCATCCAGGTTGTTTCCTTGCTATTGCTGCAGGGAAACAGGCATTTAGATCATTCGTTACAGAAAAAACTACAGAAATGATTTGAGTTGGTTCAAGTTCATTTCTTGAAACGAATTCGGAGATTAGTTCTTGAACTGCGCTTTCAATAGCTTCTATTGAGTTTTCTAAGCATGTAGTTGCTCCTCGTATTGCCTGTATGTTCATGTGTACTTATTTGCTAGGTCTTCATTTATGGCCTAAAGAGCCAGAGAGGTTGTCCATTAGTAAAAAACTCCATATTTATTATTTGCAATAGGTTTAAAAGTATTTTCCCTCCTGGCAATAGTCCAATTAATTTCTTTTTAGGTCTACCTAATGTAATTGGCTGTAGCTTCTCATCGAGATCTGCAAGTTTTGTTGCCAAGATTCTTGCATCATTTTCATCACCTAGTGAATCAACTAATCCCAGTTCTTTGGCTTGAGCACCTGTAAAGACTCTTCCATCTGCAAACTCTTTAACTTTTTCTTCACTTAGATTTCTACCTTCTGCAACTGCTTTAACAAATTGCTCATAGCTGCTATCAATAAGAGATTGAAGAATAGTCCTCTCCTCAACTGACAAGGCCCTATCAGGTGAAAGAATATCTTTGAATAAACCACTCTTCACAGTTTCGAAACGAATCCCAATTCGTTCAAGCAATTTTGAAAGATTATTGCCTCGAAGAATTACACCAATTGAACCTGTAATAGTTCCTGGGTTTGCAATAATTTTCTCGGCAGCTACGCCCACGTAAACCCCTCCAGAAGCTGATATATTTCCAAAACTGGCTATCACATGGCAGCCTTTTTGTCTTAGTCTAATAAGTGCTGAATGAATCTCTTGGCTATCTCCTACAGTGCCTCCAGGACTGTCAATGCGAAGTAGAAGAGCTGGGAACTCCCTTTTCTCAACTTGTCTCACTGCTTTAAGAACAAGCTTCCTTGTGGAACCATTAATTGGACCATCAATAATTATTCGTGCTATCCGTTTTTTGGATTTGCGTCGCCAGGACCAGATCATTTCTTTAGTACGTGTTCTATTGGATCTTAAAAAAATGCATCCGAACTGTGGCCATGTTTGAGAAGTTGAATTGGTTTTTAATGGTTTTACCGTTTGTGTTGTGGGGAACTGCAATGACTGCAATGGCCCCTTTGGTTAAATCAGGTGGACCAGAGTTTGTTGCTACTTTAAGGCTTTTACCTGCTGGTATTGCAATACTTCTTTCAGCTTTTTTTATGAAAAGACCCTTGGGTATTGCAAGAATTGACTTGGGTTGGTTCCTTGTATTTTGTTTAATTGATGGAAGCTTATTTCAGTTTTGCTTGGCAAGAGGTCTTGTTGAGACTGGGGCAGGTCTAGGGTCTGTTTTTATTGACTCCCAACCTTTGATCGTTGCCCTTTTGGCAAGAACTCTTTTTGGAAACCCAATCAACCCTATTGGTTGGATTGGGTTAACACTTGGAATTGGAGGGATAGTTTGCATAGGTGTTGCTCCTGAAGTCTTAGGTCACTGGTTCTTAATGCGAAATGAAGTCTTCGAACTTAATTTATTTGGTCAAGGACAAGGCTGGATGCTTTTTGCTGCTTTAGCAATGGCCTTAGGTACAGTTCTAATAAGGTTTACCTGTCAAGAAAGTGACCCTGTGGCAGTAACTGGTTGGCATATGATTTTAGGTAGTTGCCCATTAGCTATTTGGCATTTTTTAGATTCAAGTAAGCCTATGTTCCCTGTGTGGTCATTAATCGATTGGAGTTTAATGGCCTATTCAACTTTCTTTGGAAGTGCTTTAGCGTATGGATTGTT
>QCPK01000060.1 GCA_003212555.1 Prochlorococcus sp. AG-436-K22 | reverse complement strand
TTGCTTCCTGTCTTAGGGCTTATTTTACTTCCTATTGCTTTAGCAGTTTTTCCATTTGTTCCATTGGAGATCCAAGTTTTTTCTAGAAAAATTGTTCCAGAATGGTTATGGGCACGTTTATCGGATCTCCAATTTGCTGGTCAAAGGCCATTAGAGACAACACGACTATTTCAATGGAAGGAAGCGATAACTTTTATCTCTTCTAAGCCTTGGTTTGGATATGGAGCTGCGGCCTTCTCAATTCTTTATCCACTGCGGCAAGGAATCTGGCATGGCCATACACATAATTTACCGCTTGAATTAGCTGTTGCTCATGGATTACCAGTTGCAGTTTTATTAGTAAGCACTGTTGCATTACTTTTAATTGTCTCTTATACAAAGTGTTTTGGTATACAGAGTGCTCTTAGCTCGAATGTCTTTGATAGAGCGTGGTGGAGTGCAACCTTTATCCTTGTATTTCTCCATGCTTCGGATATACCTATGTTTGATGGCAGGATTAATTTTGTTGGATGGATATTGTTGGCTGGATTGCGTTGCATGATTTTAACTAGTAATTCAAAGCAATTTTTGATGTTTGATTAGTTGCTCTACTTTTAGTGGTCCATTGAGGTGCATCCAAGGTAAAATACGATCCTGCTTCCACTGTTGATGGACTATTTCCTCCCAATCAGGAAGTTGTGAATTCCTAGAGGAGTAGGTATCTTTTTCTTGAATTGTTTTGTATGCTTTTTTCCAGCCTCCTAAAGTATTTTGTGATCCTCGTACTAATTCGATAACTGGTGCTAGTCGCCTATCGCTTCGAGAAATAAGAGCTTGAATAATACTCCATCCATAGCTTTCAGGTCTTAGTTCTATACCGTGCGGCTTTAATCTTTTCCCAAGTTTTTGTAGTCTTTTCTTGGCTTCAGCTCTTACTCCAAACCATTGAAAAGGTGTATGAGCTTTAGGAACAAATGTGCTAACTCCGAATGAAAGTTTAAGACCAGGGCTTTTTCTTTTTATTTTTAGCAATAGATCGGCAGTTGTTTCAATATCTTCTTCTGTTTCTGTTGGTAAACCAACCATTCCATATAGTTTCAGCCTAGATAGTCCACCTTCATGTGCGTATCTAGCAGCAGCATATATTTCTTCTTCAGTTAGCTTTTTGTTTACTAAATCCCTGATTTTTTGACTTCCACTTTCAATAGCAATTGTTATTGATTTGCAATTTCGACGAGAAAGTAGACGAGTCATTTTTTTATTTACTGTTGTTGCTCGAACAGAACTAAGGCTTAATCTCATGTCCTCAAAGTTATCTTGATCAAGCCAAGTCAATAATTCATCAAACTCGGGATGTTGTGTTACTGATGCTCCTAGTAAACCAATTCTTTTGGTAACGGCGAATCCTTTTTCTATAGCTGGAATCAGTCCAGTATCAAGAGAGGAATTGCGAAAAGGTAGATTTAGGTAACTTGCTAAACAGAAGCGGCATAGTTCGGGACAGCTCCGAACCACTTCTACCATATGTATTCCAGGCCACGCTGATTCTGGAGTGATGACTGTGGAGTGACTAAGAGTATTTTGTTTCCATGTCTGCTTCGTAATTTGCTTTGGAATGTCAGTGCCAATAGCTTTAGTTGCTATTAACTCTTTATTCGAGTTGTACTTAGGTTCATATAAAGCAGGAACATAAATCCCTGGACTTTGAGAAAGTATTTTTAATTTTTCATCACGTGATATTCCTTGAAGTTCATGAAGCTTCTCAATAAATGTTGGCAATAAGTTTTCCCCGTCGCCTAATAAGATGATATCTAGAAATGGTGCGAAAGGTTCTGGGTTAGCAGTTAGTACTTGTCCGCCACCAAAGACAATGGGGTCTTCTTCAGATCGTTTATGGCTCCAAATTGGAATCTTATTGTTTTCTAAAAGATCTAATAGAACTGGACCATCTAATTCCCAACTCAGAGAAATTCCAAATAGATCAATTGTTCTATGAAGTTTATCGCTTTGATCAGTAAATAATCGTCTAACATCGACATCTGTTCTTTGTGCAAGGGTTGCCCAAATAATTTGAAAGCCCAGACTTGTTAT
>QCPK01000059.1 GCA_003212555.1 Prochlorococcus sp. AG-436-K22 | reverse complement strand
TTTTCTGAGCATCGTCGTAATTCCAGCGATTAAGAAAATCCAAATCTTTCCCTTTCCCATTTGTTGCTTCGAGAAGACTTTCAAGTCTTTCTTTAACAGAATGGGGTTCTAGCAACCTTAAAAGTTCGATGCATCTTCGTTGGATATTTTCAGATGCAGCTTTCTGGTCAGGTTTTTTATTAAGTTGATGATTCAATGTCATGGCTGTACTCATCGCAAGGTTTTTTGCTGTAAGGTCAACAACTATTTCACCAGCTTCTCTTAGTCGAAATATCAGTGCATCAGGTAGACGGTCCATCAGAGGAGAGTTGCTTGAAAGACTGAAAGCAAAAAAACCTCTACTACCATTCCTGGTCTCTAATAGTTCAGAAACTCTGTCAGCTAAAACTTCATCACTTAGCTCACCTTGTTCCCATGCGTTACACCATAAAGACGCAGCATTTATTGCTTCTTCAAAACTTGGAGTCTTCTTTCGCATAGCTTTATTTTCTTTTGGAGTCAGGCTAGATGAGGAACGAGTTTAGTTTATGTCATCATTTCAGCCGACAAGAGAAGATTATCGATCAGGATTTGTGGCTTTGATCGGGAGGCCAAATGTTGGCAAATCAACTTTGGTGAATAAGTTTATTGGGGAGAAAGTTGCCATAACATCGCCAGTTGCTCAAACAACACGCAACCGATTACGAGGAATTTTAACTACTCCTAAAGCACAGTTGGTTTTTGTTGACACGCCAGGAATTCATAAGCCCCATCATTTATTAGGTGAGAGATTAGTGGCAAGCTCTAAAAAGGTCATAGGGGAAGTTGATGCGATTTTGTTGGTCTTTGAAGGTTGTGAATCTCCTGGAAGAGGAGATTCTTTTATTGTCAATTTACTAAAGGCTCAATCAATACCTGTTTTCATTGTTTTAAATAAGTGGGACTTAGTTCAGAAAAATGATCAGAAAGAAAGGGTAAAGGAATATAAAACTCTTGTTGGGAGTGATGATTGGTTGATTTTTTGTTGTAGTGCAATTAGTGGCGATGGTTGTGATGGATTGATAGAGAATATTTCCACTTTTTTACCAGTTGGACCTTATTTATACCCTCCTGAGATTACTTCTGATCAACCTGAAGAAATCTTGTTAAGCGAGCTTATTCGTGAGCAGGTCTTATTGAACACAAGGGAAGAAGTCCCTCATAGTGTTGCTGTAAAAATCGATCGTATAGAACAAATCCCCTTGAAAAAGAAAAAAGGTGATTTTTCTAAAAGAACAGCTGTATTGGCTACTGTTTTAGTAGAACGTAAAAGTCAAAAAGGAATTTTAATTGGCAAAGGAGGGACTATGCTGAGAACGATAGGCAAGGAAGCTAGGCTTCAGATGCAGAAACTTATAAATGGTCCTGTATATCTTGAGCTTTTTGTAAAGATAGTCCCTGATTGGAGAAGCAAACCAGGAAGGCTTTCTGAACTGGGCTATGAAGGTAAGTAATAGCCATGAACACATATCGAATTGAAGTACTAAGCCTTTCCCCTAAATTTTTTGATGGTTTGCTTCAACTCGGTGTAATTGGAAGAGCCTTATCTTCAGGGATTGCTGATCTCAAAGTTTTTAATCCTAGAGATTACACTGAAGATAGCTATCGCAAAGTAGATGATGAGCCATATGGTGGTGGTTTTGGAATGGTACTTAAGCCTGAGCCTTTCTTCAGGGCATTTGAGGCGATTCCTATTTCACCAAAGAGAAGAGTGTTAATAATGACCCCACAGGGACGACGCCCATCCCAAAAAGATTTCCACAAGTGGGCTACACAATATAACCAGCTTGTTTTTATTTGTGGTCAATATGAGGGTTTTGATGAACGTATTAGAACTCTTGCTGATGAAGAGGTTTCGTTAGGTGATTTTGTAATGACTGGAGGGGAATTAGCTGCAATGTCAATTATTAATGGAGTTGTAAGATTGCTCCCAGGGACTATTGGAAGTTCAGAATCATTAGAGGAAGAAAGTCATTCAGACTTACTACTTGAACATCCTCATTACACTCGCCCTGCGAGCTTTAGAAATCTTGAGGTTCCTATTGTTTTGCGAAGCGGAAATCATTCCGAGATTAAGAAATGGCGACAAACTCAAAGGGAATTAAGGACTAAGGAACGAAGACCAGAACTTTATGAACAATGGATTCAAGAAAAAGATACATCTTATAATCTTAGAAAAGATGCATCTGCT
>QCPK01000058.1 GCA_003212555.1 Prochlorococcus sp. AG-436-K22 | reverse complement strand
AGAACTGATGTTTCTTTCACTGAAGATGTTCTAAAAAGATATGAATCTTATGGTTGGCATGTTCAGTATGTTCCTGATGGAAATAAAGATGTAACTGCAATTGCAAATGCTATTCAAGAAGCAAAAGCAGTTACTGACAAACCTTCTATCATCAAAATTACTACAACTATTGGGTATGGATCGCCTAATAAAAGTGACACCGCAGGGGTTCATGGGGCTCCTCTTGGCGCAGAAGAGGCGGATTTAACCAGGAAATCATTAGATTGGTCTTATGGCCCTTTTGAAATACCACAAGAAGCCTACGGACAATTCAGAAAAGCAATCGAAAAAGGAGCAGCCCTAGAAAGTGATTGGAATGAGCAGTTAAACAATTATCGAAGAAAATATCCCTCAGAGGCCATGGAATTTGAGCGCTCCTTAAGAGGAGAGCTCCCAGAGAACTGGGACAAAGATCTCCCTACTTATACGACTGCTGATAAAGGTTTAGCTACAAGAAAACATTCACAAATTTGCCTAGGTGCTCTTGGGCCTAACCTACCTGAATTAATTGGAGGGTCAGCTGATCTTACCCATTCAAACTATACGGATATTAAAGGAGAGACTGGGTCTTTCCAAGCAGATACTCCAGAAAAAAGATATCTACATTTTGGGGTAAGAGAACATGCTATGGCAGCAATTTTAAACGGTATCGCCTATCACGACAGTGGTTTAATTCCTTATGGTGGAACGTTTCTTGTATTTGCTGACTATATGAGAGGTTCAATGCGACTATCAGCATTGAGCGAACTCGGTGTGATTTATGTCCTTACGCATGACTCAATTGGAGTTGGTGAGGATGGTCCTACTCATCAACCGATTGAAACAATTCCATCACTACGTGCAATACCAAACATGATGGTTTTCCGACCAGGGGATGGCAATGAAACTAGTGGGGCGTACAAAGTTGCAATTAGCAATCGCAAACGTCCAAGTTCTCTTTGCTTAAGTAGACAAGGAATGCCAAATCAAGGAAATTCATCAATAGAGAAAGTAGCTTTAGGTGGTTATATTCTTGAAGATTGCTCAGGAACACCTGAATTAATCTTTATTGGGACAGGTAGCGAGTTGCATTTATGTGTTGACGCTGCCAAGGAGTTAACCAATCAAGGTAAAAAAGTGAGAGTCGTATCCATGCCTTGCGTAGAACTTTTTGAAGAGCAAAGTGACTCTTACAAAGAAGAAGTTTTACCATCCAATGTACGGAAACGCATTGTTGTAGAAGCCGCTGAAAGCTTTGGATGGCATAAATATATTGGGCTTGATGGAGATAGCATAACTATGAGTAGCTTTGGCGCTTCTGCTCCAGGAGGGACTTGTATGGAAAAATTTGGTTTTACAGTTGAAAATGTATTAAATAAAGCGAAGACACTTCTTAGCTAAGATTCAAAAAGTTCAAAAAGGGTTTAATTCAATAATTAAGCCCTTTTTGATGTCATGAAATAGATGATTGGACCTTACTTTCTTCTTGAGAAGAAAGAACATCTTCTAAAGCCTCTAAATCCTTATCTGTGATTTTAGTTTGCATCGGGCAATGCTTCGGTCCACACATCGAACAAAATTCTGCTTGTTTATAAATATCAGCAGGTAATGTCTCATCATGGTATTCACGCGCCCGATCTGGATCAAGTGACAATTCAAACTGCTTATTCCAATCAAAAGCATATCTAGCTTTGCTTAACTCATCATCTCTATCTCTAACCCCAGAGCGATGTCTAGCTATATCAGCTGCGTGAGCTGCAATTTTATAAGCAATTAATCCTTCACGAACATCATCTGGGTTTGGCAAGCCTAAATGCTCTTTAGGTGTGACATAGCAAAGCATAGCTGTACCATGCCAGCCTGCTACTGCAGCACCAATTGCACTAGTAATATGATCATACCCTGGAGCAATATCTGTAACCAAAGGTCCTAAAACATAAAACGGTGCTTCAGAACATTCCTCCATCTCCTTCTTAACATTGAACTCAATCTGATCCAAGGGAACATGACCAGGCCCTTCCACCATTACCTGAACATCATGTTTCCAAGCACGTTTAGTAAGTTCACCTAAAGTCTTTAACTCAGCTAATTGAGCTTCATCTGATGCATCATGAAGACAGCCCGGTCTTAAAGAGTCTCCTAAAGAAAAACTACAGTCATAACGTTTAAAAATTTCACAAATGTCATCAAAACGAGTGAAGAGAGGATTCTGCTTATGGTGATAAAGCATCCACTGAGCCAAAAT
>QCPK01000057.1 GCA_003212555.1 Prochlorococcus sp. AG-436-K22 | reverse complement strand
CCTGTTGATAATGCAAATCCTGCGAGATCTGCTTGCCATTCTTCTTCGTCGTATGTGTATTCATATGCATAAATTCCTCCTAGTATGGATTCTCGTCTGAGAAGACGGCGTTTAAATTTATTCCAAGGTTTCCAGATTAACTGTTTCATTTCATTATGATCAGTTTCATCCCAAGCTGTTGTCTTTGGGTTCTGGATTGTTAATGTGATAAATTTCACATTGTCGTATGGGTTCCGTTTCTTTACTAGACGGGTCCATCTTTTTGCTCGTTGCCATGTTTTAATTTTATTAGAACATGGTTTGCATCGTACCCAGTATCCGGGGCAATCATCGTCAAAATAATATCCTAATTCACAGTTACTACATGTGAATGCATTACTAAACCAATGCCTTTCCGAGGTATTTTTTTTCTTTACTTGTATATGTGTACCTAAATCGACCATGGCGGGTAGGTACACTTGAAATACTAAAGTTCTTTCCGGCCACACATGGCCCGAAAGAGAAAATCAGTTAGATCTAAAGGTAGTACAACATTGATGTTTACCTCCGGATTGCTAGAAACCGGTGCTGTCAAGTATATTGACTTGGCACAAAGTTTGTCAAAGGCAAACAGAAGATTATACAGACAAGGAATGTGTTATTACATTCATTCAGTTGTTGCGTTTTTACCAAATACAACTGGTGCGTCTGTTTTGGATATTGGAACAATACCAGATACTTGGGTATCCCATAAAGCTTGGAAAAAATCTTTTGATTTATGGAACCAAATGAATAAATTGGTTTTGAAAGATTCACCAAATGTTGAAGGAAAATGGCATGATTACAAAGTTTTCTTTGATGGTGCTCATTATTCCGGTGGTAAAACTGATGCCGGTCCAAATTTGAATTTAAATCCTGTTGTTGATTTCGGTTCTACCGCATATGCAGCAGGTGAATGGAACATGTCAACTTTTGTTCTACCTGAACATGATGGAGTTGTGCAAGCACCTGGAGGTACTGGTGCTGCTGTTCTTCCTGCAGCTGCAGATGAGTTTAATGCTCATATGCTTGGTGCAAATGTTGGAACTCCCGGACCGGGTACTTCTTTAAATTCTGGTGGTATTATTGAAATGTACGGAGATACTAGATCTCACGTACAAGGTGAGCCAGCAGTTCCTGCTGATCTCTCAACTTCTTGGGGAACGATTCTTACTGATCAAGGTTCCCAAGAACCAGAATTATCCGATATCATTGAGACTGCAAATGATGAGGCTCCATACAGCATGACAAACTATCAAGGTGGTGCAGCTAATGCTGATGGTTCAATTTTCTCATCAAAATTAATGGCAGTTCCTGCTAATTATCCGTTAGTACAATCGTTCAACGGGTTTGTTGCTCCTTTAGGACTGCTAAAACTTCAATTTGCTCACTCGGAATCTACTTCTTCTGCTTATCAGTTGTGGATCAACTTAGTTCCGGGTACATATGGCGGTGTCCATGCTACAAGGATGGATGCTTAATGGCTTGGACGACATATGGAAAAACTTTCAGAACCCGTAAGGGAAGATATGGTAGATACAAATATGTCAATGGAAGACGTGTGTCTTTTGTAGCTACAAAAAAGAGATCTAAGTTAGAAAGACGATTTAGGAAAGCAATTTACAATCGTTATCAGAAACCTTACAGGAGATATTAGATGAATCCCGTAGCAGTTGCTAGGGTTGCATTAGTGTTTGGCACTATTGGTTACAAATTGGCATATGGTGTTAAACCTGAAATCCATGGTGGGAGTATGATTACTGTAGTTAGAGAACAAAGTATTCCTACACAATCTTATAATCAAAGACTTTATGTCGATGATTACATTAACTTATTTCTATGAAAGAAGATATAGATCTAAAATTAAATGGAAAGAGAATTAGAATTAATCTTTCCTTTCGTGAGTGGTTAGTTATATGTCTCACGATAGCATTCGTTGCATACATTAAGTTCACCCATTGATGAACTTTCAATGTTCCAATCATTATTATGATTCCAACAAATTTGACAAATCATTCTTTTTCCTCCTGAAATAAATTCTTGTATACTTCAGTCCAATGTTCTTTGTATTCTTTATGGATCTCCCATCCTTCTGCATGGTGCTTCCAACACGCTTTATTTGGTGGTGTTGGTTTTCTTTCACAATTCTTTATACAACATGTAGGAATTGGAATATTTCTTACTCCTTCCCAACCTCTATGACCACTCATTCTATTCCTCCTCCTCTAAGAATTCCGAAAGGTTCTCGTCTTCGAGATCCTTGGCCAGATTTTGTGATGTAGTTTGTAACATAGCCCAATGCGTTGCCAACGTTTGGAATCGCTTTGATATGGAC
>QCPK01000056.1 GCA_003212555.1 Prochlorococcus sp. AG-436-K22 | reverse complement strand
ACAATCTCTAGAGACCTTTTTAATCGAATCTTAAACATAGCCTTGTCTTGATTTTGCACTTATTTCATCAAAAACATAGAAAATCTTGTACCAATAATCTTTTTTTCTGATACTGAGAGCTCTATTTATTCGAATAAAAAACTAAGAAAAGGTATTCCTTGAGCTTTTGTGAGCAATCTGATACTTTTTGCTATTAAAAAAGATGCTGATTAAGAAACTTTTCATTCACTAGGGAACACTATGCAGATAATGTCCTTAAATAATCAACTAATCCTCAACCACCAACATATTCAAAGCTTTGGGCTTTGCTCTTGGTAGTTTCTAAACACCTATTTGAACTAAATGTGAATATCCAAATCGGCCACTCAAAACATGTTCGTCGTGCTTATGGCATAGACGAAATAGCTCTAGTACCTGGAGGGAAAACAGTAGATCCTGAAAACACTGACACAACACTGTTTATAGGAAATGAAAAACTTGAAATTCCAATAATTGCTAGTGCAATGGATGGTGTTGTAGATGTCAAAATGGCTGTGGCTCTTTCAAAGCTTGGGTCACTAGGAGTTTTAAATATTGAAGGTGTTCAAACTAGGTATAAAAATCCTGAGAGTGTACTTCATCGCATCTCATCTGTAGGCAAAGAAGACTTTGTGCCGTTAATGCAAGAAATCTACAGTCAACCGATACAAGAAGATTTAATTAAGCAAAGAATCTTTGAGATTAAATCCCAAGGTGGCATAGCTGCTGTGAGTGGAACGCCTATAGCAGCTCTTAATTTCCAAGAAGCAATTACGCAATCAGGAGCTGATCTTTTTTTCCTTCAAGCAACAGTGGTTTCAACAGAGCATATTGGAAGGAAGGACCAAAAGAAATTAGACATTGAGAAGCTTTGTCAAAACCTTGGGATACCAGTAATAGCTGGCAACTGTGTAACATACGATGTTGCCTTGAAACTTATGAGAGCTGGAGTATCAGGAGTACTAGTTGGGATAGGTCCAGGAGCAGCCTGTACATCTAGAGGTGTTTTAGGGGTTGGTGTGCCACAAGCAACAGCAGTTGCAGATTGCTCCGCGGCAAGAGATGCCTTTCAAAAGGAAACAGGTAGCTACATACCGATAATTGCAGACGGAGGAATAATTACTGGGGGAGATATATGTAAATGCATAGCTTGTGGAGCAGACGGAGTCATGATCGGTTCACCTATTGCTAGAGCTGATGAAGCTCCTGGAAAAGGTTTCCACTGGGGGATGGCAACTCCAAGTCCAATTCTTCCTAGAGGCACAAGAATTAAGGTTGGTTCAACTGGGAGCATTGAAAGGATACTTCGTGGTCCTGCAACCCTCGATGATGGAACTCATAACTTACTCGGAGCATTAAAAACATCAATGGGTACTCTTGGAGCACAAACCATCAAAGAGATGCAAGAAGTTGAGGTAGTAATAGCGCCCTCTCTTCTTTCAGAGGGGAAGGTATATCAAAAAGCCCAACAACTTGGAATGGGGAAATAATTCCATTGTTTTTTGCTTCCACCCTCATTAGAACCCATCTAATCAAATTTATTCTTACAAAAAGGGTTCTCAAAGATTTTTTCAATTGGAATTCAAACAAATACAACTAATGGCAAGAATCATTTTTCTCGGCAAAATAATATAGTAAAAAGTCTTCTTTCATTTTCATTTAAGTTGTATGTCTAGCGCTACTGCTGTTACTGATTCATCTTTCGAGCAGGAAGTGCTCCAGAGTGGTATACCAGTACTTGTTGATTTCTGGGCTCCATGGTGTGGCCCATGCAGAATGGTCTCACCAATTGTAGATGAAATCTCTAAGGATTTTGAAGGGAAAATAAAAGTGTGCAAACTAAATACAGATGAGAACCCAAATGTTGCTAGTCAGTTCGGGATTCGCAGCATACCTACATTAATGATTTTTAAAGGTGGTCAAAAAGTAGATACAGTAGTAGGAGCAGTGCCAAAAGCGACCCTATCAAGTACCATCTCTAAACATCTTTAAAAACGAACAGCCGAAATTACTTAAAGATATAAGTGACTTTGAATATTGGCCTTATAGATTATGGAATGGGTAATCTACATTCTGTAGATCAATCCTTTTCAAGACTAAATCAACCTCTAAAGTTTGTAAAAAGACCAGAAGATCTAAAAGATTGTCAAGCTCTAATTCTTCCAGGTGTGGGTGCTTTTGACCCTGCAATGGAAAATCTAACCAAAACTAACCTTATTCCTGAACTAAAAAATTGGGTAGATGATGAAAGACCTCTTTTAGGAATTTGTCTAGGTCTTCAATTGCTCTTCGAGTCAAGTGATGAAGGGAAAAGAGATGGTTTAGGTTTCTTAAAAGGTGAAATAAAGCATTTACCAAAAAACAAAAAAGAGTTAATACCTCATATTGGGTGGGCATTACTAAATCAACATAAAGATTGTCCGCT
>QCPK01000055.1 GCA_003212555.1 Prochlorococcus sp. AG-436-K22 | reverse complement strand
AGCTGAATTAGTAGTTAAACAACTTCAAAAGAATAATGAATTCAACAAGCTATGTTATCCACCCACAATAGCCGGCCCAGGTTTTATCAATATAACTATTAAGAACGACTGTCTTACTGAAGAGTTATCAAAAAGGCTGAAAGATAAGCAACTGGGAGTTCCACTTGTAAAAAGTCAGGGTCAAACAAAGGAGATCAAGCCAATTATTGTTGATTTCTCTAGTCCCAACATTGCTAAAGAAATGCATGTGGGGCATTTAAGGTCAACGATTATTGGTGATTCAATAGCACGAGTTTTAAGTTTCCGGGGTTATCAGGTCCTACGCCTAAATCATGTAGGAGACTGGGGAACACAATTCGGGATGTTAATTACCTACCTTAAATTAGTTAGTCCAGAAGCATTGACAACTCCTAATTTAATAAAGATTGGGGACTTAGTTGATTTTTATCGAAAAGCAAAGAAACGGTTTGACGAGGACGAATACTTCCAAAAATGCTCCCGAGAAGAGGTTGTCAAACTTCAACAAGGTAACCAAGCAAGTCTTCAGGCTTGGAAACTATTATGTGAGCAATCTCGTCAAGAATTTCAAAAAATCTATGATCGTCTTGATATTGAACTTTGTGAGAGAGGTGAATCTTTTTACAATCCTTTCTTAATGAATGTGGTTAAAGATCTCCATAAATTAGGGCTAGTAGTTGAAGACGAAGGGGCTAAATGCGTTTTTCTAGAAGGCATAAGTGGAAAAGAGGGAAAACCTCTCCCTTTAATCATTCAAAAGTCAGATGGAGGCTTTAATTATGCAACAACTGACTTAGCCGCAATTCGATATAGATTCCAATGTCATCCCAATGGTGATGGGGCCGGACGAATCATCTACGTCACTGATTCTGGACAGTCCAATCATTTCTCAAGTGTCTTTCAAGTTGCAAAACGAGCACAATGGATTCCCAAAGAATGCAAGATTGAGCATGTCCCCTTTGGACTTGTACAAGGTGAAGATGGCAAAAAGCTAAAGACACGTTCAGGAGAAACAGTACGTCTCAAAGAATTACTTGATGAAGCAGTAGGGAGAGCCAAAATAGACATCAAAAAAAGGCTTCATGAAGAAAGCCGTGAAGAAACGGAAGACTTTATTCATGATGTCTCAACTACAATTGGCATTGGATCTGTAAAATATGCAGACCTAAGTCAAAACAGAACTACAAATTACCAATTTAGTTTTGATCGAATGCTCTCATTACAAGGCAATACAGCACCATACCTATTATATGCTCTAGTTCGTATTGCTGGAATAAATCGCAAAGGTGGAAATTTAGACGCCACAGAAAAGCCGCTAAAATTTAGCAACCCTGGAGAATGGAAATTAATTAGAGAGCTATTGAAATTTGATGAAGTCATTTTAGCAGTCGAAGAAGAATTATTGCCTAATCGATTATGTAGTTATTTATTTGAATTAAGTCAAGTATTTAATCGGTTTTACGATCAAATACCGGTCTTAAAGGCACAGGAACCAGAAAGATCCTCTCGACTAGTTCTATGCCAACTAACAAGAGATATTTTAAAAAAAGGATTAGACCTCTTAGGTATTTCAACATTGGAGAGAATGTGATGACATCTGTGAACCCATACCCTCCAGAGATTCCTAAAGCTCGTTTAGAGATAGAGGAGATGAATGCATACTCAGCACCTTTAGAAGGACGCAGGAAATTTCTAAGGCTGGATTTCAATGAAAATACAATTGGTCCTAGCCCAAAAGTAATAGAAGCGATTCGTAATATTACCTCTGAAGAAATCGCCATATATCCTGAATACAAAGGTTTAAGAACGGCATTTGCCGATTATCTAAATGCCTCCTTGAGTGTAGGTTCTCTTATTCCTAATCAAATAGGTATCTTCAATGGTGTAGATGCGGCAATACATTCTATTTTTTATTCCTATGGCGACCGTGGAAAAATATTCTTAACAACAACGCCTACCTTTGGTTACTATAATCCATGTGCAAGTATGCAAGGGATGAAAATAATTGAAATTCCATACGAAGGTAGAAACTTTGATTTTCCTCTAAATCAAATTGCCCTATCTTTAAGAAACCTAAGGCCTAAAATTCTAATCATATGCAATCCGAACAACCCAACAGGAACAACCCTAGAAGCAAGAAAGGTTATTGAATTAGCGCAGGAATCACCACAAACACTTATAGTCATTGACGAGCTTTACGAAGCATTTTTAGGAGACAGTATTATTCCAATAGTTAATTTCAACCAAACGCCTAACATTATCGTGCTTAGGTCTCTTTCTAAGACCTCAGGCCTAGCAGGGCTACGTATAGGTTTTGCAATAGGTCATCCTGAAGCAATTGATCGTATCAGTCGGGTGACTGGCCCTTATGACATTAACAGCTTTGCCGTAAAAGCTGCTTTTGCAGCACTTGGAGATCAAGCATATATCGACACTTATGTAGCCGAGGTCTTAAAAGCTAGATCATGGATAAAAAAAGAATTGTCAAAAGAGGAGATACATCATCATCTAAACGCTGGCAATTACTTTTTACTCTGGCCAGATCAAAATCCAATAGCAATAGAAAATCATCTTAAAACTTCAGGTATTCTCGTTAGAAATATGAAAAAC
>QCPK01000054.1 GCA_003212555.1 Prochlorococcus sp. AG-436-K22 | reverse complement strand
GGTTGTGGTATAGGCGGGAGCTCTAGAATTTTAGCGAGAGATTATGATTTTGATGTTGTAGGTGTCACTATTAGTTCAGAGCAGGTTAAAAGAGCTTTGCAACTGACTCCAAAGGATCTTTCTTGTAGATTTCAAGTTATGAATGCTCTTAACCTTAAATTTCAAGATGGAAGTTTTGATGGAGTTTGGAGTGTTGAAGCAGGGGCGCATATTTTAGATAAACAACTTTATGCTGATGAAATGCTTCGGGTATTAAGACCAGGAGGTGTTCTTGCAGTTGCTGATTGGAATAGATGTAATACTAAAAAGTTATCACTAGGGTTGATTGATAGGTTAATTATGAAACAGCTTTTAGATCAATGGTCTCACCCTGAATTTGCAAGTATTAAAAGTTTCTCGAATAATTTGTTAAATAGTAGTTTTTGTGGTGGGAAAGTAGAATCTGATGATTGGAGTAACTTTACAAAACCTTCTTGGAATGATTCGATAATGGAAGGCTTTCGAAGATTAGATGTTTTTATAGAATTAGGTCCAAAATCTTTTCTACAGGGTCTTAGAGAAATTCCTACTATTATTCTAATGAGATTGGCATTTGGTAGTGGGCTCATGAGGTTTGGTGTATTTCGTTCACGAGGTTAAATTTATAAAATATTCGCTTGGCTATTTTTATAAGAACCAAAATAACTAATGTTCTCACAATAGGCTTTTAATAATGGACAAAGGTTTTTTTCAATATCTATAATTTTATTAGTTAAATCAATATCTACAAAGAAAATATACTCACCTAATTCTCTTTTGGAAGGCCTTGATTCGATTCGACTCATATTGAGGCCTAGATTGGCTATGCATTCTAATGCCTTTAGTAATGCGCCTGGAGTATTTGAATGTAGAGAGAATGCAAAGCTTGCAAGGTCAGCCATTTCACTTTCTGTTGCTCGTTGCCTCTTCAGCAGAACAAATCTCGTGCAATTTCCAGGTACATCATTAATAGGATATGAAATATTCTTTACTCCACTTATTTCTTCTGACTCCTTAGAGGCTATAGCAGCACGGAACTTGCTCCCTAAGACCATTTTTACTGCCTCAGCCGTGGAGTTTGTAGGCAGCTGCAGGGCATTTGGTAGATTGCTTCTTAGCCATTCAGAGCATTGTGCAAGAGCCTGAGGATGCGACAAGACTTCTGAAATTTCAGACATCGAACCACTACTGATTAACGCATGACGAATTGGTATGACTAGAGCTCTTTGAATAGATAAATCTGGATAAGTCCACAATGAATCTAACGTTGTCGTGACACACCCTTCGACAGAATTTTCTATAGGTACTACAGCAGCTTCACAATCTTTATTAGCAAGATGTTCAACTACAGATCTCAATCCAGAATAGGGCATAAACACTGGCTGAGAAAGCTTTTCTAGCTTTGCTAAGGCATAAGCTGCCTGTTCAGCATATGTCCCTTTTGGTCCGAGATAGGCCACTTGAGTTGGCATTATTTAAAAAAGAGTGCAAGTGTCGATAGGATTGTGTCGCGTCAGTTGCCAATTATGTCTCTGGCTTTTAATGCTCGACAGGAAATTAATCTACCTGTCAAAAGTAAAATAGAGCGACTTCCTGATTATCTCTTACAACAGGAAAGGGTTGTTGGTGCAATGCTTGACCCCAAAAAGCTTGTTGCTTTAAGTCAAGGCAATTTCCGATACACCGTCACAAGCTTTAAGGTCTTTCAATTAGAAGTAAAACCAGTAGTTTCAATTGCTGTGGCCAATAGTGACGGGAATAAACTTCAAATGCATGCAACTGATAGTGAGCTTGATGGACTTGGATTGGTTGATGATTTTGAACTAATGCTTGATGCTACTTTGATTGCAACTGAACAAGGCTTAGTTGGCGAAGCTTTTTTAGGGGTAACTGTCAGTCAACCGCCTTTGCTAAAACTGATACCTCCTAAATTATTAGAATCAACTGGCCATTCAATTCTAAATGGGATTTTGTTGGGTATTAAGGCACGAGTTGGTCAACAATTGGTTAGAGATTTTTCAGCATGGTGTATAGAAACTTGATTTGCCAGTTATTTAATTTTTGAGAGAAAACTTTTTCTATGAAGTTCTGTAGGCCCTTTTTGGATTAATTTATTGCGATGGAGAATTGTTCCATATCCTGAATTTGTTTCTAGACCATAAGATGGATGCTGATTGGCAAGTTGTTTGATAAGTGTATCTCTACTCACTTTGGCTAATACGCTTGCTGCTGCAATTGCTGCTGATTTATCTTCTCCTTTAACTAATGTCTTTTGCTTCCCTTCCCAAAGTCGTAATGAGAGACAGCCATCAATTAGTAGAAGCACAGGTTGTGGCTTTAAGCGATGAACAGCTCTGAGCATTGCTTTTTCTGTAGCTTTTCGTATACCAAGCAGATCTATTTCTCTAGCGGAAGCTTGCCCAAGAGCCCAGCTGATTGCTGTTTCTCTGATTAAAGGTACTAACGCGGCTCTTTTTTTGGCAGATAATTTCTTGCTGTCTTTTAGTCCAGCTTTAATTAGAAGACTTTCACCCTGTTTATTTAATATCACAGCTCCAGCGAAGACTGGACCAAATAGAGCTCCTTTGCCGACTTCATCTATGCCTGCTATTGCGTTGCTTTTCAAT
>QCPK01000053.1 GCA_003212555.1 Prochlorococcus sp. AG-436-K22 | reverse complement strand
GCATCACTGATGGCGCCGCAGTTCTTGACAAGCAAACTCAATCTGAGAGGAAGATATCTCCTCGATATAAGGTCTTGCTACATAATGACCCTGTGAATTCAATGGATTATGTCGTCAAAACCTTACGTCAGGTTGTGCCTCAGTTAAGTGATCAAGATGCTATAGCAATCATGCTGGAAACACATAATTCTGGGATAGGACTTGTTATCACTTGCGATATTGAACCTGCTGAATTTTATTCAGAGTCTCTTAAAAGTAAAGGTCTTACTAGTACTATTGAACAAGAAAGCTGAAGACATTGATTGCAGCCTTTTGGAAGAAATGGCTTCTCCAACGCTGTAGTTGGTTGCCCACAGTTACTTTTATTCCAATTTTGTATTTATTGGGTTGGTTGATTGTCCGACCTTTACTTTTACTTCCTTATGAAATTGCTCTACAAAGCTTTTCATTGTTAGGCACTGTTTTTACTTTCATCTTATTTCTATTAGCTCTACCTAGTTGGGCAAAGTATAGATGGGGACAAGTAAATCCTTTCATCTCTTTAGGCTTGAATCGATTTTCAATCAACTCTGCAGTACAAACTTTTTTTAAGACTTGCCTTGTGGCTGTGTGCTTAGTTTGCTTTGTATTGATTCCACTGTCCCTCGGTCAATGGGTTGAGTGGAGAGGTGACTTTAGCTTTACAACTATAATGAATGGCATTTGTCTAGGTATTGGTGTTGGACTTGCAGAAGAATTGATTTTTCGTGGATGGTTGTGGAATGAGTTGAACTGCTTGTTTGGATTTCGTAAGAGTACTTTCTTTCAAGCTATAATATTTAGCTTTGCGCATGTAGGAGCTCTTGTAAAAGATGATTTAGATTTCTTGGAATTGTGCCTACTTTTATTTGGTTTATTCCTTTTAGGACTAGTGCTTGCTTTAAGAAGAATTCTCGACCATGGCTCATTAATTGGTTGTATAGGTATACATGGAGGCTTAGTCGGGGCATGGTTCCTTTCTAATTTCGTATTTCTAGATATATCTTCAAATATACCTACCATCCTCATAGGGCCAGGCAGCTTATCTCCTAATCCTATTGGTAGCCTTACAGGAATCTTTGGCTTAGGTACGATTCTTGTTTATTATTGGAAAGCTTTGGCCATAGCAGGGCGTCCTTTTAATGGAGAACGTAAAGCCTCATTTAAAGATGCTACTCCATAGTCTCTTTCTAGTAAGTCAATTACAGTACGTCCAAAGTTAGTGGGACACGAGTCAAATGCTTCTAAGCAGATTCTCCCAAATGTGTGCCCCATCGGCTCAGGGTTCCATAGAAGTTTTCGTGCTGTCCATGGCATCATACTCATTGGGTTATAACCTGGTTTTATTAGACCTTGATCAAAACCGTATTGCTCTAAATGGGTATGTGGTTGAAGCCCTATGAAGAAAATAGCTGGTTCAACTTTATCTGCGCCAAATATCTTTTCTAATTTCCGATGATAAGCAACAGTTTGACGAATAGTCTCTGGTCTTTCATCAATAACATTGAATGAGTAGTTTACGGAGACATTGTCTTGAAAACCTGCATCTGCAAGTAACTGACAATTTTCTAGAACTGTTCTTAAGTTGTATCCCATCCTCATTTTCCTTACTAACTCTTGGGAACCTGAGGTGATACCTATCTCAAAATAGCTCATTCCTGTTTGGACCATCAATGATGCTAATTCTGCATCGAGATTATCCGCTCGAATATATGCAGCCCAGCGCATATCCACCATTCCTTCTCTATGAATTGCTCTGAGAAGTTCTTTAGCATCTTCCATATAGCGTCGTGCTGGAATGAATTGAGCATCAGTGAACCAGATATTGCGGACACCTAGTTGGTATAACTGTTTAATTTCTTTAATGACTTCTTCTACAGGATTGACCCTCACTTTCTTGCCTTCTACTACTGTGTAAACGCAATAACAACAATTATGCGGACACCCACGCTTTGTTTGAACTCCGATATAGAAATCCCCTCCTTCAAGATACCAATGGAATTGCGGCCAGATTGAGGCAATATATTGGTAATCACATGCCGTTTTAGTGGAGGTTGTAGGTTGCTCATGTATTACTCCGTCTCTAGGGGGTTGACCAACTACAAAACACCTTTCTTGATCTATGGAGTGACCTAACAGTAATTTCTCTAACAACGCTTCCCCTTCCCCAATTGAAATTATTGTTCCTTTTGGTAGAGACTTCCCAAGTTGTTCGTAAAAAACACTGACTGCCCCTCCTCCAATTAAGACCTGAGCATCTTTTGTATAGATTTTTGCTTGTTTCAGTCCTTTGTTAATCAAACGTTGATTTCTCCATAGCTCACCGTAGTGACTTTTCATTAATCGAATGCCACCAAATACTCCTCGGAGTTTCCTTAATGGGTTTTTTGCATAAAAAGCTTCAAAAGAATGTTGTAGTGGGTTGCCTCCGCGGCCATCAACTGGAGCATATATTTGGATATCCCTCCAGGAAAAAACCAATAATGAAGGCTGAAAGATTTTGATATTAGATATCAACACTCTTTCCACATCAATCACTGGCAGTGCTGCAAGATCAAGGATCTTTAGAGGTAATTGTGGGAAGCATTTGTGTAGATGATCAGCTAAATAGATTGGACCAATCGGAAAGATCGGATTACATGGCAGCCTAACTATTAAGACTTTGGCATCGTCC
>QCPK01000052.1 GCA_003212555.1 Prochlorococcus sp. AG-436-K22 | reverse complement strand
CCATACATCTAAATCACCCGCTGCAATATGCTCATACCCCAAATCCATTGCCTTTTGCCTGGCATCTTTAAAACTTGTGGAGTGTCCGATCAATCCAAACATCTTTTAACTAAAAACCTCATTAATGAAGCCAAGCCTTAATTGTTGTTTCACAGATTAAACCATTACGCTCCAGAAGAATCACTATTAGCAGTTTTTTAGTTCTAAAAAACTACTCCATTAAGTATTTGTACTAATTGAAAGTCTAAGCTAGACAAGAACAGCTAACGCCATTCGAGCTATCTCTCTAGAATCCAATCCAATCTCCAATAGTGAGTCTTGATAAGCAATCATAAACTCTTCCATCAATTCTTCTTTGTCCATATCAAGAGCTTCAGCATCATCAGCAACCTGATCAAGCATTGATTTAATAAGCGGAAGATTTTCTTTATTTGCCTTCATCAATTCTTCTTTACATGTGCTTAAGTTTGCTTTTAACCATTCTTGACCATAATTCAGATGAAGATATTCATCCTTGACAACATTTTCAGTGATTTTTTTGGCGAATGGATCAGCAACTCTTATATAAACGTGATAAGCAGATATTGCAAAAGCTTCGATAAGGATCGCTTGAATAAGGAAACACGTTGTTAACTTCTCATCTTTAAAGGCTTTCTGGAAATTACCGTGCAAAGGTGAAAAGAATTCCTCAGCAAAAAGCATGTCAGCCTTTACCCCAAGATTCTTTCCACAAGCGGTGAAACCTTTCATATGCTTTAGTTCCATAATCGCTAGCTTCTTCAACTCATCTGCCTTGTCAGGGATTAGGCTACCTATCGAAATATAATTGTCATGAGCCTCCTTCTCTCCTTCAATAACAATTGCATTGATCCTGCTATAGGCGTCTTTGTATGCCTCGGATGTGAAGTCTGGAAGACAAGTCCCTAATTCATTATCAACTGCAACCTCTGTAGATTCTAGGGTCGGCATGGTTTTTGAAATTCACAATATGGGACACCTTACAGAATTAAATGCAAAATAGCGATATTTTTCCTTATGAATTATTGGTATTTAATTTTCTTGAATTTTCAACAGGGGGCCATTTACTTTTCATAAGATTCAAAAACAATTCAAACCAATGCTCTACCAATACTTTTCTTAAATCATCTCCCAACTTAGAGTTAGATCCTCGACTATCGCCAATCACTCCTGAGTGACTCAATTCATTAGTCAGCCACGCACATGGAGCTGCCCCTTCAAGACTCCAACCCAAAGGGACTTTCATACTTGCATTACTAGAATTTTTGTAATCACCATCATATGGTCTGAGATCCCCAACAAGCTCGGGATCAAATGAAAGCATCAAACTGGTTTCAGCTAACGCAGCATGCAATCCTTGTTCAACCTCTCTATTAGGAATTAAATCCTTTAATTCCTCAACGCCGCTCCACAAAAAGCATGGTAAAACAGCCATAGAAGGGCATTGAATTCTTAATTCTCTTGCTATTGCTTGTAAAAGACCTATCTGGCCTCCATGTGCATTAAAAAGCACAAGCCTTTGAAATCCCATATTTGCCAACTGTTTGCCAATTTCACTGACAATTTCCATCATTAAACTCCCTGACAAAGATAATGTCCCAGGGAAGCCCAAATGCTCGGGCGAAAAACCAACTGCTTGAGGTGGTAAAAACCAGATAGGTAACTCTGCCGGCAATCGTTCAAAAACTTCAAACAAAACACTTTCAGCAAAATAAGTGTCTGTAATCAAAGGTAATTGTGGACCATGTTGTTCACAAGCACCAAACGGCCAAACAATGGTAGATCCCTCTTTCAAAGCAGCCTTAGAAGCTTCGGGCCAGCTAAGAAAAGCTAAATTTCGTAAATGAGAACTGATAGAAATAACCTCCAAACATGAAATAATTTAACTTTTCCTGCAAGAATGGCTTATTGATAAACCCCCATAAGGCCCAATGGCCGAATCAGGAAGCCCTCAACCTAAAAGACCCAATCCTCCAAGGAAAGAGCAAAGTAGTTTGCGTAAGCCTTTGCAGGTAATGCATATTAGTAGAAAAGACGAGGTTCAATCACAAGGAGATCTCAACTCTAATGATGCTCTAGAGAATACTGAATTCAAAGAATCAAATACTACTAAAGAAGGTATTGGTGCAACTCTTGTATCCCCAGCAAAACCTTTAGAAATTTTAAATCAAGATAATGATAATCAAGCTCAGATTAAATCCCAGAGTTCGGCAGAACTAACAATGGGAGATCTTCTTGCTCAAGAAAAGCTTCCCGAACAAAACAAACCAGAATTAACTAATTACAATTCAGATATTTTCTCAGAAAGGACAGTTGATGAATTTGACTTTGATGAAGGAGCTTTCCTTGCTGCACTAGAAGAAAATGCACCAATTGGGAATACAGGGGAAGTCGTCAAAGGATCTGTTATTGGAATTGAAAGTGATGGAGTTTATGTTGATATTGGCGGCAAAGCCCCTGGCTTTATGCCTAAAAGTGAATGTGGGCTTGGGGTAATAACAAATCTAAAGGAACGCTTCCAAAAAGGTCTTGAAGTAGAAGTATTAGTGACGAGGGAACAAAATGCTGATGGGATGGTCACGATTAGCTGCAGAGCATTAGCTCTTCGCAAAAGTTGGGACAATGCTCTTGAACTTGCAAAAGAAGGGAAAGTTGTAGAAGTGAAAATAAATGGCTTC
>QCPK01000051.1 GCA_003212555.1 Prochlorococcus sp. AG-436-K22 | reverse complement strand
AACTTAGAGAATTAGAAATAGGCAATTGGGGTTCCGCTCAAACTTTGGGGAAGAAGGATTTAATAAACTTCTGCCGCAAGCCACTCCCTTGGGATCATATTGATACAGGCATCGATAAAACATGGCTAATGAAGGATTTAGAGAAAGCCCTGAATGCAACCATAGTTCCTGATTGTTCATTCAATAAATGCAGTAGTTGTGGTGTCTGTGGACCAGAGTTAGGTCACAATCAAATTATTCCAGCCACATCAATACCTGCTAGAGAAGAACCAAAACTTCCTCACTCAGAAAAAAAATGTCGGATACGATTGCAATTCAGCAAAACGATGCCTATGCATTTGATTAGTCACCTAGATTTAATTCGTCTACTGGAGAGAGCCTTAAGAAGAAGTGAGTTGCCCGTCAGTTATTCAGGAGGGTTCCACCCCCTCCCTCGTTTACAAATTGCTCTTGCTCTACCTTTGGGTGTAGAAGGTCTTGGCGAATGGATGGACATTGATTTCTTTGAAGAGATAAACCCAGCAACCATGAAAGAGGTGCTTCAACAGTACTTACCGAAAGGAATACATCTCTTACAAAGCCTTAGTATCCCTATTCAAAAAACCAAGCTTTCGCAAGAACTTGTTCAAGCAAATTGGGATTTTCAACTAAAAGGGGAAAACGGTTTGAAGCTTGATTTTGAGAAATGGAAATATGCAATACAGAAAATAAGACATTCAAAGGAGTTGATATGGATAGACACCGATAAAAAAGGACGTTCGCGGGAAAGGGACCTGAAACCTCAGTTAAGGAACCTGCAGGCAACTAAAAACAAAATCAAGAATAACCAATTAACGCATGAAGAAACAATATCTATCGAACTTCAGTCTTTAATTTCTCCCATAGGTCAAAGTATTAAACCGATGCATATTAAGCATTTACTGACTAAGTCGTTAAGCCATTCCATAACTATTAAAGACATAAAAAGAACTAATCTTATATTGAAAAAGTGCTAAAATTAAATTGGGTTAGAAGATGGCTCAGTAGAGCGCATGTAACCTAAGTTATTTTGGAAGAGACTCACCCTCGATACTCGCAAATTCCTGGGACCAATTGTCCAGGATCATCACCAATCAAACTTCAAGAAGAGCTAATTTAATGCTTTGCATTATTCCTTCCAAAACTTAGCATTTAACTTTTATCTAACTCTTAGCAGTAACACTGCCAATTGATTTAAAACCGAGCTAAAGAGCTCACACTTTCTTATATGCCCAAAAAAATTATCATCGCAGAGCAAGAGCGCATAGCAGCCTTGCTTACCGATGGCCGAGTAGACAAATTAATCGTTGCTCAGGGTCGTTACCAAATAGGAGATATCTATCTTGGAACAATCGAAAACGTTCTTCCTGGAATAGATGCTGCCTTTGTAAATATTGGTGCAAGTGAAAAAAATGGTTTTATTCATGTAACAGATTTAGGTCCTTTAAAAATTAAACAAACTGCTGCAAGTATTACTGAATTACTAAGACCAAGCCAAAAAGTACTAGTTCAAGTAATTAAAGAGCCTACAGGTAATAAAGGTCCGCGTTTAACAGGAAAAGTGTCTTTGCCTGGACGATATCTTGTACTTCAACCAAATGGTCAAGGTGTAAATATTTCACGGAAAATCAATACTGAAACCGAACGAAATCGACTTAAGGCACTTGGTGTATTAATAAAACCACCGGGAACAGGTCTTTTAATTCGCTATGAATCTGAAACTATATCTGAAGAATTGATCATTGAAGACTTGGAAAATCTACTCAAAAAATGGGAGTTAATACAACAAGCGACAGAACGAGCAACTCCACCATCTCTTCTAAATAGAGATGAAGACTTTATACATAGAGTTTTACGCGACCATGCAAAATCTGATCTGTCAGAAGTAATTGTTGAAACAAGCGAAGCAAGTGAGAGAGCTAATAAATTTCTCGAACAAAATGATATAAAAGTAATTGTCGAAGATCTCAAGGAAGGTCAAAGTTTAATAGGTCATTATAAAGTTGACGTTGCAATTTTCAATGCTCTTAAACCTAGAGTAGATCTACCATCTGGGGGCTATATCATTATTGAGCCTACAGAGGCCCTAACAGTCATTGATGTAAACTCAGGCTCTTTTACTCGCTCGGCGAATGCTCGTGAAACAGTACTTTGGACAAACTGCGAGGCCAGTATAGAGATAGCAAGACAACTAAAGCTCAGAAACATAGGAGGAGTAATAATTATAGATTTTATTGATATGGAATCACGTAGGGATCAATTACAACTTTTAGAGTATTTCACAGCTGCTTTAAATGACGATTCATCAAGGCCTCAAATATCTCAACTTACTGAACTAGGATTGGTCGAAATGACTAGGAAAAGGCAGGGGCAAAATATTTATGAATTATTCAGCAAAGAGTGTAATCATTGCAATGGTTTAGGTCATAACACAAACATCCATGCCAAAGAGCAAATCAAGCCTTCAACATTAAATTCTGTACTCATTAAAAGTGAGCCTAAAGATTTAATTAATACAACAGTGAGTACCAATAGCAAGATTAAATTAAACGAGCCTATAATTGAAAGTAACGAAATCAATTACAAAGGAAATATAAGCAAGTCAAATGAGAAAGAAAGCTATTCAGAGAAAACATCTATCAGAAAAGAACCCGAGCATATTCAAGTTGAAATGAATGATGATG
>QCPK01000050.1 GCA_003212555.1 Prochlorococcus sp. AG-436-K22 | reverse complement strand
TGTCTTTACGATGAAAGAAGCCCAAAAATGAAATCAACACTAAGCAGGGTGCAGCAAGAGATAGGAACAAATTCTGAGAGTTTTTCATTTTGAAGGCTCTCTAACATCAAATTTTTGTTTATCCATCCAAGTCATTAAGGTTTGAAAAATTACACGAATTCCAACTTCAATACTTTTTTCATCAGGAGAAAAATAACCGTTATGGAGTGGGGCACATCCGTTAGGAGGTGCTACTCCAAGACGAAACATTGTCCCAGGAACATCTTCTAAAAATTCTGCAAAATCCTCAGCACCCAAAGAAGGTAATTCTAAGTGCTTCACATTAACTGCTCCAAGAACAGCTTTGCCTGATTCTTCAACGAAGGATGTTAGCCCAGGGTCATTCCAAACTGGAGGAGCAATTGATGTATATGTAACCAAAGCCTCTGCTCCTAAGCTATGAGCAATTCCTTTGACTGTATCTTCAATCCATTCCGGAAGAGTTTCATTTAAACTTGCATCTAAACAACGAACTGTACCCAAAAGCTTTACTCGATCTGCAATTACATTAAAAGCTTGACCGCCTTCAATTTTCCCAAAACTTACAACAACTGGCATTAATGCATCTAGTTGCCTTGCAATCGCTTCTTGAATACCACTAATAACCTTTGATGCTATCCAAATTGAATCAATAGTTTGATGAGGCCTCGCACCATGTCCTCCATTACCAATAATTTGGATTTCCAACTTACCTGCTGCTGCAGTTAATGTTCCACTTCGAACACCTATGCTACCAATAGGAAGCTCTGGATAAACATGAACGCCAAAGAGAGCATCTAAACCTTTAGTCGCTCCATCTTTCTTCATCCATCTTGCACCCGAAGCAATCTCCTCAGCAGGTTGAAACAAGAGTCTTATGCCAGTTAATTGCTCTTGATTTTCGGCAAGCAATCTTGCAACACCTAGGCCTATGCAGGTATGAATATCATGTCCACATGCATGCATAACACCTTGTGTTAAAGAAGAATAGGGAAGTCCTGTTTTTTCTTCTACAGGCAAAGCATCCATATCTACTCTTAAACCAACTAAAGGAGTAGATATATTTCCCAACTCAGCAATTAAACCTGTTCTACCTATTGATTCTGTGACCGTCCATCCGTACTTTCTTAATTCGCCCGCAACAAGTGCAGCTGTTTGATGCTCTTCACCACTCAATTCAGGATGTGCATGAAAATGCCTCCTAAGGTCAATTAATTCAGGTAAAAAAGACTCTAAGCTCACAGGTGACTTTTTCAAAGCATTCATACTGGTTCCAAATCCAAAAATCCCATAAGATCATGGATTGGATCCGAAGGCCACCGCCTTACATTTACAAGCCATTTTTCTTCCCTATATCTAGGGTCAAGTCCGACTGCTGCATTCCAATGACTTTCAGCTTCTCCTAGTGATCCTTCTCTCCACAAAAGAGCAGTCAGGGCTGCCCTTGCATCTGCAAACATAGGATATTTACGAATCAGTTGCCTCAGCTCTTTTTCTGCCTGAGCAAACTGATTTAGTTGATAAGAAGCCAAAGCTTTGCTAGATCGAGCCATAACATCTCCTGGATTAGCTATGGATGCTTTATTAAATAACTCTTTTGCTTGTAACCAATCACCTCGAACAGACCCCACGACGTTTCCTAGATTATATAAAGCAGAAGGGTTTTCTGGCTCTCTAGTAAGAACCCATTGATAATCATTAATAGCTTCATCCCATTGACCTAAGCTTTCCTCAGCCATACCTCGATTTAAATAAGGATCAGTTTCCGAAGGAAGAATCTTGATTGCACTGGTTTGATCAAGAATCGCACCTTCAAAATCACCCAACGCTAAACGTACATTTCCACGATTACTTAAAGCAGCAGCATCTGTTGGAGCAGACAACAGAAAACGATCCCAACTTTCTAATGCATCTACAAAATTACCTTCTTTGCTTTCATACAATGCCTTTGCAAACAAGGAGGCATTGACTTCATGCCCTGCCCCAACAGCATGCAATGGAAAACTGACCAAAACTAAGCAACATACAAACAAAGAAAAGAAAATCTTCTGTCTCATTTAACTAGACATCCTTCTACTTCCATCAAAATTAAGATGTTCTATTGCTGCTGAAGTGACAATTCTTCCACGAGGTGTTCTTTTTAAAAAACCAATCTGTAAAAGGAATGGCTCCACCACAGTTTCCAATGTAGAACTTTCTTCTCCTAATGCAGCAGCAAGTGTCTCTAATCCCACTGGACCATTATCATGAGCTTCAACAATAAATGACAAAAAGCGTCTATCTGTCTGATCTAAACCACACTCATCTACTTGATGCAATTTTAAAGATTTGTTCACAACATCTTTATCAACTATTTGAATGTTCTCTTGGACAGTGGCAAAATCTCTGACTCTACGAAGCAATCTGTTAGCAATTCGCGGGGTACCTCTACAACGACGAGCAATTTCCATACTTGCTTCTGTAGATAACTTCAATTCCAAAAGATCTGCTGCTCTTTGGATGATCTTCTGTAGATCATCCAACTGATAAAAATTCAATCGATGTGTAATACCAAAACGATCTCTTAAAGGCGAACTAATTGAAGCGGGACTAGTAGTTGCACCAATCAAAGTAAAGCGAGGAAGATCTATTTCCCGTGTTCTTGCTGTTGTACCTTTCCCAACAGTTAAATCTAATCGAAAATCTTCTAATGCAGGATATAAAAGCTCTTGCGCAACCTTTGTAAGCCTATGAATTTCATCAACAAACAATAATTCATGAGATT
>QCPK01000049.1 GCA_003212555.1 Prochlorococcus sp. AG-436-K22 | reverse complement strand
GATGCCTTCTTGAAGTGTTTTTGATGCTCCTGATAACCATAGATAGGCACCTGCATTCCAGTTAAGAGCTTTTAGTAAAGGTCCTTTATTGTTCAGTGCATCAAAAGCATGTTCCCTCCAAGTCTCAATGCTTTGCCATTTAAGATCCACGTCGTAACAATCATAGTCGCGAGGATGAAGGATCAATCGATGGCGCTTGCCTTGCTTCGTCAAGCTTGCTATGCATGCTCGACTGATTGGCAGATCAGTACTCCCTTCAAGACCTTTTATGGTTATAGCACTTGTTTCTCGAACTATTTGAAGACATTGCAAAGCACGATCTTCTGTAGGTGGGTGAACAAAGCCGCTGATAAGTAGATGCGCACCCTGATGAGCTGTCCATAGTAGCTCCATGCTTGCTATAGGTGGGCGCTTACCTATTTCATCTCGATATGAAATGAGAGAGTCTGCAAGTGGAAAATGGTCAGGTTGATAAATAAAGGCAAAATCATTTTCATAAAACCCAGATTGAACTTGCATTAGCGATAAACCACTTAACTTTAGCCCTAGTGCCTGAAACAATTCTTGAGATGTGATTCCATATTTGATAGGCATACGCTTCCCACCATGTATTACCAAAGGTTGCTTATTCGCAAGAAGAATTAAGAATGTGAGTGGATATATAGGCGATGTCTTATTTCTTCCATCAAATGGCATTCCAAAACAAAGTGGTCGGAGCTGGCTCTCTTTGGAGATTAGTTTCGGACCAAGTTCCTTATAAGTATCAAGCATCCCTGCTAACTCTTGAGGTTCAGGTCTTCTAATTCGATGAGCAATCATAAATGCTCCGATTTGGGCAGGCGTAGCTTTGGAATTTAGAATTAAGTTCAAAGCTTCAGATGATTCTCGCCGGCTAAGCGATTTACTAGTCTTCGTGCCACTCCCAACTTTTCTTAGATAATACTTAAAGTCCTCATTGCTTTGTTCCTTTATAGATGAAATCACGTTGCCAGTTAAATCCTTTTGTAACTTAGGAGTACCATTGCTTCTCATTAAAATCACTATAGTTGAACTTGATGAAATATATCTTTTGCATCAGTTTTTTAGTCTTCGTAGTGATCATCAATCCAATCTCTCATGTCCTGAATAGCAATTTTTGTGGCTGCTTCCAAGTCATCCTCACCTACATTTAATCCTTTTTTCTTTGCTCTTCTTTCAAGGATTAGCATTACCTCATCTTCTGCATCTGATCCACTGTAAGAGAGGCCCTCACTATCAAGTTTTTCTTGAAGCTTTTCAGAGGAAATTAATTTTACAACTTCATTTAAAGGAGCCGCAGTAATACCAGAAAATGCTTTTCCGCGAGCTGTTAAATAATCAAAGGCAAAAATCTTGTACTCGTCTGGATAACCATCTCCAAGCAATGCACTTTCTTCAAACTCTTCAATATCATCATCATCCATGCTGTTTTGTTCCCAATATTGATTTTTAGCATCCGCTCCATCGTCAGGATCTAGGTTGAATGCTTCTTGATTTTCATCAAAAAAAGTTACCTTCTGTTTATTGGTCTTGCATAATTGAGCAATGTTCCAATACTGCTGAACCTTCTCTTGGAGGTTTTGTTCGTGAGTCACTTAAGAATTAAAAACTTTTACAAAGCATAGTTGAATTGAAGTACTAGGGAGTGGGATTGATCAAAAGATAATATCAAGCTCCCATCTCTAATTGTATTGCCTTGCACTCTCCACTTCATCACTAGATGAATTAGTTGTGGATGCATTCTTTTTGAATTTTTAATCGTTGATACGATATAGAGCTCTCTGCTTTCTTTGGGGATGCCTGCAACAGATGCGAACTTGATTGTTGGACCTTGTTTGTAAATAAAGAATGCTTGCTGCTCCCTCTTAAATTGGCTCAATTTTTGAGCCATGGTAATTATTTTACCTAAAAAACTTCATTATAATATTTATGTATTCCCTAGGGATTATCGCATGACTAAGCCTTAAGTTCCGCAGCTTTTGACACTTTGTGGTTAGGGAAGTTGACAGTTAATCTAGAACCCAGTACCCACACCAGTCTGGCTTCATCCCATCATCTCGCATTTGGGAGTCTTGCTCTAAAACAACTGTGTGCTCCTTTATTTGAATGATTGCAGCGTGGTCATCTTTGTGGATTTGGTTCATTGGTTTAGACCATTTGTTGCGTGCTTTCTTTTTTGCAACTTGGATTGATGGTGCAACTACAATCTCTAAGTGATGCTGTTCAAGAAGCTCATCGGTCTTATATCCTCCAAAATTTACGAACCAGAGCTTATTGACTCCCTGCTTGGGATTACTATTTTTATTTATTAACTTAACTCTGTAGCCGTCTACAAAACGGATTGCTTTATAGCTATCTATGTGCAGACCTGAAGTTTTCCCGATCCACTCTGTTTTTAGATTTGGGAATGTGGACTCAATTGTTTCTCCTATTACCCAGCGAACATCATGCATCTCTACGTGACTTCCGTAAACCCTCCCTCCCAAAACTACAAGGTATAGATTCATTCAGTGAGCACTTCATCATTTTAGTCATCCCCAATCATGACTTAAATGAGATCAGACGGCGAGAAAATTTAATCTTTCTGTTTGGCTTCATTTCAAGGGGGTATTCTCTCCTTAAAGATGGTTTTTTTATCTACCCATTGCTCTTCTAAGCTTTGTAGCTTCATCCATACCTTCCATGATTGTGAAAGTTGCATCTTTCGTTGCAGCATTCCTAAGCTTTGACAGTGCTTGATAAGTAGAAGACTCATAAGCCTCAACGGCTTCACGCATAGAGGGGAACTCACAAATAATTGCTATATTTGCTCCTTCTGTCCTTTCTTTCCCTTGCGGTTCTGTATCTTTTGCAAAAACTTTCCCTCCAACTTCCTTGAGCCAGGGACTGACCTTTTCAACATACTCTGAAAATAACTCGTGATTAGTAATTCTTGAGGTTGAAATCCAGTAACCTTTGGCACCTTTCTTATCCATAAAAAATTTAGAAAAACATTAACTCTGTTCACATTA
>QCPK01000048.1 GCA_003212555.1 Prochlorococcus sp. AG-436-K22 | reverse complement strand
TCCTAGATGTGAAGCAATCCAGAAAGATAATTCTCGTGGGATTTCAGGCAGTCCTTCAGGCAAACTTCGCTCAGAATCAGTTAATTTACCTGTCAAAGAAACAACATCTTTCAAGGCAAGTAAAACAGAGCTAGATAAAGCGGTTAACTCATCTTGATCATCCACGGAATTGTCATCAATCCATGTAACCATTGCGCTATAAAAGGGAGCTTCTCGAATAATCTCTAAAATCCGAAAACGTTGTTGACCAACAGTAACTATATTGCTTCTTCCATCTTCTGAAGTCTGATGCTTGACTATTTGGGCACAACATCCTACATCTGCAATTTGCTTAGTAGCTGGATTAGACCTAACTATTCCAAAGCGACTATCTGCCTCTAGAACCGTTTGAAGCATTATTCTGTACCTTGATTCAAAAATATGAAGTGGCAAAACCTCCTGAGGGAATAGAACCACTTCAGGTAGAGGAAAAAGAGGTAACTCCCTGACTGAAATATCGGTCACGGGAATATTCCCAAACATATATAGATACTACTGAAATGTTCTTGCGATTGTGAGGTATTCACATCATTAAAGCTTAACCTCAATATCAACTCCACTTGGAAGATCAAGCTTCATCAGTGCATCAATTGTTTTGGCTGATGGGCTATAAATGTCAATAATTCTTCTATGGGTGCGTGTCTCAAAATGCTCTCTGGAATCCTTGTCAACATGAGGTGACCTTAGAACACAATATATCTTCCTCTTAGTAGGAAGAGGTATTGGACCAATAGCTGTTGCTGCCGTATTGTCAGCTGTTTCAATGATTTTTTCACATGAAAGATCTAACATTCGCCTATCAAATGCTTTAAGGCGTATTCGTATCTTCTGCTGAGCTATAGCCGTTGACATAGGTTTAATACGTTAAGTTTCCCTGGATTGGGGATGTGAAAATTAATTTTCAAGATTCAAAAAGGGCTATCTAAGAACGAAAGCCCTTTTCATTAATTTAACCGATAACAAGATCGAAAATCAGATATCGTTAAGTATTTATTTAAGGATCTTTGAAACAACTCCAGCTCCAATAGTCCTTCCGCCCTCTCTAATGGCAAATCTCATACCTTGCTCAATTGCTACTGGGCAAATCAACTCACCTGTCATTTTTATGTTGTCTCCTGGCATAACCATTTCAACATTGCTTCCATCCTCTGCAGTAAATGCAGTAATTTGACCAGTTACATCAGTTGTACGAATATAAAACTGTGGCCTATACCCAGCAAAGAAAGGGGTATGCCTTCCACCTTCTTCTTTTTTGAGCACATAAACCTGCCCCTCAAACTGTGTATGAGGAGTAATAGAACCTTTCTTTACTAAAACCATGCCACGCTCAATGTCTTCTTTCTGAATTCCGCGAAGCAAAAGTCCGACATTGTCACCTGCCATACCTTCATCAAGAAGTTTCCTGAACATCTCAACACCAGTAACTGTTGTTAGTCGGGTATCTCTAATTCCAACAATTTCCACCTCTTCGCCAACTGTTACCTTCCCTCTCTCAATTCTTCCAGTTGCTACTGTTCCTCTACCTGTAATAGAGAAGACATCTTCAACAGCCATCAAGAAAGGTTTATCCACTTCTCTTTCTGGCTCAGGGATAGATTCGTCTACAGCTTTCATAAGCTCTTCTACCTTTCCTTCCCATTCAGCTTCTCCTTCTAACGCCTTTAAGCCAGAAACCTGAATTATTGGCACATCTTTAAAGCCATAGCCTTCTAAGAGTTCGCCGATTTCCATCTCCACAAGCTCAATGATCTCAGGATCATCAACCATGTCACATTTATTAAGCGCAACAACCAGTGCAGGAACACCAACTTGTTTTGCCAAAAGAATATGCTCCTTTGTTTGGGCCATGGGACCATCAGTTGCAGCACATACCAAGATTGCTCCATCCATTTGGGCTGCACCTGTGATCATATTTTTCACATAATCAGCATGTCCTGGGCAATCAACGTGAGCGTAGTGTCTGACGTCAGTCTCATATTCAACATGAGCTGTATTAATAGTGATACCGCGCTCTCTTTCTTCAGGCGCTCCATCGATATCACCATAGTCTTGGGCTGTAGCCTGCCCTTTCTTAGCTAACACATTTGTGATAGCCGCAGTAAGGGTAGTTTTGCCATGGTCAACATGCCCAATTGTCCCAATGTTGACGTGAGGCTTGTTTCTTTCGAACTTCTCTCTGGCCATTTGTTTAAAGAATCAGTTTAATAATAGAGGATTAATGATGAAGATATCAGGAATTGCCCTGATTCTTAGAGATAATTGCTTCAGCAACATTACGAGGGACTTCCTCGTACTGGCTAAACTCCATTGAAAATATACCTCGACCTTGAGTCATAGATCGAAGTTGAGTGGCGTAACCGAACATTTCAGCTAAAGGCACTTTGGACTGAACCTTCGAAATTCCATCATCAATAGATTGTCCTTCAACTTGTCCTCTTCTTGAGGATAGATCACCAATTATAGAACCTAAGAAATCCTCTGGCACCTCAACTTCTACTTTCATCATTGGCTCAAGAAGTACTGGATTACATTTTTTCACTCCATCTTTAAATGCCATTGATCCAGCAATCTTAAATGCCATTTCAGATGAATCAACATCATGGAACGAGCCATCTACCATAGTCACTTTGACATCAATCAATGGATAACCAGCTAAAACACCAGACTCACATGTTTCTTTCATCCCATTTGAAGCAGGACCAATAAACTCTTTCGGTACTGCACCACCAACAATTTTATTTACAAATACAAAACCTGATTCGGGCTCTCCTGGCTCCATTTCAATAACAACATGACCATACTGACCTTTCCCTCCTGTCTGTCGAGCATATTTCCCTTCCCCTTTTGAGCTTGACCTAATTGTTTCTCTATAAGAAACCTGAGGGGCTCCAATATTAGCCTCAACCTTAAACTCTCTCAGCATTCTATCTACAAGTATTTCAAGATGGAGTTCACCCATTCCTGCAATAACAGTTTGATTAGTTTCCTGGTCAGTTCTTACTCGGAA
>QCPK01000047.1 GCA_003212555.1 Prochlorococcus sp. AG-436-K22 | reverse complement strand
TGTCCAAAACATATTAGTTCTACGGTTTGCTAATACAATTTTTGAACCAATTTGGAATAGAAATTACATTTCAAATATACAAATAACCTCTTCAGAAACAGTTGGAGTAGAAGACCGGGCAGGGTATTACGAAAGTTCTGGTGCATTAAGAGATATGGTACAAAACCATTTAACACAAATGCTTGCAATTACAGCAATGGAACCACCAGGACACTTCGATCCTGAAGCCATAAGAAATGAAAAAGCTAAGGTTCTACAAGCTGCTCATTTAGCGAATGAATTAGAGCCCTGGAAATGTTGTGTAAGAGGTCAATACTCAAAAGGAGGATCTAAATCAAACCCATTACTTGGTTATAGAGATGAAGTTGGGGTTGATCCAAATAGCACTACTGAGACTTATGTCGCTATGAAACTTTTTATTAATAATTGGAGATGGCAAGGCGTGCCGTTTTATATCCGAACAGGAAAAAGATTAGCCAAGAGGACCAGTGAAGTTGCTCTTACTTTTCGGGAGGCTCCAGTACACCTTTTTGATGCTGCAGGTGGCACCCCAACATCAAATCAATTAATACTTAGGATCCAACCTAATGAGGGAGCTGAATTTAAATTTGAAGTCAAATCACCTGGGTCTGGAATGAGAAGCAGACCTGTAGAAATGGAATTCTCTTATGATGAATCCTTTGGCGAACCTTCTGACGAAGGATATGTAAGATTACTAGCTGATGCAATGTTGGGAGATCCAACGCTTTTCACTAGAAGTGATGAGGTGGAAGCAGCATGGCGTTTATATACTCCTTTATTAGAAATGATTGAAGATAGTCCATGGCAACTTCCAACTTATCCTTATGAATCTCGCACTTGGGGGCCAACACAATCTGATGAATTACTAGCTAAAGATCAATTGCTCTGGCGAAGACCATAATTTTTGATCATTAAAAAGCTTTTAATTCCCAAAAGGACAAATGTCACCACAATTAACTCTTCAGACTCCTCTCCAAATACCTCCTCAAGAAATTCCAGGATACCTCCAAAAACTATGGTCTCAAGATCAATCTGATAACAAAGGGGCCAATACATTTTGTTTAATCGTATGGCACCCAGCATGGATTGAACAAAAATTAGTAACCACTGGTAGAATTAGCGGCCCTGTTATTGGGGTTCAACGCAGTGACTTAATTGATGAAGCAAGAAAAATTGTTTTAGAAAAAGATCTCCCACATTCAACTCCGCCACTAGATAAAGAAGTTTTCAACTCCTTTAAAGGAACTAACATTTCAAAACAACATGAGGATCTAAGAGGTCAGCATATTGATTCAGCAATAAGCCAATTACAGCCAAGAAGACTTATAACACTTGCTCCAAATTTAGAGCAAGGTCATGATTTGGAAACTCTCGTTGCAGCTTATTGCCCCTTACCAGAAGAAGGTGGGGGCAATTCTGCCTGTGGAGATGTAATAGTGCTTAAAGGCGATACAAATTCTCTTAGAGAAGGTCTTTGCATTGTTGAGGAGCTAATACCAGAAGATCTTCCATCATGGCTTTGGTGGAATGGCAGCTTGGACGAAGATCCAGAAATCCTAAGCCAACTTGCCTTGCCAGCAAGAAGAATCATTCTTGATAGTGCTCTAGGAGAAGCATCTCATTGTTTAAATATCCTCCAAGAAAGAATTAAAAGCGGTCAAGCAGTTAATGATCTCAACTGGCTAAGACTAAGAACCTGGAGAGAGACCCTAGCCATGGTTTTCGACCCTCCTAACCGCAGAGAATCACTATCAAATATCATTAATTTAGATATTGATATTCAAGGAAATCATCTTGTCCAAGGTCTACTCTTAGCTTCATGGATAGCAGATAGACTTGGATGGGAATCAACCTTAGAAGTCGAGAAAGAAGGACAAAGTTATAGAACTAAATTCAAGCGTCCAGATAACTTAATGGTGAATTTTCGTTTAATGCCTTTACCTGTAGGCAATCCAAGCATTAATCCTGGACAAATAATTGGCTTACGTTTGATATGCCAATCAGCAACAAACAAGAAGGTTGGTTTGTGCGTAATACTTGCATCAGAATCAGGCGAATGCATGCGTCTTGAAGCAGGGGGTGTCGCAAGCATGGAATTACTTGAAGAAGTTGTTCCTGTTCAAAACAACCCAGTCGAAAGAGACGTAGCATTGTTACTTGAAAGTAGTAGAGGCTCAACTAGTCCCTTACTTAGCAATGCCACACCAATAGCAAGAAAATTGCTTAATCTAATTGAATCTAAAAAATAATTCCTTAGAAATCTAAAATAGCCATTATGGCATTTGTAATTGCAGCACCTGCAAGTAACAATGGCAAAACTCTTATAAGTCTTCTGCTTTCATCTTGGGTAAGGCGGCATGAAAAAAATATTCAGACATTTAAGGCTGGGCCTGATTATCTTGATCCCCAGCTTTTGAGCGCCGTTTCTAATAAACCATGTAGAAATTTAGATCCAGTCCTAACTGGAAAAGATTGGGTAGTTAATAGTTTTAATAGTTTTGGATGTGCTGCAGATTTTGTATTAGTAGAAGGCGTAATGGGCTTGTATGACGGAATAGGCTCCTCAAAAAAAGGAAGTACAGCAGAGTTGGCCAAGCTCCTAGATCTTCAGATTGTGCTCGTCGTAAATGCCAATAGCCAAGCTGGTTCTATAGCAGCATTGATAAAAGGTTTCAGAGATTTCGATAATGAAATAATTATTTCTGGGGTAGTTTTAAACAAGGTAAGCAGCCAGCGGCACAAAGAATTGCTAACTGAGGCACTTAAGAACATCAACGTCAAGGTACTGGGATGTATTCCTAAAGAAGAGTGTCTTTCCATCCCAAGTAAAAATCTTGGACTTCTACCAGCCAACCAAATAGAAGGCCTAGGTAATTTAATAAGTAAGTGGGCAAATATTGCAGACAAATGCCTAGATATGGATTCCTTTAAATCATTACTTAAGGCACCGAAAAGATCAGAAACTCCTGGAGAATATATATATAATAAAATGGATAAAGTAAAACTCAAAGAAGGCACTAAAATTGCAATAGCTAAAGATAAAGCT
>QCPK01000046.1 GCA_003212555.1 Prochlorococcus sp. AG-436-K22 | reverse complement strand
GGGTATTAATTCCTGCAGGGCTTCTTGGAGGAGCCCTTTTGCTTAAGCTTCAGGGTAAATGATCATTTTCACGTTTTTCAATTCTTACCATTATGCTTCTGAATGAGGATGAAATCTGGGATGAAGGTATTAATTATTGGCGGCACTGGAACACTTGGAAGACAAATAGCTAAAAAGGCTATTGATACTGGTGTTCAAGTGAGATGTATGGTCAGGAGGCCTCGTAAGGCCTCCTATCTTCAGGAGTGGGGATGCGAGTTAACTCAAGGAGATTTGTTGAACCAAGATGATATTAAGTATGCATTGAAGGGAGTTGATGCTGTTATAGATTCAGCTACTAGTAGACCGGATGATCCAAGAAGTGTTTACGAAACAGATTGGGACGGCAAGTTAAATCTTTATAGAGCATGCGAAGCTGAAGGAGTTAAAAGAGTTGTTTTTCTTTCTTTGTTGGCTGCAGAAAAATTTAGAAATGTTCCATTGATGGATATTAAATATTGCACAGAAAGATTGCTTCAAGACTCTTCGCTTGAATTCACTATTTTGCAAGGAGCTGCTTTTATGCAAGGTGTGATTGGGCAATTCGCTATTCCAATTTTGGATAGTCAACCTGTATGGATAAGTGGTAATTCAAGTGAGATTGCTTACATGAACACAGAAGATATGGCTGCTTTTGTTATTGCGGCTTTAAATAGACCTCAAACAATTAGAGGAACCTATGCAGTGGTTGGTCCTAAAGCCTGGAAAAGTGAGGAGGTGGCAAGCTTGTGCGAGAGTGTCAGTGATAAGAAAGCAAAAATTCTTAGAGTCTCTCCATCATTGATTGGGATCGCTAAGGCTTTAGTATCTTTCTTTCAGGCAAGTTTAAATGTTGCTGAACGCCTTGAATTTGCTGATGTCAGTGGGAGTGGTATAAGACTAGATGCTCCAATGGAAGAAACATATAAAACTTTCGGCTTAGACCCTTCCGAAACAACAACATTAGATGTATACGTAAAGGAGTATTACGACGTAATACTTAAGCGACTTAGGGAGATGGAAACAGACCTTAATCGAGAGCAGAGGAAAAAACTTCCCTTTTAAGATACAAAGCTTGTTTTTTTGTAGTTTGTTTGTACTATTCAATAAGATTGTATTGTTTTTATTTCTATGTCTGTAGTTCAAGTTAAGAATTTAAATAGAAGATTAGAGAATCTTGCTTCTGAGGCCACTAAAGAGCTTGATAGAGCATGTGGAAGTGAATTATGGAAGAATATTGGATTTGAAGCCTTTGATGGTCTTGATGATTCGGAGAGAAGGGCACTTGCTAATTATTATTATGGACAATTGCAGACAGTTAGAGAATTACAAGAAGTCCTGAGCTAGTAACGATGATTAATTAATGGTGATTTTTGAATATAATTATTATTATCTTTTAAAAGTAGTCTTACCCGAATGATTGAAACATCAGGAGTTATAGAGAAAGAGCAAGGAAATGGCTTTTATTTAGTCACGCTTGAACAACCTGAGGGCCATCAATGCTTATGCAGAGCAGCAGGGAAGCTTACTAAATTTAGGATTAAACTATTAGCAGGAGATAAAGTTCTTGTTGAGATTAGTCCGTACGACTTAACTCGAGGACGCATTACTTATAGAGAAAGAAATGCTGGCGGAGGAGGAGCAAGGCAAGGTAATAGACCAGGTGGTAATAAGCCTGGTGGACCGCGTAGAAGATAAGTATATTTATTTTAAAAGGCTAATTATTTCCTTCTTAAACTCACTCCTTTGCCTGACTCCTTTCCATTGAGCCTTAAGCTCTTTTTTCTGGAAGAGTTGGACTGTTGGAGTTCCATTAACGCCTGCTTGTTTGGCGATCTCGTGTTCTTCATCAATATCTATTTCAATGCCTTGGACACTGCCTTTAAGTTCTTGGATGACTCTCTTTAGTTGAGGTTTAAGAATATGACATGGCCCACAATTTGGAGATGAGTAAACAACTAAAATTAGATTTGAACTCTCGTGATAAAGCTTCCTTAATGCATAGCTTCCTTTTTGCCATAGGCTATCAATCTGGAAGTTCTCCTTTGATGAAGTAGCTAAATTATCTGGTTTTTGTACTTTTTTAGGCTCTATGCTTTTTCTTTGGATCAGTGATGAAAGATTGTTGTGGGAAAGCCACCTCTCAGCAGCTAAGGCAGCTTTACATCCGCTCCCTGCAGCAGTTATGCCTTGGCGCCACTCTTGATCGGCTACATCACCTGCTGCAAAAACCCCATTTACAGAAGTCTCGGGTCTTCCGGCTTCAGTTTTGATATAGCCATGACTATTGATTGAAAGCTGTCCTTTAAATAGATCAGTGTTTGGAGTATGGCCAATAGCATAAAAAAGACCTTTTACGTTGATTGATTCTTGATTATCAGAGCCAAATTTCTTGACTTTTAATTTCTGAACCCAGCTTTCGCCTTCAACATCAATAAGTTCCGTTTGCCAATGAATAGTAATATTTTTATTAGCTTCAACGCGGTCACACATTGCTTTACTTGCTTTCAGGTGATCAGATCGAACTACTAAATGAACGTGGCTTCCATATTTTGTTAAATAAACAGCTTCTTCACATGCAGAGTCTCCTCCCCCAACGACTGCTAAGTCTTCATTCCTAAATTGAGGCGTAGCGCCATCGCATATAGCACAGGCACTAATACCATTACTCCAAAATTTGCTTTCGCTCGGAAGACCTAATTTATTGGCTTTTGCTCCAGTTGCGATTATTAAGGCGTGAGAGGTTAATGTTTGAACTGAGGTCTTAATCGTAAAAGGACTTTGACTGAGTTCAACTTGTTCAGCATCGACTTCTAAAAGATTAGTACCCCATCTCAAAGCCTGAGCTTTTATTAAATCCATTAACTCTGGACCCATAATTCCATCAGGGAAGCCTGGGTAGTTCTCTACAAATGTGGTTGTCATCAATTGACCTCCAGGTATACCGCCTCGTTCGAAACCTGTTATTAATAAAGGTTGAAGATTTGCTCTAGCTGCATAAATCGCAGCTGTATATCCTGCAGGCCCCGATCCAATTATGACAAGGTTTT
>QCPK01000045.1 GCA_003212555.1 Prochlorococcus sp. AG-436-K22 | reverse complement strand
TTAAAAACTTTGAGACAAACTTTTTTTCATTACTAAACTTTACTCAAGGCATTGCAAGAATAATGTCAAGAAAGAAAAGAGGTTCTATTATAAATATTTCTTCTGTAACAGCATTTAGAGCAGATTCTGGTACATTGGCTTATGGATCAACTAAGGCTGCTCTAAATTATGCGACAAAAGTGCTATCAAAAGAACTTGGGGCTCAAGGTATAAGAGTTAATGCTGTTGCTCCTGGTATAACAGATACTCCTATGCTTAATAAAATGGATCCTGAAGCTATCAATTCCCAATTAGAATCAAGTTCACTAAAAAAAATTGCTACTCCTTCTGATATTTCTTCTGTCGTTATGTTTTTATGTAGTGAAGCAGCCTCACATATTACAGGGCAAATAATTAATGTTGATGGAGGTCAATAATGTCTAGTAATCAGTTATTTAATGTTGAATTACTAGAGGCAGATGCACTCTCTATTAGACGTAAAATTTTAGAACTTGCTTTTAATTCTGGTGGAGGACAGCACTTAGGAGGAGGTCTATCAATGGTAGAAATTATGTGTTATTTATACTCATCTGTTTTAAATATAGAATCTATAAAATCTAAGTCGTCTAATCGTAATCGTTTTATTCTCTCTAAGGGACATGGAGTTCTAGGCTTCTACCCTGTACTTCATCATTACGGTTTAATTTCAACAGAGACTTTATCTACTTATAAGCAAGAGTTATCAGAATTAATATCACATCCAATTCGTAATTTAAATTTTGGAATTGAATCTTCTAATGGGAGTTTAGGCCATGGACTTTCATATGGTTTAGGTATTGCACATGGTTTGAATTTGAGGGATTTTGATTCTAAAGTATTTGTCCTTATTGGAGATGGAGAATGCAATGAAGGGTCAGTCTGGGAAGCTGCAATGTCAGCAAGTTCTCTTAAAGCTAAAAATCTAACTTGTATAGTTGACTTTAATAGATTTCAAAGTGACGGACCAACTAAGGAGATCATTACTCAAGATAACTTGGCAGAAAGATGGAGTGCTTTTGGTTGGCATGTAATAGAAATTGATGGCCATTCATTTAAAGACATTCACAATAGCTTTAATTGTAAAACTGATTTTAACAAGCCAAAATTAATATTAGCTAGAACAATAAAGGGTAAAGGAATTGATTTTATGGAAAATGATAATTCTTGGCATCATGGTAGATTAACTGAATCTACATATAAAGATTCTTTAAGTAGATTAGGTAAATGAATATTTCTTTATCCAAGAATCTAGCTAGACAATGGGCGCGCATAGGGCCAAGGGGTATATATGGTCAATCCCTTTTATCTATAGCTGAGGATTCTCCAAATATATTTGCTATTTCAGCCGATCTTGGAAATTCTTCAGGTTTAGATCGTTTTAAGAGTAAATATAATGAACGTTTCTTAAATATTGGGATTGCAGAGCAAAATATGATTGGCTTTTCTTCAGGTTTATCTACTTTAGGATTTAATGTTTTTGTTTCTAGCTTCGCCCCTTTTATAACTTTAAGGGCTGGTGAACAGGTTCGAATGAATCTATCTTATATGCAATCAAATGTAAAAATAGTTGCAATTGGCAGTGGGGTTTCAATGGGATTTTTAGGCAATTCCCATTTTGGTTTAGAAGATATTTCAGTAATTAGGTCCCTCCCAAATATTCCAATAATATGTCCATGCGATTGTTTTGAAGTATTTAAAGCTGTAGAAGCTTTAGGAAATTATGAAGGCCCTGCATTTTTAAGACTTACTGGAGCATCACCAGCATCAATCGTAAACAAAGAAGATTATGAATTTACTATTGGTAAATCTATTACCCTAATAGAAGGTAATGATATACTGATTCTGGCTCATGGAATTGTAGTATCAAATTGTATTAAAGCAGCAGGAATATTAAAGGAGAAGTATTCTATTAATGCACAAATAATGAATGTCCATACATTGAGGCCCCTAGATGATAAAATAAAAGACCTAATATCAAAATACTCCCTTGTTGTTTCAGTAGAAGAACATTTTGTAAATGGAGGATTGGGAACTATCCTCTCAGAATTAATTACGCTAGAATCCATTGATAATGTAAACCTTCTAAAGATAGGTTTTCCTAATGCTTTCCTTAAGTCTGGTACATATGAACAACTTTTGAATAGGTACAAATTAAATCCCGATAATTTAGCTCAAGAAATTTACAATAGATTTACTGAATATTAGATTATACTTTAATATATATTACTTCAGATGAAAAAAAATTTTAAAGCATTAGTAGTACGTAAAAATAAATCTTCTTTTTTATATGATATAGAAGAGAGAAGTATTGATGATCTTCCACTTAATGAGTTATTGATTCGAGTTAATTATTCGAATATAAATTTTAAGGATGCAATGTCCTGTCAAGGCAATCCTTCGATTACAAGGAGGTTTCCTCATACGCCTGGAATTGATGCATGTGGGACTGTTATTTCCAGCAAAAATATTAACTTCTTGCCTGGTGATTCAGTCGTAGTTATATCTAAGCCAATGGGGTTAAATACTCCAGGAGGATTTGGAGAAATCATAAGTATTCCTGCTTCTTGGGCTCTCAAGATTGACAAGGATTATTCGCAAGAGTCTTTAATGGCTTACGGAACAGCAGGTATAACAGCGATAATTGCAATTAAAAAAATATTTAATTCAATGAAAAACTCCTTACCTTCTAAAGTTCTTATAACTGGTGCTTCAGGAGGAATTGGGACTATATCCATTGCTATTCTTAATCACTTTGGTATAGCAGTAACTGCACTTACTACTCACTCTGAATTAATTTCACTGCTTAATTCCTTAGGAGTAAATGATATTATTAATCCAAAAGAATTATACGATTTAACTAAACAAAATCTTGCTATTCCTAAATGGGACGCAGCTATAGATGTTACTGGAGGTGAAATTCTATCTTCAATCCTAAAGCTTATTAAGCCAGGTGGTCATGTTTGCTTGGCAGGAAATGTTCAATCAACTTCTTTTAATGCTAATGTTCTTCCATTTATCTTAAGGGGTATTACTCTTCATGGAATCAATGCAGAAATGCTAGATGATCAGCAAAGGTATGATACTATTAAGAGTTTGAACTCTGATTGGATGCCTAAAAACTTTTCAAAGTTATATGATGTAATTGAGC
>QCPK01000044.1 GCA_003212555.1 Prochlorococcus sp. AG-436-K22 | reverse complement strand
AACATCGGTCGCTAGAGATGACCTCTCAGACCATGGTGCAAGTCTTTTTACAAAAACCATTAGTGCAATAAGAACACTTTCTCCATCTACATCAATTGAAGTACTCACTCCTGATTTCTGGGGTGGCATCATTGATAAAACTAAAGCAACTGTAAAACAAAGAGAAAGACTAACAAAAGTACTTAAAGCCAGGCCAGTTTGTTTTAATCACAATATTGAAACCGTTAAACGTCTACAAAAAGAGGTCCGCAGAGGTGCTACTTATAAAAGATCACTTGACCTGCTTCGAGCTGCCCAAGAAATTGATGAAAGTATTCCTACTAAATCTGGCCTTATGTTAGGTCTTGGAGAGGAACGTGAAGAGGTAATTCAAGCTCTAATGGATCTTCGATCAGTAAACTGTCAGCAAATAACTATTGGACAATATTTACGACCATCACTATCACATTTACCTGTAATAAAATATTGGCATCCAAATGAGTTTGATGATTTTAAAAAACTATGTTTCGAATTAGGTTTCAGCAAAGTGAATAGTGGGCCACTAGTTAGAAGTAGTTATCATGCTGATCAAGGATAATTGACTATATTTCTTTGTGATTCCTCCCAAAGATGACAACTAGAATTGTATACATCCAAACAATTAGAAACCATTAAGCTCCCAGCACCACCCCAAATCATTCTAAATGGTAAATCAAAGGGAGAGCTGCCGACTTCTCTAACTATTTTAAAACCTTTCCGTTGAAAGTATCTAATCAATATTTCATGTTGACTCTCATCATCATTAATCGCTAATAATCTTGCTCTCCTACAAGGAGTTGACTCAATAGCCCAAGCCATTGTTGATGCCCAAATCAAAGGCCCAACCCCTGCAGGAGCAGTGCTGCTGACCTGCATAGTGTCAAGCTGCAAACCACATGAAGCGTTATAAGCCCATCCCTTCATCTCACCTAAAAGCTGGACCTTTTCAGGGCCAACAAACTTAGCTACAACTAATCTCAATGTCCATAAATTCAAGGGTCGTCTTACCAGAACCCTTAATACAAGGCCTGCCGTAGAAGCCTGGCTTTCTAGGGATGCTAAAAGGTTCTTATTCATGCACTAGGCCAAAGTGTATTTCCAGGAAGACGTTCTGCAAGCTCCTTAATATGTTTCTGTCTTTCCATAAAACGTTCTCTATCATCATCATTGAAAACATCTATACAATGGTGACATTGAATACCTGAAATATAATTTTGATTTCTTATATCTTCTGGTGAGAGAGGCATACCACATGCAAAGCAAAGTCTATGGATACCTGGCAAAAGATTGTGGTCAACAGAAACTCTATGATCAAAAACAAAACACTCCCCTTCCCAACGACTTTCATTCTTAGGTACTTCAGCAAGGTACTTAAGAATGCCACCATGTAAATGGTAGACCTCGGAAAACCCCTCTCTTTTCAAAAAAGAAGTGGACTTTTCACAACGAATACCCCCCGTGCAAAACATAGCAATTCTCTTATATTTGCCTCCTTTCATCAGAGGAATTAATTTATTCTGAACCCATTCAGGGAATTCACGAAAAGTTTTTGTGTGAGGATTTATAGCTCCTTCAAAGCTACCAATAGAAACCTCATATTCATTGCGAGTATCAACAACTAATGTCGAAGGGTCATCAACAAAAGTATTCCACTCATTTGCCTCTACGTAGTTTCCTACAATTTCGTTAGGGTTGAGGTCAGTCACTCCCATCGTCACAATCTCCTTCTTTCTACGAGCTTTAAAACGTCTAAATGCATGCTTAGAGGTAAAGCTGAATTTAACCTCAAAAGGATTCTCAAGCCTCAAAGATTCCAATTTTGCAAAGATCTCATTAACACCTTCAATAGGACCACAGATAGTTCCATTAATTCCCTCTAAAGCCAAAAGAACCATTCCTCTGACTTCTCTTTTTATCGCAAGTGTTGTCAATTCGTTTATCAAAGAAGATATTAAATCATCTCCAATAGGCGAGAAAGTATAAAACGCTGCAACCTTGAATAGCTGGTTGACACTTTCTTGTTCTACAGACTTATTCATAAAGGTCCCAGTTCACTGAAACACCTGCAGAAGCAAGCATCTCCCTATCTGATTGAACAGATGGGTTGCTTGTAGTCAACAAAGATTCTCCATAAAATATAGAGTCTGCTCCAGCTAATAAACAAAGAATCTGGGATTCCTTATTTAATTGCTCTCGACCTGCACTAAGGCGAACACGACTTTGTGGCATAAGGATTCGTGCAGTTGCAACCATTCTTACCATCTCCAATGAATCAACCATATGAAGGTCTTCCAAAGGCGTTCCTTCAACAGGGACTAATGCATTGATAGGGACACTCTCTGGATGAGGGTTCATAGTCGCAAGGGTCCTCAATAAAGATGCTCTATCCTTTAAAGACTCACCCATACCTATAATGCCTCCACAACAAATAGTGATGCCGGCATTACGCACCCTATCTAAGGTCTCTAAGCGTTCCTGAAATGTACGAGTAGATATTATCTGAGGATAAAATTCAGGACTAGTATCAAGATTATGGTTGTAAGCAGTTAAGCCAGCATCCGCCAAGCGAGCAGCTTGTTGATCGCTAAGCATCCCCCCAGTTACACATGCCTCTAACCCTAAGCTCTTAACACCTTTAACCATTTCTAACATTGACTCAAAAGGCTTGCCATCACGAATCTCACGCCAAGCCCATCCCATACAGAATCTATCAGCCCCTGCATCTTTAGCTGCTTTAGCTTGCTTTAGAACTCCTTTGACATCGAAATCCGATTGCCCTGCAACGTCACTCGAATTATGCATTGACTGAGAGCAATAAGAACAATCTTCTTCACAACCGCCTGTCTTAACACTTAACAGCGAAGCTAATTGAACTTTATATTCTGGATTGACGGAGCGATGTACAATCTGTGCATCCCAAACAAGATCCATTAAAGGCTTTTTAAGCAGATATTGAATCTCATCTAAGGACCAATCAAAACGAATTGAGATATCCTGAGATTTTTGAATTTCTGAGTCACTTAGAGTCATAAAGAAATAATCAGGATTAAGCCTTGGATTGCTGATCAAGATTTGAATCTACACCGCCGAAACGTCTCCTTCTTGATTGATAATCAATAAGTGCATTGGTTAATGAGATTGAATCAAAATCTGGCCACAATGTTTCTGTGACATGAATCTCAGCATAAGCCAATTGCCAAAGCAAGAAATTGCTGATTCTTCTTTCTCCACTTGTTCGAATCAGCAAATCAGGATCAACATAAGCTGAGGTAAATAATTCGCGAGCAAAGATCTTTTCATCAATCAATGTAGGATCAAGTTCTCCCTCAACTGCAAGTTGGGCTAGCTTCTGAGCTGCAACAACCAACTCATGCCTACCTCCGTAATTAGTACAGACATTAAATTGTATTCCAGTATTTGAAGCGGTAAGTTCTATTGACTCATTAATCAAATCTCTTAAACGAGAAGGAAGTG
>QCPK01000043.1 GCA_003212555.1 Prochlorococcus sp. AG-436-K22 | reverse complement strand
CGACCCTCAAGAAAAGCTCTAGGAAGGCCCCTTTAACACTTAGGAAGGTTTGATGTCTCTTCATTTCTTTTAAATGAAGGATTCTGATAGCAACATCTTTCAATAATGGGAGTTATACCTTCCTCTAATTCCTGGAGCAACTCAGCTTTAAAAGCCTCTCTATTTTCAAGCGTTGGTGGTTCGAACCCTGATTCTTGAACATCTAAAAGAAGAGCCAAGATAGTTCTATGAAAAAGGGGGTGACGTAAAGACATTTTTAACAAGACGAACAATTGCTATCGCCTTCGAGCGCAGGGTTCTCAAATGCATATGTAACATCCCTAAGCATTACAGCAATAAATTCAGCCTGACATTGAAGTCCATTGATATAACAAGCAAATTACTGTGCTATCCGTTGCATGGCAGGAAGAATTATTTTATCTACTTTCTCATCTGTTGGTTCCCACTTCTCTTTGCTCTTGTCAGTCATTAATCAATAAACATTAATCAACCCATTCTGCCTAATCAGTTGCTAAATAACCATTCTTTACTAACTCATCAAAGACTTGAGCTCCTCTTGCTTTTTTGCCCATTGTCACTGGTGATAACTGATCTAATACAGCAGCAAGACAAGTAATCCAAGTACTCCCTTCGCAAACAAGGGAAGTCTTACAAATATGATCCGGAGCAATTTTAAGACAACCCTGGGTTCGAGAAACTTTGATGCTTTTGATTTGTGAGTAAAGCTCTAGATCTAATAATTTTGCTTCTTGTTTCGTAATTTCTGTTCCTTGAGCATGACATTCAAGTAAAAGCTGATAGTTCATTACCAATCTGGATAAACAAAATCTTCGCCAATTGGCTCTTCATAAAAGTCACCAGATTGCATACCTCTTTCATAGGTCTTCAGAAATGCAAGTAAAAATCGTTTCATATCCCCTTTATAGCTAATCTAGGAAAAAAAGCTGGCCAGCAGGCCAAGCATCTGTAGATCAATCAGCTGTCAATCGTCTTTAATCAAGTAAGAAACTTTTGATTTATTCCAAGGAATGGTTGTTTTTTGACCTTTAACACCTGCTGAGGCAACAAGAACGACCATCTCTTCATTACCATCATTTTTACAGTAATGAAAAGTGTCCTGGGATGAAGCGAAACTTTCACCAGCAAATACTTTCAGGAATTTTCCATCACTAGCCTCACAATAAAGAGTTCCTCTTTGTACATAAATAATTCCAGGCTGTGGATGTAAATGAAGAGGAGTTTTAAAACCACGTTGAGCAATTATTTTTTCAAGTTTCATTTCTGCTTGACCTTTTGGATACTTAAAAGAATCTCCATTCCACGATTCAGTTGCACTAATAAGAGTTTCGACAACCACAGGTTCAAGGGATGTTTGCTTCTTTGGACTACAAGCAACTATTGGAATAGTAATTCCAGCTGTTAGTGCAAGAAGTAAAAAATGGCGCATGAAGCTTTATAAATACCAACAAGTTATAGCTGATCTAGCTCAAATCTTCATAATGCAGCTTTAGATAAAACCTAGTTTATTCCGAATAGGATCTATTAAGTAAGTGTGCGGAGTTGCATAAGTATTAGGAGAGGTCATTATCCAGCCAATAAAGCTCCAGTAGATATCAGAAAGATGATCCTCGGCCAAAAGTTTTCTGGATAATTTGGATCTTGCTTGAGCGTTCTTTTCTCTTTCATTGTTTCTTACTCTCGTCAAATGTGTCTTCCTTCTTTGAGGGTAATTCTAATTCCCCAAACAGATATAGCTGCAATAACAACAGTTAGTAGAGCCATAACAGTTTTCTTTTCTAACAGCCTTCTCTAATTAATTTCACCCCAAGTTCTTATCGCTCCCGACATGGGAATATGTTTACTTTCAAGGATCACGACGTCTGGAGCAATCCCATGCAGAAATATTTTTTTGAAATTGATTTATCAAAGTAGGAATAGAAATGCTCCTGCAGCTAATCCAGAAAGATGCCCAATTAAACTTATACCAGGTGCAAAGGAATAAAGTACTCCCATAACTGTAAGAATTGTCATGGTTTGTCGGCATTGATAATTACGACTCAAACCTATCTGGACACCAAGAAAAGTTTGCTTTCCATAGATTGATGCCAAAAGAATAAACGCATCCATTCCATAAATGATGCCACTAAAACCTAAAGCAAGTGACATTGGATTTCTTGCCACAAAAATATCGTAGAGCCAATTAATAGAGACCTGAAGAGGGATCAAAAAAGCAATTATTATAATAAAAAATGACCTATTGCTTAAACCAAGAGTTCTAAAGAAATTTCGGGCAATTATGATTCCGCCTGTATTAAATAATAGATGTCCAAAATCACCATGAAAGAAATGTGCTGTAAGTATTCTGTGCGGTTGAGCAAGAAGTCCTCCTGACCAATAAACGATATTTGACTTATCAAGCAAACCTAAAATATCTGTTGATATAAAGGCAATTAAACAAATCAAGAATGGGATTAAGTACTGCCAATCATCTCTGGAAACAGTTATGCATGAAAACAGTGATCGATATCCTTGATAAACTTTTTTCTCACGATGTCCCTGTTGCTTAAAACCTATTGTGAAAGAACCACACTTTATGCATACCAACCTTCCTCCAAGTGAACGATCATTCCTGATATCTGATGAACCACAATCTTTGCATTGATGTATACCCATTCAAATCAATTTCAATATGCTTAACTTAACGGTATGATAGTGACCCTCAAATTCCTTAAAAATATTTGTCTAAGTTTTCTAGTACTTCTACTTACGTTCTACCCTCTAACAGCAAATGCTTTAACGCATGAGTGGGTTGCTGTTCCAAAGAGTCGGTTTGGAGAGCAGTTATGGGACAAAAACAGTGTTCAGAAAAACCAAGATGGATCTATAAGAGTGTTCAGCAAATTTCTTCCTAAAAGCACTAGTGAAATTACGACAGCTATCCTCTACACAATGGATATTGATTGCTCGAAAAATTCCTTCAGAGATGTTGCAGTAGGAGCAAAGGAATTTGATGAGTTCAAGAACAAGGATTCCGGATGGAAAGGCCCCAATGGAGACAAACTGATTCTGGGTGTAATCGATCAAGTTTGTACGTTTGGAAAAAGTGTAGATGCTGCTTAAGATCCTGGATCAATTTCCAACCCAATCGAAAGCAAGACAAGTCCAATCATTCAAAGAAGTTTCTTTTCTTAAACAAGTCACAAAAGGTACTTCGCAGGAGTAGAAAAGATAAGGACACTCCTCACATAATTGTCCAATAGAGCGCTGCTAATTAAGGGCGCTCTTTTTTTTGTCTAATTTTTCCTGGACCTACAATTGGCACATGTGACAGTTTTGAGTGTTTTTAGATAATTTCTCGCACTTTTGAAGAACATGTGGCATATTTCAGTTGTGAGGAGTTGAGATCCTCCAGCAGTGGAAACAAGGAAACACTTGCTTAAGATCTCCAAAAGGACCTGTCTTCGGGCAGGTTTTTTTTGTTGTATTTTTCCTCTTACTAAATCCGCCTCCCTTCAGGGCGATACGAAGCAGTAGTAAGAAAAGCTAAATAATGCATAATTAACTTCTTCTAAAACTTTTTCATATTCTCTAACTTATTTCTTCTTGAGGCAATAATCGTTAGAAAAGCCATAACGGTTTACTTTTCTGCGCCTTCTTGTTTATTGGGCCATAGTTTTATCATTCCACTGGGGTAATATTTTACTTTGACAACCGGTTAAGAGAATTAGAAAGATAGAGGCAAATAATAATCGGCGCATAAGATAAGCAAATCGAAGTCGCAGGGCATTTTGGGTCTCACTCGGTATTGAAGCATTTTTGCAAACCAATGAACATCTCTAAGAAATGGGTAAATCACTAAGAGTTTTAGAACTGTCCGAGAGGATACAAAAAAACGCAGAAGACATAGTTGCCATCTGCGTTTTATTAGATATACCAGCTAATTCAAGGATTAGCTGCTTGACCGACGAAAATGCTCAGAAGATAATTGATT
>QCPK01000042.1 GCA_003212555.1 Prochlorococcus sp. AG-436-K22 | reverse complement strand
TTCCTCCAAGTTGCTTTTGCAATTTCTTTGAGTTGACCTTTAAGACAATTCCATCTGTTGGATAGTTAGCAAATAATTCACCATCTCTCCAAAGTTGAACATATAAATCTACTTCACTTTTAAATTTTGTAAATTGTGTCTCTGGCACCTCAAATCCAAGTTTCTGTAATTCTTTTAGTGATTGATATTGATTTTGATTTGAATTAAGAATTTGAAAAGCGCAAAATCTCAAAGCTTCTTCCATTGGATTCTTTTTGGTTAAGAAGTTAATGGCTAGAGACTCTGCACTAAGCCTATCAAAGTTAGAATCGTATAACACTCCTCTTATTTGGATATTTTTTTTAATTTGGAGTTGAATTGGAACATAGTTGTTTTTCATAATTGCTTTTTTTTTTCTAAGCCTGATTTACTTATTGCCTTAACCAAGTGTCCTACTTCGTAGCTAAGAGAAATAGCAACACCAATAATTTTAGGTTCAATGATGAGCCTAGTTCCTGGAAGTAGAGTTTCAGATAGCCATTTGTTGTAACCATGAGGGTCAAGGCTTAAGAGAGGGTACTTAGAATGAAAGCAATCATTACCCTTTTGAACCCTGTATAAATTGGCTTCCAGTTGAACAAATTGATTATCACGCATAAAAACTTGGCTGATTCTTTAGTATTATCTCATTCTTTTTGTCATGGAATAGTTGTCAAATAATTTTTAGGATTTATTTTTGATCAATTAAAATGTCTGATTTTGGCTGAGAAGAAAAAGAAAGTATCCAAGTAACTTAAAACAAACTCATCTGAGAAATTGACGATTTGTTGATCGGTTCTACTTTCCATTCACGTGAACTCCACCCATCTAACATGGGTTCAAGTGCTCTTAATTCAGCTACATCTTTTACCGAAACTGTCCACTCTTCTTCTAATCCATTAGGAATAATTACTGGCATTCGGTTATGCAATGGTCTCAATAATTCATTTGGTGTAGTAGTCAAAATGCAACAACTTTCAAGCTCACTTCCTTCATGGGACATCCACCTATTCCAAATCCCACCGAACCAAAAAGGCTGTTCATCTTTTTTTCTAATTCGATAGCCTTTCTCAAAAAATCCACTTGCTGGAATGAGACATCTTTTATGTTCCCAACTTCCTCTAAATAATTTCTTATCTCGAACAGTTTCAGCTCTTGCATTAAAAGGTCTAGGCCGTTTTTTCTCAAAAGGGTCTTTAGCCCATTCTGAGACAAAACCCCAAAACATTAATGAAGTAGTTATTTTACCTTCGTTCTTTAACACCAGCACTGGATCAGTTGGCCTAATTAGGTTTTGTGGACAGTACTTCTGTTCGAAACCTTTAGGTAAATCTTTAGTTAAAAGATTAGGGAGTTGATCAAACTTGGTTGTCAATTCATATCTACCACACATAGATGATTACATATTAGATGTGATTGCAAAAACGATACGCCTCAGTTCTTGCTAATTCGAGTTCCGTTAAGCTCTGAGTCTCGATAGATTCTCTTGCTAAAAATTCTTTAGTCGCAAAATTAATGCATTGATTTTTATAGCTCGCCTGTTGAATAAGTGGATTCAGCCAAATACCCAACAAAACAAATAGGCCCGCAGACGTTATCACCTTGTTATGCTCTTCCCACAATTGATAGATATTTATACCCAATACCTTCTTCCATTCCATATCAGTAAATTAAATATATAATCCATCATACATTCATTGGTCTTAGGCAAAGCACTGAAACAACTTATCTAGTTCAACTTGTTGCCGTGCCACTGCTTAACATCATTTCTGCAATTAAAGCCGAGGCATAGCGATCAAGCTCAAGTGAATCCTGCCTTCTTAAATCACAAATTGGGTCCTTTTCAACAAAACAATCATCAATAAAATCATCTAATCCATCTGAAGACATTGAAGAAAAAGCGATTAAGCAAAACTAGCTTTCAAAGCAAATCATTCAAGTCCGTCTAAACACCTAATTTTCAAATGGTTTTAAGAATAAGTATTCTTTTGGAGCTCATTAAAAAAACTTGCGCCTATTGTTTCTCGTCCTAACGTTAATATGACTAACAAAAACATTATTTTTAAAAAGTAAGTGCGCCAGTTACTTACCCCCTACTTGATAGAGAAATGTGCGCAGCATGAATAACCTCTCAAGAATCGTTAGCATCGCTATTCCAACTGCAATAGGCATAGGGAGTACTATGCTAGGGCTACGCATTATCAAGAACGAAAGAAGACTCGTTGAAAGGAAAATGGAACTAGAGCTTCAGCTAGGAGTCAAAAGTCTAAAAGGTTCTTAGCAAAAATAAGAAGAGGGAGGGATTCCCTAAGGCAGACTTTTCAAGAGGGCTAAAAGAACTAGCCAGAAATATAAAGCCCCACTTCACCCAGTGATAATTACTTCTTGGTTCTTATCAATCTATTAATCATCCTAAATCTATATCAGCATCTTTGAGTGTAATTTATTTACCCATTATCATTTTGAATTGACTCTGTTGGAATTGCCCAAACTTCATCATTAATTTCTCCGCCTAACCACTCCTTATATTCATGAAATAAGCACCTTCTATCAGAAGGCTCTTTTAGTGTTTCCATTCTTAAAACAGCATTCAAAACAGCCTTATTCAAAGTTGCTTTTAGCTGAGAATCAGCATTCATTAATCAAAGAAGATATCCTCTACATAATCAATAGCCAAGAATATCAGTCTTGAAATTGGAGAAAATACTCTTTATGTGTAGATAAAGACTCGAATAACCTATTAGCTGCTTTTTCTTCCTTTAGCAGACTCCTTTAATTGCAAGCACAGTTGCTTATTCAATCAGGATTTGCAGTTTCAATTGCTAATGATGGTCATTTCCTCCAAAGACTTCGATTCTTGATCAAATCCTCTACATTCGGCCAAGCTGCAATTAGTTCTTTGAGTGCTCTTCTATTTGGGGGGTACAAAATACAGGAAAAGGCACTCGCCAAGTATCCTAAAAACCACCAAAGATTTATAGAGTAAATATAAACAAATGAAAAGGAGAAGCTCCCTAAGAAAAAGAAAAGCAAAAGTCTATTAATTATTTCGAGTGGCGATTTCTTTAATCGACGGAATGGTATTTTTGTCAATCTTCTTGCTACTACTTCTCTCTGTTCTTGAATCCATCTTTTCTCTTCTTGATCAAGAGTATTAATTGAGTTATCCAAATTCGCCAATTGTTCCTCTGTAAAATCACCTAAAGGATCGCTGTCTTTGTTAATTGATGACATGGATTAAGAAAACTCTATAGATAAAGAGATAAGGCCTTTTATCAAAGGGTAACAAGGTTTTCTCATTACTCAAAAAACTTATGACATAAGTCTATTAGCAACTATTAGAAAATATGAGACGAACTTATGGGAGTTTTTCTCGCAAATGATCTATTTAAAGAATCACTTGCTGACTTCACCTCAAATTGAAATCAATTCCCAAACGGAGCTTTCCTCCAAGCTATTTCCAAAGTCTAATCAATTTCTTTGATTAAAATTACAGTTAAAAATGTTTTTAGTTGAGCCGATCTTCGGATAAATAAAAAAGTCGTTCTATATGGTCAGCTTCTTTATTTTCACCTAGTCTATCTCTAACAAATTGTAGGCAATGACAGGCTTCTTATTTTTACTATTCAAACCAGTATTATTCTTAATTCTAAAAAAGTTTTTCAAGAAGCAAATGAAAGCATGGATCGTTTCTGCTTTGGAGTGGCTTGCTCTTCAAACAGATAATGAAATTGATGATGCAATCGTGAGAAGAGTTAAGAGTGCAATGAAGTTAGGAGTCGTTTAAAAGCTGTCTTTGCACAAAAAAAAACGGCCTGTAAGGACAAGCCGTCCACATGTTTCCAGTTACATATAAACTCTTCTATTATTTTAGCGCCTCGTTATTAATACTCAAAGAAAATCAAAAACCTCTGGATTAGCTTTCTTAAGCTCTCTCATTTTCGTATAGCAGCTTTCTGGTGACCATCTATCTCTTATGGCCCCAAAAGTAAACTAAAAATATATTCATCAGGGCAATCCAGCTCCTCCTGTAATTCATTGAGTTCATCTAAAAGGAAATCTACGGAACGAGTCACCACGCCCTGGCTTTGCTCTTTTATGGAGTCCACTTTTGAGTCATTGAATGAGTCTTAATGAATTCTATGTATAAATTAAATTCTTTGAATTAATCTCAAGC
>QCPK01000041.1 GCA_003212555.1 Prochlorococcus sp. AG-436-K22 | reverse complement strand
GGGGCAGGTGGCATGGCAATCGTGAGAACAGAATTCTTAGAAAAAATAGAAAAAGTTGTTCATCAATCAAAGACATTACTAATTGCTGATGAAGTCATGGTTGGATTCGGGCGAACAGGTTCTCTCTTTGCATCTCAGCGTGGGAAACTCTCACCTGACTTGATGTGTCTTTCCAAAGGACTGACTGGTGGCTTCCTCCCAATGGGTATAACTATGGCAAACCAGAAAATATTTGATGTTTTTCTGGATTCAAACCCCAGAAAAACTTTTTGGCATGGTCATAGCTTTACAGCAAATCCTCTAGGTTGTGCTGCAGCCAATGCAAGCTTAGATCTATTAGAAGATAATTCTCATTCATACCTCAACTTTGAATCCAGGCATTCTCCTCATCTAAAACAACTTGCCATGCATCCAAAGGTTAAGAAAGTCAGACTAGCCGGTACTATCGCCGCCTTTGAGCTAAACACAAATGAAGAATCAGGTTATCTAAACATCACAGGAAAAGCTATAAAAAAATACGCCTTAAGGCACAACGTCTTCATCCGGCCACTAGGGAATGTGATATATCTTTTGCCACCACTCTGTATTACCGACGAGCAACTGACGCATTGCTACACTACTCTTCAGAATGGATTAGATATTATTGAATAATTCAAGGACCATGTTTTAAAGCCGCCTCAATATCCTGGCGAGGTAAGCCATAAGGAAAACTAAACTGACTTTTCTTATCACCCTCATCCCAAATTACAATTAATTCATCTTGTTTCATTATTATTTCAGCAGACCACTGAGGAATAATCCACTCCCAGACACAAGGGTTATCACAACTCTTTTTTGCCCCAAGACTAACCAACCAAGACTCAAAGGCCTGTAAAGAATGTTGATTCAATGGTGTCTTAGCTGGAGGAAGAAGCGGCATTTCTATTTGAATAAAAACTGTTATCAAGAACTGAAGGACTAGGGTTAAACCAACTTGGTGCTACATAAAGATCCCTTTCATCTAATACAGCAAATATAATTCCTAACAATAAGCTAATACAAACTGCAATTCCCAAAAGCAATAAGGAAAGAAGCTCACCTCCAGATAGCGGCCTTCTGTTCCCATCATTAGCAACTTCGATCGAAGAGAAGTTGCTGCGCATATTTATTTTATTGCTATAGCAATCATTCCCTAACCTTGACTCTTTAAGAGTATTGTCATATCTCTCCCTACTAATTGGATCAGATAATTTTTCATAAGCCTCACAGACTTTATGAAATTCATTTGCTGCTTCATTTACAGGGAGTAAAGTTGTGTCAGGGTGTAAAGCTTTGCTTAATCGATGAAATGCTTTCTTAATGGTCTGCAAATCAGCGGTTTCAGCAACATGAAGAAGTTGATAGTAGTTTCGTGACACAATAAAAAAACAATCCTTTGGAATAAGAGATTCTCAAAGTTGATACATCCGAATTCTATAAAGAAATCTTAAAACTATGGCTCAACAATCTAATTTCGAAAAAGAAGTAAATCACATTTGGGAACATCTATGTTGGAATCCATCCAAGCAGCAACTTGAACAACTCGAACATCTTCAATACCTACTAAGAGAATGGAATAAGCAAGTTAACTTGACTCGACTAATTGAAGGTAATGATTTTTGGGTATCTCAGGTTCTTGACAGTCTATTGCCATTTAAGAAGAACCTCAATAATCAAAACACTCCATTAGAAATAATTGATGTTGGAACAGGTTGTGGTTTGCCAGGTTTAGTCTTGGCAATAGCTATACCTAACTCATCAATAACACTTGTCGATTCAATTTATAAAAAAACAACTGCGGTAAAAGAAATAGTCGGGAAGCTAAATTTAATCTGCAGAGTTGATGTTAGAACAGAGAGAATTGAACTCACAGGGCAAAATCTAAGCTTTAGAAACAAATATGATTTTGCATTAGCCAGAGCTGTTGCACAAGCTCCCATATTAGCGGAATACTTAATCCCTCTATTAAATACAAATGGCAAGGCCATACTTTATAAAGGGAAATGGTCTGAAAGAGAGCATGAGGAATTAATCAAAGCCCTTTCCCCACTGAAAGGTCAGATTGAGGAAATTAGGGAGATTCAATTACCAGAAAATAGAGGAGTAAGGAACATAATTTTTATTAGTTCCACTATGCAATGTCCACACCAATATCCAAGACCAATAGGAATCCCAGCTAAAAAACCATTACTTAGTTAATTGGCGAGTCTTTTAGAGGATTCTCCATGAAATTTATTTTTTAGTTCACGAAGCCTTTGAATAATTTCATGGCTCCAAGGGCTCGAGACAAGAATCTGTTTAAGGCTATCTTCATTTACTTCGCAATCTAAGCAATCTGAATTAGCACCTGGGAACCAATGACTCCCGCTACCTAGCAAGCTATATCTGGCTTTCACATAAGATTCCATTCCCCAAGCCTTATACAAGTTGTACAACCACATCAGGATGGGAATATTGATCTTGCCTGGTGTTCGGTCCCAACTAGGCAAACCTTCCTTCCATGTACAGATCCACTCTTTCCCAAGTTCTTCCTTAGCAGCATTAAACAGACGCTGTTGAACTTCTGGTAATAATTTGTGAGCTTTTTCAAGCAAACTCACTGCTTGAAAATGCAAAGCAAAGTCTTCAATTTTAGATACTCCAACACTTAACGTATGAACTCTTGCATCGCTTAAGCAAAAGAGATCATTAAAAACAATTGGATGGAGGGGAAAACACAATTTAATCAGTTTATCGGAAGGAGTATGTAAATGCCCTCCTTTATCAGTAGGACTAATAATAAAAACCCCTAAATCAAATTTGGCTGCAGCAGCCAAAGCAGGTTCATTATCTTGGAAAATAAAATACCAATGAAGATTTACGTAATCAAACTCATTTGATTCGATAGTCTCAACAATTAAATCAGTAGGGCCATGAGTTGAAAATCCAATATGACCAACAAGTCCTCTCTCCTGCCAACGACGTGCAACTTCTAAACATCCACCTGGACGAATGGTTTGATCCAAATGCTCAGGAAGATTCAAACCATGAATAGAAAGTAAATCAATTTTTTCACATTGCAAATTGGAAAAACTTAGCTCAAGCTCAGACTCAAATTGAGAAGGGTCCTCACTTGGTGGAATTTTTGTTTGAAGGATACGTTGAAGATCAGGAATTTGTTGCATCCCACAACCGAGTTGTAACTCTGAAGTACCATAATGCCTTGCAGTTTCAACATGGTGAAGACCATTCTTAACTGAAAACTCAAGTATTTCCTCTAAATTATGTTGCCCATCTTCTGATATCTGCTCCAAATCCATATCAGTCCAACTCTGCTGAAACCTCATCCCACCTAATGACAAAAGAGGAATTGATAACTCAGTCCGTCCAAAGCGGCGACTAGGGAAAGGAGTGATCTTTTCTTGCATCCAAACTAGGTTTGAGCAAATTTCTTCATCTCAAAGGAGGTAAGCCAAGAGGTCTGATTGACTTAGCTTCTAGTTGTGCACGTAAAGCATCGAGATCCTCAAATTTGACCCAATCAATACAATTTACTGGACAAGTATCAATTGCCTCTTGAATTACACTGGAACTATCACCATCTTGACGAAATACCCTTGCGCGACCATACATTGGTTCCATTGTAAAAGTATTAGTAGCTACGCAACTACAATATGTACAACCAATGCACAATGATTCATCTACCCATGCAGCTTTAGTACGAAGCTGACCACCAAGAATAGGTTCTTTCCCATTCCTTTTTATTTCTTCTTGAGCTTTTACAGTAAAAGCTAGTTCAGGATTATTAGTCAAAAGCTAATAAATTAGGAGTCCCAGCGTGTCACAACAAGCTCTATGGAACCATCAATATGGTTTTTCCTTTCAGTTACCTCGAAGCCTTCCTCTTCAGTTGCTGAAAGGACAGTAGAAAGAGCATATTGCTGAGTAAGTTTCGATAAAAATCTATCTACAGGAATCTCTTGTTTCCAAAGATCTAAATCTGTCACTAACTCATATGCACCTGTATTTTTATTCCATATGAAACCTATGTCGCCTCCCTTTGGCATTTGAACAGCCATCTCTGCTTGAACTGTTTGTCCACGATAGCCACGAACTTGCTGTTGTCCCTCTTGAGGTAAATATCCTAATTGGAGCAACGCGTTCAAAAGCGGCTTTCTATTCTTTAATTGGGTTTTAACGGTGCTGAAATGAGACATTACATTAGATAGTTTTAATGTTTTCTTGAATTAAATGAGATTGATCTTCAGGGCAAATGTAAGCCTCAGAAGTCAAT
>QCPK01000040.1 GCA_003212555.1 Prochlorococcus sp. AG-436-K22 | reverse complement strand
GTAATCTCGAGTTCATTCCTAGCTGAGGGTTTTATTTGCTTTGCTTTTTCTACTATAGAATCATCATAAAAGTATAATCCAGTTATTACATGATTACTTTTGGGCTTGCTTGGCTTCTCTTCAATATCAATTACCATGCCTTTTTTGTCAAAACAGACTACTCCGTATCTTTGAGGATCTTTTACCCTACAGGCGAAAACAGTTGATTTTTCAAGGTTATTGTTGCTCTCTATTAATTGCTCAGATAATTGGCTCCCATGATAGAGGTTGTCTCCAAGAATAAGAGCAGCAGGACATTTCTTTAAAAATGATTCTGCAATTATAAATGCTTGTGCTATACCATCAGGCTTTGCCTGTATTGCATAAGTAATCTCTATTCCTAATTGAGACCCATCACCTAATAATTTTTGGAAGTTGAGCTTGTCTAATGGATTAACTATTAAGAGTATTTGCCTTATTCCTGCAAGCATTAATGTTGATAAAGGGTAGTAGATCATAGGCTTGTCATAAACCGGCAATAGCTGCTTGCTGATACCCTTTGTAACAGGGAAAAGTCTAGAACCAGTACCGCCTGCTAGAATGATTCCCTTCCTCAAGTTCAATTTGTTTTTTTATCAATATACAATTATATTATAATCATGTTTATTCGTACCTAGCTTAGTATCAGTGACATTTAATCGTAATATTTTAATAACTGGTGGAGCTGGATTTATAGGCACTAACCTTATATTTTATTTGTTAAATAGTTGCTCTAGGGACAGGCTGGTAGTATTAGATGCACTTACTTATGCTGGAAATCTGGAAAATATAAAATCTCTAATAGATTCAGGCAGGATAAGCTTTGTTCATACAGATTTAAGTGATATTAAATATCTAGAATCTATTATTAGGGACTATAATATTACGCATGTTATGCATTTGGCAGCCGAAAGTCACGTAGATCGTTCAGTAACTTCACCTATTGATTTTATCAATAGTAATATAACTGGTACATTTAACTTACTTGAGGCATTTCGAGCTAATTGGGAAAGATCTGACTTAAACACTAACTGGAGATTCTTGCATGTTAGTACTGATGAGGTATTTGGGAGCCTTAACAGCTCAGAAAGTCCTTTTATTGAGACTTCACCTTATCAACCTAATTCACCATATGCAGCGACAAAGGCTTCTAGTGATCATATAGTTCGAGCTTGGCATGAAACATATAATTTACCAGTTTTAATAACTAATTGCTCTAATAATTATGGTCCGTTTCAGTTTCCTGAAAAATTAATACCGTTAACTATTAACAATATACTTCTTGGTAAAGTAATTCCTCTTTATGGCAATGGTAAAAATATCAGAGACTGGTTATATGTTGAAGATCATTGTTCAGCCTTAGAATTAATACTTAACAGTGGAGTTGTAGGTTCTAGGTATTGCATCGGTGGTAATAATGAAATGCAGAATTATCAAATTATTAAAGAAATCTGTGAAATCATGGACGATAAATTTGAAACTCTCCATACAAAACCTAGTATTAATCTTGTTAAATTTGTTAAGGATAGGCCTGGTCATGATTTTAGATATGCTATTAATTCGGAAAAACTTATTAATGAATTAGGTTGGATCCCAAAAGTAAATATAAGACAAGGATTAGAAAAAACAGTCAGCTGGTATACCTCTAATTATGATTGGATTAATAATATAACGTCGATTGACTTTACTAAGTATATTTCTAATCAATATGGAGGTATTCTATAATGAAATCAAGAAAACTTGATATACCTGAAGTCCTATTAATAGAGCCCGAAATATATCACGATGAAAGAGGTTTCTTTCTAGAGACTTTCAGAAATAGTATTTGTCAAGAATTGGATTTACCAGATTTCATTCAACATAATACAAGTAGGTCAAAGATAGGAACTTTAAGAGGTATTCATTATCAATTCCCCCCACAAGCTAAACTGGTAAGATGTTCTTCTGGCTCAATTTATGATGTAGCTGTAGATCTAAGGTTGGGATCTCCTTCTTTTGGTAAATATGTAGGCGTAATACTAGATGATGTGAAGCACAATCAACTTTTCATTCCAGTAGGGTTTGGGCATGCGTTCTTAATATTAAGTGAATCAGCAGATGTTAATTACTTAGCATCTAATTACTATAGCTCTGGCTCACAAATGGGTATAATTTGGGATGATCCTACTGTTAATATAGATTGGCCAGAACTTCCAGATGGAATAAGTATTAACTTGTCTGCTAAGGATAGGAATAATCTCACTTTAGCTGATCAATCTAAGCAGAATTTATTTTCTTTCATGTAAACTAATGTATCCCATAAGGCAAATCTCCAATAATATTGATTAATTCCAATTAATGCTTCACTTGCAGAGCAATCTAGCATTGAATTATATGGTCTCTTGGCCTTCCTTGGGTAATCTTTAGCCTTGATAGGTTTTACATTAGCTGATTTACTTATCAATTCCGATTTCACTCCTAACTCTCCGATAGCAACAGCAAGATCGTACCAACTTGCGCACCCTGAATCACTCCAATGAATGATTTTTGTCGAGTCTTCCTTTATATTTAAGGACTTCCAGCAAGCCTCGGCTAATGTCAATGTACTTGTGGGAGAACCAATTTGATCAGAAACTACGAATAAAGGCTCAGATTTCTCTGCTTTTAAAGAATGTAATTTAAGCATTGTTGTTAAAAAATTTTTACCCATAGGACCATAGAGCCAACTTGTTCTGATTATTTTTGTATTTCCTAGTTTAGTAGCTTCTTTTTCCCCCTTAGCCTTTGTTAATCCGTATACATTGATTGGATTGGTTGTTTGATTAGGTTCATAAGGATGACTTTGTTTGCCATCAAATACATAGTCAGTACTAATATGAAGAAGTTTACCACCTATATCTGATAGACATTTGGCTATTAGCTTAGGAGCATTAGCGTTGATTTGATTGGCAATCTCTTGATTATCTTCAGCTAAGTCAACAGAAGTATATGCACCTGCGTTAATAACCCATTCAGGTTGGTGGAATTTTATAATTTCATTAATTGATTTCTCACTAGAAAGATCAAGATCATCACGTGTAAGAGCAATTAACTCAATATTAGAAGGTTTTTTATATCTCAAGGTTCTGCCCAATTGCCCATTAGAACCGGTAATCAATACTTTCATCATTTAAGCTTATTCATTTACAATAATATATCTAATTGTAAACAGTAAAATATTTTCTGTAAGATGTGTTACTTTGGATAAAGTATATTATTTATAGTTGATAGATATTAGGAACTCAAATTTTTATGAAATGAATATCTTGTATAATATTGAAAAAACTCAAGTTAATTGTAATAGTAAATGATAAATATTGATCCTCAAGTTTTATTAATAATAAATCTCTTTCTATCAGCTTTAATAGGAGCTTTTTTAATTTTACCAGTTAAATCTTTTGGTTGCAAATATGGTTTTTTTGATGAACCAAGTAATCGTAAAGAACATAAAGTTAAATTAACGAGAGTTGGAGGAATAGCAATAGTTACTACTTCTTTGATAACTATGGCTATAGCATCAACTCTTTATTCTAGTCAGCATAGCTCCTTTGCTGATAGTACAGCTATCTTGTCAACTATTATTGTTTGTTCAGCTTGTTTTTTCTTTATTGGTTTGATAGATGATATATATTCGATCTCACCATGGCCAAGGTTAGCTTTGGGTGGCATGGTTTCTTTTTACTCTTGGAGAAATGGACTAAGCATCGATTCAATTTCTTTCCCATTTCTTGATAATTTTCTTTCGCCAATTAATCTTTCTTGGCCATTTAGCCTTCTAATTACAATCTTATGGATTTGTGGAATAGTAAATGCGATTAACTGGATAGATGGATTGGATGGATTGGCAGCAAAAGTTTCAGGATTAATTCTTTTAGGTTTCTTATCTTTTAACTTATTTAATAATCAAATTTATCTTTGTATAATAGCAGCATCAATAGCAGGATCGTGCATAGGTTTCTTATTTCATAATTCTCACCCAGCTACAATCCTAATGGGAGATAGTGGCTCATATTTTCTAGGATATAATATTGCTGCTTTATCTATCCCGATTGCGAACCCAGAGTCTTTTTATAACAATATAAATAATGGAAACTTTCTACTTCCACTTTTGCTACTTATTTACCCTATATCTGATATGCTAATTGTTATTTTAAAAAGAATTTATAGTAGATTGTCACCTTTCTATCCAGATAGGAATCATTTTCATCATTTCTTAATAGATTTTGGCTATACTCACTCAATGAGTGTTCATTTAATATCTTCTTTAAACTTCCTTATTATTTTTATCACTTTGATTTTATTCAAAGCTTATACCCTCTTTAGTTTAGTTTTGTTTCTTTTATACTTTTTACTATCTTCTAATATTAAGTTACTATCAAGAAAAAATAATTAACTGTTAGATT
>QCPK01000039.1 GCA_003212555.1 Prochlorococcus sp. AG-436-K22 | reverse complement strand
TCAATTAAATTTCTTCCGGCAGGGTTTAATTCTGCTTCATAAAGAAAAAAGAAAAATTGAGATGATCCATCATCTAAAGCTTGATCAGAGTGTGCCCAACCTAAAGTACCAAGAGTAGCAAAAGGTAGAACAGGAGATTCCGTGTAAAGACCAAGCTCTTCAAAGGTTTTATTGTAAATAGTTTCATTTTGCCCAGGAGCTTTAATTTCAAGAGGAACATGACGTTCTTCTTTAGTGTCTGGATCTATATATCCAATAGCTGATCCTTTAGGGTCTCCAGTTTGCAGAACAAAGAATTCTTCGGCTCTATTCATCGGCAAGCCATTGTAAAAACCTTTTTGAGCTAAATCTATAAATGCCCCACTAGTTAAAGGTGCGTTATATCCATCGATAATTGCATACATGTTTCCTTTTGTAGTAGCAATATTTACGCTTGCTCTACCCAAAAGGCGAGGCAAATTATCAAATTCAGTAGGTATCTTGTAGGGATATTTATCTGGTAGAAGCAAAGCTTCTATATTTCCTATCTGCTCAAGTGACTTTCGACGTGTCTGAATAAACTCAGCTTTATTTTTTTGGTTTGCTTGTTCTGTCAAAGCTTTTAGATCTTCTTTTAGGCTTAGGAGAATGTTTTCTACTTTGGCTTTGCTTTTATTTGGTATTGACTCAAGTATTTGTATTTTGCGAGTATTAACTAAGAATTGACTTCTGGAGGCTGCTTTACTCACAGCTGGCCAACGATTCCCTCTCACTAAGTCACTAGTATCTTCAAGAGTATGCTGGATGTCTCTTAAATCTTTTTGATTAATTGGTAAAGAGTTCCTTAAAATTGAATAAGGGTCTTTCACCCTATTCCCTGTAGGGAGTGCTGCATTGGCAGGATTGACCCAAATAATTCCTGCAGGAATAAAGAGGGTGAGAAGGATCAGGATCAGGAATTTTTTTGTCATGTGGTTTTCATCTCATGCACAACTTTCGCACAGACTTATGATTTCCAGGTATGGTCAGCCGAAATGATTTCAAGTAACGACTTCCGGACTGGCACCACTATTGAATTAGATGGTGCTGTATGGAGAGTAGTGGAATTCCTTCATGTAAAGCCTGGTAAGGGCTCTGCATTTGTTCGAACTAAGTTAAAAGCAGTTCAAGCTGGAAGTGTAGTAGAGAAAACTTTTCGAGCTGGTGAAATGGTTCCTCAAGCTTTGCTAGAAAAAGCTACACTGCAGCATACATATATGGATTCAGGAGATTATGTTTTTATGGACATGAGTAGTTATGAAGAAACCAGACTTACTGCTCAGCAAATTGGTGAAAGCAGAAAATATCTTAAAGAAGGGATGGAAGTTAATGTAGTGTCTTGGAAAGAAAAGCCTTTAGAAGTTGAGTTGCCAAATTCTGTTGTGCTTCAGGTTAAGGAAACGGATCCTGGAGTAAAAGGTGATACTGCTACTGGAGGTACTAAACCTGCCATTCTTGAAACAGGAGCTCAGATTATGGTCCCTTTGTTTATTTCAGTAGGTGAGAAGATTAAAGTAGATACACGTAATGATAGTTATCTAGGTCGGGAGAACTAATCCAAATGAATCTTGATCACGAACAACTAGATCACCTGTTGGCTACTTTAGCTGATAGTGATATTCAGGAATTTTCCCTGGAAGGCAAGGGCTTTAAGTTAGAAGTTAAGCGAAATCTACCTTCGTCTGAATCAGTTGTTTTAGCCACTACTCCTGCTTCTAATCCAGCCGTTTCATTAGCGCCTTCTCAGATTATTTGTGAGCCACCAGTAGATCTTGCTTCTTCATCGGTTTCCGTTTCCCCTCCCCCAGCTGTTTCTTCTGCTAAGGGAGAATTTTTTGAAATCACAGCCCCAATGGTCGGAACCTTTTACTCAGCTCCAGCCCCAGGTGAAGCTGTGTTTGTTGAGGTTGGTTCTCGTGTCACTGTAGGACAAACAGTTTGTATTTTGGAAGCAATGAAATTAATGAATGAATTAGAATCTGAGGTAAATGGAGAAGTAGTCGAGATTCTTGTTGAAAATGGAACCCCAGTTGAATTTGGGCAGCCCTTAATTAAAGTGAAACCTAATTAGTGCAAGTGTTTGTTGAAAGTTCCCAAGCTGTTTGAAGTGCTGAAAACATACTTGTAGCTCTGGCAATTCCTCTGCCTGCTATGTCAAATCCTGTTCCGTGATCAGGTGATGTTCTAATGAAAGGGAGGCCCAATGTTGTATTCACTGAGTAGTCAAAGGCAATAATTTTAATTGGTATTAAACCTTGATCGTGATATAAAGCCAGAATCCCATCAGGACATAGGTCATCAGCACCATTGCTCCATGATTTTGCTGATGAGATCCAACAGGTGTCTGGGGGTATAGGTCCTTCAAGTTTTATTTGGGGATGTTTAGCTCGCCAATTATCTAAAAGAGGGATTAACCATTCGAGTTCTTCGAACCCTATATTTCCTTTTTCTCCTGCATGTGGATTTAGTCCAGCTATGGCTAGTTTTGGATTAGGTTTGAATTTTTGACAAAATGATAAAAGACTATTGAGTTTTGAATTTATTAATTCTTTGGAGAGACTCCTGGGAACATCAGCCAAAGGAATGTGAGTTGTTGCAAGGAGGGTATTTAACCTCCAAGACGAATGTGGCGATTTTGCGGTAAACAGCATTGAGGGACCATCTATGCCTGCAAGTTCTGCCAATCGCTCTGTTTGGCCTGGATAATCATAACCAGCATCTTGCCAGGCATGTTTTGCTATTGGAGCAGTGATTAGAGCTCTTGCTTCTTTCTTTAGGACTATTTCAGCTGCTTTTGTTAACCAATGAAAGCTTGCTTCCCCAGTTTTTTTAGTTGGTTGACCTGCTTTCAGTTTTTCATGCAGTGGAATATCAATAATCTTTAGTTCTTTGGGATTTGCTAAATTTTTAACTCCTTTGGCTTGCAGTTGGGTGTATATAAGTTCTACATTGCTTTTACAACCAACAAGTAATGGCTGCATATCTTGTGGCAAGTCTGGTCTGCCAAGTGCTTTCAGTGTTATTTCTATCCCTATGCCCGCAGGGTCCCCTAACGCTATAACTACTTGATTGTTGGGTTTAGAATATTGTTGTTTTGTATTCATGTTTCGTTTATTGCTGCTAGGTACTTTGGTTTATGGGATGGTGATTGGTCTTCGTGATGGTTGGCTGATTATTAAGTGGAGTCAGCTATTTCATAATATTGGCTTCTCACAAGTTGACCCTGAAAAACCTGTTACTTGGTCAGAGTTTGTTATTGATAGCTTGGAAAAAGATTTGCAACAATAGAAAGATAATTTCTAGCTTGATTGATTATACATTAGACAGTCTTTTAGACCATCTCTATAGTCATTATGAATTAATTTATAGCCTAGATCATTGCATAATTTATGGTTGCTAACTTTTCTATTTTCTTGCCAAAAAGAGAGGGCCATAGGACTCATCTTTTTTGAAGCACTTTCAAAAGATTCTATATCTGGAACAGGCATATCTAGTAAGCTGGCTGCATAGGAAAGCACTTCTATATTTGTTGCTGGCAAATTGTCTGAAATATTAATAATTCGAGGGCAGATATCCTTTGAAAATAAATTTATTAAATGAATTATTGCGCCTGCAATATCATCAATATGAATTCTTGAGAAAACTTGCCCTGGCTTATTAACCATACTATTTCCCTGGGAGGCTACAGCTTCTAATGCTGATCTCCCTGGACCATATATACCTGGTAGTCTTAGTATTTGCAAAGGTATACCTAAGTCTTCCCACTTTTGTTCACATGAAAGACGTCTAACACTTCTAATTTGTGTAGGGTGGACATCACTTTTCTCTGTTACCCAGCCTCCTTTATAATCACCATATACTCCAGTTGTTGAAAGATATCCTGCCCATTTAAGGGGTATATTTTTTATTATATGACCGCATTTTTTCAATACTGGATCTTCTCCGTTTTTGGCAGGAGGCACGCAACTTATTAGATGAGTAACGCCATGAAAATTTTTGTCTGATATTACTGTTTTACGTGCACTGTCAAAGGCAAAATCTGCTCCTTTTTTTCTTGGATCTCTTCGGCTGCAAAGTACCTCTGTTCCCAATTGTCTAGCAGCATTTGCTATATGTTGACCACTAAACCCACCACCAAAGATCAATATCTTGGAATTTGATGGGAGAGGGGTTGATTGCTTGACAACTTCACGAAGCATGAGTACAAATGTATTATTGAATGATTTTCCGATGAATAGTTCTTCCTCTAGTCTCGTGCAAGAAGCTAATGCCTTTGATCGACAAATCCATCAAAGCACTATTGCTATTGAAGAGCGAGATAGGTTGAAATTTATTTTAGGAATAGTTATTTGTTGTGTAAGCATGTCAAGTTTCTTTTTACTAGAAAAGCCACAAGAGTTTGCTTCTATTTGTCAGAAATACAATACTGCTAGTGCTTGTCAGATTTGGTAAGGATTACGCAGCAGTTTCCATACCAAAGTTTTTGGTTTGTAATTTGTTTAAGCCTTTTTCAGGTTCTGACCATTGAAGGAGTCTCATTGCTAACCGAAGGTCTCCATCTATCCATGCTCTTACGGCCATAGCTCTTCGTGGATCGTAAAAGGCTTGCTGTCGATACCAAGAAAAGACTTCACTATCAGTTTTGCTCCCATTACAGGACAAACATGCTGGAACACAGTTTTCAGTAACACTCAAGCCGCCTTTGCTGCAGGGGATAACATGATCTATTGATTCAGAGGTGTTTCCGCAATAAATACATTTTTTGCCTGTGAAATTGTGTAGTGATTGTCTCCAGCACCTATCTCTTAACTTTGGGCAAAAATCTTCTAAGAATACTGCATTCCTATTTTGCATCCAATCTCTTTATTTATTAATATCATCGCTTTTTTTTTTCATTAGTCAATATGCGCGCTCTTTCCTATTGGAGTATTCGATATGGCTTTTAATAAAGCAATGTGATCTTTTAAAACAAACTTTAATAGCTATATCGGTTATCCATGTAGTCGTCTGAAGATCTCTCAATCTTAGTCTTGAGTGCTGGATTCTTAGGTTTTATTTCTGGAGGGTTATCATCTTTAGGGTAAAGATCACCAAGGTATTGAACACAATCTTGATAGTTCTCTGGATTGCCAACTACTTGTTGAACAATAATTGTGGCTGCTTGTCTAGGAGAAATTTTAAAAATGCCCCCTCTTTCATTCTTAAGGGCTATATAAGCTGCCGACCAACTTGATTCATGATCATTGCCGCCATTGCGCATTACACAATAAATATCCACGCCTTGTGACCCTGCGTTAGTGATACTACCTAGAATTGCTGAAGCAGTAAAAGCGGCTATTGATAAAGGCAGAAGAAACACATTTTTCTTAGGTGACATTAAAAATTCTGACTTGCTTTCTTAACGATATCAATCTGTTTTGGAATGTCTAGTTAGTTT
>QCPK01000038.1 GCA_003212555.1 Prochlorococcus sp. AG-436-K22 | reverse complement strand
CTAAATCTCTTGAGGCGAAAGCCAAGCTTAAGGGCGTTGAATTACTTTTACCTCACGACGTTCTTTTGGCTGATGATTTTGCGCCTAATGCTAATAGTCAGTTGGCTCAAATAAGTTCTATACCAGAAGGTTGGATGGGGTTAGATATCGGACCTGATTCCATAAAATTATTTCAAGATGCTTTAGCAGATTGCAAAACAGTAATTTGGAATGGACCAATGGGGGTGTTTGAATTTGAAAAATTTGCAAAAGGTACTAATGCTATTGCAACAACTTTGGCTGATTTGAGTTCAAAAGGTTGTTGCACAATTATTGGTGGAGGTGACTCAGTTGCAGCGGTTGAAAAGGCTGGTTTAGCATCAAAGATGTCTCATATTTCCACAGGTGGCGGAGCCAGTTTAGAATTGCTTGAAGGGAAAATCCTTCCAGGTGTAGCTGCATTAGACGATTCGCTTTAAATTAGAAATATTTAAGGCATTAACTCATTAGACGAAGATACTATTTTAATTTTTTTTGTGATAGATATAAGTCCTTGTGGATGAGCTATTAAGGCAGCCAATCTCTGTTCACCTGGCTTGAATGGTGCACGCGCAGATTTAAATATTCCCCCAGACCCTAGTGGCATTAACTCTATATCCTTGTATGAGTTATTTCTTCTTAGATTACTATCATTAATAGCTATTAAACCACCAGCAATTATTGAGTCTTCAAGAGGCTCTTCGAGAATTATATCTATGTCATAGATAGATCCAGTAAGAACCCTATCTGGTATCTGAACTGTCACATTGAGCATTTTATTGCCACTTTTAAGAATGGAGTAGTCGCTGAAAGTTTCTTTTTTGACCACCTTCCCATTACTGATTGAAATAGCTATTTGTTGCTTTGATATCAGATTGTAATTTTGACCATTACCTTCTTTTGTACCTTGGACGATTATTTCAAGCAATTTCCGCTGATCAGGCAACTCCTTGAGAAACTTTACATTCCATGTTGCATTAGGAAAATCTTTTAGAAATGCATCATATTTTTGCCTTAGTCCTCGAGCGATTTCTTCTGAGAAAAGATAGACTAACTCTGATTTACTTTTAGTGTTAAACGTTTTCTCGAGTTCTTGCGTTAGAACCTCAATGTCTCTAGCTTGTGAAAAATTACCAGAGCAAAAACTTAAGAGAATAAATAACCCAGAAGTCAAAATAGGCTTTAGCGATTTCTGTACCACAGATTTACTTGAGTTATCTCTATCTTAATTGTAGTTATGTTGAAGAACTTTTTATGACTAAGCTTCTAATTGCTGCTAGTGGAACAGGTGGTCATATTTACCCTGCTCTATCAGTTGTAGAAGCCTTGCCTGAATCTTGGGATGTCTGTTGGTTGGGAGTTGAGGATCGTCTAGAGCAAGCTGTTTTACCTCAAGAATATGAACTGATCACGATTCCTGTGCAGGCCTTACAAGCTAAAGGAATTAGAGGATTCATGCAAAGCATTAAATTATGTTTTTCAATTGTCTTTGTTGTTCGATTAATTCTAAGAAAAAAGATTGAAGTTGTTTTTACGACAGGAGGTTATATCTCCGCACCTACAATTATTGCCTCTAAGTTATGCAGGGTTCCTATCATATTGCATGAGTCGAATGCTTTCCCAGGGAAAGTCACACGCTTGTTAGGCAGGTTTTGTGATCAAGTTGCTCTTGGTATACCTATTGCGAAAGAGCATTTGAAAAACTGCAATCTAATTTTCACTGGTACACCTGTGAGGTCTGAATTTTTATATCCCCACCCTTTGCCTTCTTGGATACCTATTGACATTAGCCCTTTGATTGTTGTGCTGGGAGGCAGTCAGGGTGCTGTTGGATTAAACAAAATGGTGAGAAATATTTTACCTTCTTTATTAAAGAAGGGATATCGAGTAGTTCATATCATTGGGATAAATGACAACAAATCAGGTATTAATAATCCGAACTTTGTAGAAAGAACTTTTACTGAGGAAGTTGCTGGATTATTGCATCATGCAGATCTTGTCATTAGTAGATCAGGTGCTGGAGCCTTAAGTGAACTTGCAGTTTGCCATACCCCTGCAATTCTTATTCCATACCCCTATGCAGCAGACAATCACCAGGATCTCAATGCTGCTTATATAGCCCAGTTTGGGGGCGCATTGATAATTCATGAAAATGTATCTGCCGGTCAACCTTTACTTAATTCAATAGTGCGTTTGCTAGAAACTTCTCGTACTGATGATTATCAAGGGAATACTTTATTAAATGAAATGAGTAAAGGCATGGAGAATATTGCCGTTCGGGATGCTCATCTATGCTTAGTCGATATTATTCGCAAGTATATCTAAGAACTTGTTGCATAGCTTTAATAATTCTTCGATTATTAGACTTCCCTTGGAGACTAACTCGTAACCAGTTTTCTCCCAATTCTTCAAAAGAACTACAATCTCGGAGTAATATTTTTTTGTGAGCCAGTGCTTCCCGGAAGCTTCTCAGGGAAAAATGACTTTCTATTAGTTGGAAATTAGTAGCTGATGGATGTGCGGTGATACTTGGCAGTTTTTGTAAGTTTGTTTGAAGCCACCTCCCTTCTTCTTTGACCCACTTTTGAACTTTTCTGATTTGTTTTTCTAAGACTTGCTCCTCGCTCATTAGGTTAATTCCTAACATGACAGCTAAACCATTAACTGGCCAAGGGTCTCTCCATTCTTGCCATTGTTGAAGTCTCATTGGAGAGCTAATTGCATAGCCTAGCCGTAACCCTGCAATGGAAAAAAGTTTCGTGAGACTTCTAATAACAATTAGATTGGGATGATTAGCTACCAATGGAATAAGTGATTCTTTCTCACCACCAGGAACTAATGGTAGAAAAGCTTCATCACATATCACTAGATTTTGTGAATTAAGTAAGGCCTTTAAAGAGTCGAAACTCCAACATTGTCCTGTTGGATTGTGTGGGTTTGTCACCCATACAACTTTTCCCTTTGGCTTTAATGGGAAGACCTGAGGGAAAATAGAGTTCCATGTCAAGGGGAGGGGACAAGTTATAAATTTGCCGTTCCAACATCTAAGTGCTCTTTTGTAATCAAAGAATCCTGGTGATGGTAAAAGACTAACCCCATGATTAGATGCATCGCGAGCAGCCCAGGTGATCATCTCAGAAGCACCATTTCCTGGTAAGACCATAGAAGAGTGGATTTTATGAAATTTACTAATTGCTTCTCGTAGTTTTAAATAACTCCTATCAGGATAGATTTTAAGAGCAGTTCCATTGATCTCTTTGGTAAGACAATTTTGCAGAGTAGTCGGAAGGGCAAAAGGAACTAAGGACGCACTGGCATCAATGAGAGAATTTATATTCACCCCAAGTCTTTTTGCTTCTTGTTCTAGATTTCCACCATGCTTAAGTATCAGCGTATCATTATGCTGAGAAAATGTATTTCTTAAATCCATGGCAGCTGACTGCCTACCGCTTCTGATATATTATTGCACCCATGTCGATTGAGCTGAGTGGTTAAGCCTTCAAGTATATTAGGAACGAGAATAGGCCCTTGAAAGATCCATCCTGTATAGACCTGGACAAGAGATGCACCGGCGCTAATCCGCTCCCAAGCACTTTCTGGAGAATCAATGCCTCCAACACCTATCAATGGTAATTTTTCGCCGGCATTTTTTCTTAATCTTTTAATGACGTCTACAGCTCTTGAACGCAGAGGTTTACCGCTAAGTCCACCTTCCTCAAGGCGTAGAGGCTTTCCAGTTTGGATGATAATGCGCTCTCCTAACCCTAGCCTATTTAAGCTAGTATTAATGGCTATTATTCCCGCTAATTCTTCTTGATAGGCTACTTTTGCGAGCTTATCGATTTCTGTATTGTCTAAATCCGGAGCAATTTTAACAAGTAGTGGTGGACAAGCGGGTAAGCCTCTAAGTTTCTTGATTAATCTTCTTAGTTGCTTTGAGTCTTGTAATTGACGTAGGCCTGGTGTATTAGGTGAACTGACATTGATCACTGCATAGTCAGCAAGTGATCCCAGTATTTCCAGAGAAGAAGCATAATCATCAGGTGCATCTTCCAGAGCAGTTATTTTTGATTTCCCTAAGTTGAGTCCAATAATTGATGATCTCTTCCCTGGGGAGGGTATCTTTTGCTTCTCAAGAGTCTCTTTCATTTTTTCTGCTCCATTATTGTTAAACCCCATTCGATTTAAAGCAGCTTTTTCTTTTGAGAGTCGAAAAAGTCTTGGCTTGGCATTGCCTGATTGAGCATGCCAAGTGACCGTACCAAGTTCAATAAAGCCAAAACCAAAGTTTTCCCAGATAGAGGCTGCAATTCCATTTTTGTCAAACCCTGCAGCTAGACCTAAGGGATTGCTAAAGTGACATCCGAATAAAGTTTGCTCTAGTTTGGCATCCTTTCTTTGTAGATCTTTTGCTAATTCAGCTAATAGGTTTGATATAACTGGCCATTTTCTATAAAGCGAAGCTTTCTCTAAACTATTCAGAGTAAGTTGAGTTAGTTTCTCAGCATCAATTCCATCATCCTTTTCTAGGATGTGCCCAAAGAATTGCTTATAAACAAAATTACTTGAAGAAAACCTGGCTTCTAATTTATTTTCCATTCTTGCTACTAATGATCACCTTGAAGTTTGATCGCAATTTCTTTTGAAAAGCTTACCGCTATATCATCTACTCGTTCATTATCAGGATCACCACTATGGCCTTTGACATATTGGAGAGTCACATTAGATAAACGAGAGTTGTCTAATGCTTTCCATAAATCTTGATTAAGGACTTTCTTCCCTGAAGCAGTTTTCCACCCTTTCTTTTTCCATCCTTTGATCCAAGTATTAAAACCATCAATAAGATATTTGCTATCTGTTCGGATTGAAAGCGTTGGGTGCCTATCAAGTATTTTTAACTGCTTGAAAATCTCTAGTGCAGCTTGAAGTTCCATACGATTATTTGTTGTTTGAGCTGCATAGCCACCAAACTCTTTTACGGTTCCATCTTCAAAACGTATGAGTGCTCCCCATCCACCTGGACCAGGATTTCCGCTACAAGCTCCATCAGTAGCTGCTGCTATTACGCGACCATGTGATTTGAGCATTGAAAAAAATAGCCGGCCAAATACGACCGGCGATAGAGAACAGATGATAGACCTTATTCTCAAATAATAGCTGGAATTACTTAAGAGTTACTTTGCCGCCAACATCTTCTATTGCTTTTTTCAGGGCTTCAGCTTCTTCTTTGGCAATGCCTTCTTTGATGGTTTTAGGCGCTGCCTCTACCATTGCTTTTGCATCACCTAAGCCTAAGCCAGTAGCGTTTCTTACTTCTTTAAGTACTTTGATTTTGGCTGAAGCATCGAAGCTTTCAAGCACAACATCAAACTCAGTTTTTTCTTCAGCGGCAGCTTCACCACCACCGGCAGCTCCTGGTGCTGCCATAACAACTCCAGCAGAAGCAGCG
>QCPK01000037.1 GCA_003212555.1 Prochlorococcus sp. AG-436-K22 | reverse complement strand
ACGTGGTTGTGATAGAGCTGTTAAAGATCTTTTAGACTCATTGTGTTTAGTGTCAGAGGCAGAGCAAGCACAGATTGAAGCTCGTTTAAGTTTGTATATCAAGGAGAATTCGGAAGGTATTCGTAGTGGAATACACCTGGATGCTCTTAGGTGTGGTATTGCATCTCATCATGCTGGAGTTCTGCCAGCGTGGAAGGAACTAATAGAGGAATTATTCCAACAGGGCTTAGTTAAGGTCGTTTTTGCTACAGAGACTTTAGCTGCAGGTATAAATATGCCTGCTCGCAGCACAGTTATTTCAACTTTGTCAAAGCGAACTGAAAATGGCCATCGGCAACTTATGGGGAGTGAGTTCTTACAAATGGCTGGTAGAGCAGGTCGGAGAGGATTAGATTCGCAAGGCCATGTCATAACTGTGCAAAGTCGTTTTGAAGGTGTTCGGGAAGCTGGGGAATTAGCTACTTGCAATGCGAATCCCTTAGTAAGTCAATTTACTCCAAGTTATGGAATGGTTCTAAACCTGCTGCAGCGTTATGACTTAGAAAAATCAAGGGAATTAGTGCAGAGGAGTTTTGGTTGCTATTTGGCGAGTTTAGACTTATTTGACGAAGAAGAACAGTTGGAGCAATTACGTATTAGGCTTTCCGATCTGCAAGTTTTGGCGGGTGATATCCCATGGAATGATTTTGAAGATTATGAGAAGCGTCGGGACCGTTTAAAAGAAGAAAGAAGGTTGCTTCGAATTCTCCGAAAGCAAGCAGCAGACACTCTTGTTAATGAACTAACTTCAGCATTACAATTTGCAAGTGTGGGAACATTAATTAGTGTTAAGACCCCTTCTTTCAAAGGCCTTGTTACGCCTGCTGTCATTGTTGCAAAACAACAGCACCATGGCCACTCGTCTTATCTTTTGTGCTTGACAGACTCCAACGCTTGGACTCTAATAGCTTGCCAGTCAGTAGTGAGTCTCCATGCAGAACTTAGTTGTATAGATGTAAAATCTTTAAAGGCTCCAGATATAAGTCGTTTAAATGAAGTGATTCATGGTGACAGTCAGAGCTTGTTGATTGCTTCTGCTATTCACAAGGCTGCACAAACTTATGATATGGCTACTCCACAGTATGATCTTGCTTCAGAAGTAATTTCTCAGTCTAACTTTGTACATTCATTAGAAGAAGAATTAGCAGGTTTACCAGCCCATCAATGGGGTGATCGTAAAAAACTAAAAAAACATCGTAGACGAATAGAAGAGCTTGAGCTTGAGATTAGAGAGCGTCAAAATTTGATACATCATCGTGCAAACCGCCATTGGGATACTTTCTTAGCGTTGTTGGAGATTTTGCAATATTTTGGATGTCTGAAAGAACTTAACTCTACAGAGATAGGTAAAACAGTTGGGGCATTACGAGGAGATAATGAGCTTTGGTTGGGCCTTGTCTTAATGAGTGGTCATTTAGATGAATTGCCTCCTCCTCAGCTGGCTGCTGTATTGCAGGCTGTTAGCACCGAAGTGAATCGCCCTGATTTATGGTCTGGATTTTCGGCATCTCCTCAAGCCTTGGAAGCCTTAAGAGATTTATCAAGTATTCGTCGGGAACTTTTACGAATTCAAGAGAGATATGGTTTAAATACTCCAGCTTACTCTGAAACCGAGTTGATCGGACTAGTTGAAAAATGGGCTAATGGCTCAACTTGGGATAGATTGATGGCGAATACGTCGTTAGATGAGGGAGACGTTGTGCGAGTCTTACGTCGTACAATCGACCTCCTGACGCAAATTCCTTATTGTATGGCAACTAGTAAGCAGCTTAAGCGTAATGCTGTAAAAGCATTACATTCCATGAATCGCTTCCCTGTGCGTGAAGCAGAAGATGTCTTGAAAGAACAGAAAGAGCATGAAAAGTCATTAGATCCTGCTACAGAACGTTTGAAAATTCAAGGAAATCAAAATAAATAGCGTTTATTAATCCGAGCCAGTCATCAACTTTACATTGACAATGCGATTGAAATCATTCTCATTAACATGGCCCAATATCTTAGCCGCTTCTTTTAGAGTTATATTTTTCTTATGAGCATATTGAGCAATTTGACTGGCTTTCTCATAGCCAATCTCAGGAGTTAAGCTTGTAACAAGCATAAGAGACTGTTGAAGGTTATGCTCGATTTTTTGGAGATTAGGTTGTATCCCCTCAACCATTGATACGCGAGAGCATCTACAGGCATCAGTTAGGAGCCTAATGCTTTGCAAAAGATTAAAGCCTATCAATGGTTTGTAAGCATTCATTTGTAGATGTCCACCTCCACCCGCCATTGTGACTGCATTGTCGAGTGCTATCACTTGAGTACAAACCATTGCCATCGCTTCACATTGTGTTGGGTTGACTTTGCCGGGCATTATTGAGCTACCTGGTTCATTAGCGGGAAGTGATAACTCCCCAAAGCCAGCTCTTGGGCCACAAGATAAAAGGCGAAGATCATTGACTATTTTTAATAGGGATACAGATAATAGTTTCAACGCCGACATTGCCTGTACTAATCCATCATGACTAGCCATTATGGCGAATTTATTTTTTGCTGATCTGAAAGGAAGCTTGGTTGAAGTGGCAATCTCTTCGGTAATCTTTTCTCCAAACCCCTTTGGAGCATTGAGACCTGTCCCTACTGCAGTCCCACCTAAAGGGAGAGGAAAAAGTTCGTTCATGCTTTCTTCTATTCTCTTACTAGCAGTTGCTAATTGCTCTTTCCAGGCAGATACTTCTTGCCCAAGCGTAAGAGGAACAGCATCTTGTAGGTGTGTCCTACCTGTCTTGATTATTGCATTCCATTCAGTTGTTTTCTTCTCAAATGCATTAATGAGTCGATTAAGTTCAGGTTGAAGATGATCAGTAATTTCTTGTACAGTAGCTATATGTATGGCTGCTGGAAAAACGTCATTAGTAGATTGGGATTGATTAACGTCATCATTTGGATGCAATGTCCTATGACTACCTAAAGGATCGTTATTGTCTAATGCTGCAATATTGCATATGACTTCGTTTACATTCATATTTGTTTGCGTACCACTACCGGTTTGCCAAACACTCAAGGGAAATTGTTTGTCATGAATACCCGAAAGAATTTCTAAGCAAGCATTAATGATGAAATCTTTCTTTTGTTCTGTGATTAAACCTAATTTACAATTAACTATTGCGGCAGATCGCTTAATTATAGTTAAAGCATAAATAAGCTTGATAGGAATTTTATCGTCTCCAATTGCAAAATTCCTAAGGGATCGTTGAGTTTGGGCTCCCCAGAGGGCAAGATTGGATACCTCTATTGAACCCATACTGTCACTTTCTAGCCGAGATGAATCAGTCATTTTTTGTCGATGATATCCCAATTACTGTTGTTCATATTAAATCGTTTAACTGACGAAGAATTTTAGATCTCGAGGCGCTTCCAAATTACCTCTAGATTAGATTGATGTATTTCCGTATTAAAGCAATTATTTAGTTGCTCTGTAGATAGTATTGAGGTGATTGATCTATCTGAATTAAGATTCGCTCGAAAATCTCCTGATTCTTTATTCCATGCTTCATGAGCATGTTGTTGTACCAATCTGTATGCTTTTTCACGTTGCATACCATTCTCCACTAGAGCTAAAAGTACGCGTTGACTGAAAACTACACCTCCGTAGATATTCATATTTTTTGTCATATTCTTTTTATAAATTCCTAGCTCTTTAATCACTTCACTCATTTCTCTCAACATGAAGTGCAATGTAATTGATATATCTGGAAGCATCATTCTCTCTGTGGAACTATGACTAATATCTCTCTCATGCCATAGGGATACATTTTCGAGTGCTGCGACTACATAACTTCGTAGAACTCTTGCAAGACCACTAATACGCTCACTTCTAATTGGATTTCTTTTGTGAGGCATAGCAGAGCTTCCTTTTTGACCTTTTGCAAAGCCCTCTTCTACTTCTAGTACGTCCGTCCTTTGAAGGTTTCTTATTTCAGTTGCAAAACGATCTAGTGAAGAGCCCACCAAGGCAAGTGTTTGAACATAGGTTGCATGACGATCTCTTGAAATAACTTGAGTACTTGCGGTGTCAGGGGCTAACCCCAGAGAAGCACATGTAATTCTTTCAATTTCAGGGTCTGTATTTGCATAAGTTCCCATTGCACCACTGATTTGTCCAACAGAAACTTCTTCCTCGAGCAACTCAAGCCTTTTTTTATTTCGATTAGTTTCAGCTAACCATCCAGCAAGTTTAAAGCCAAAGGTAATAGGTTCGCCATGGATTGCATGTGACCTCCCTATCATTACTGTTGTTTTATGTTCACATGCTTTTTCTCGAATTATGTACTGAAGGTTTTGTATTTCTTTAATTAATAATTTGACAGAAGCTTTTAGTTGCAAGGCAAGCCCAGTATCTAGAACATCACTGCTTGTCATGCCGACGTGAATAAAACGTCCCGAGTCTCCAATGTTTTCATTGAGATTTGTTAGAAAAGCAATAACGTCATGACGGACTTCTGCTTCAATTTCAAGAATCCGTTCTGGGCTGAATTCAGCTTTTTCACGGATCTCTTTCATTGCATTGCCTGGAATATTCCCAAGCTTTAGGTTTGCCTCGCAAGCAGCAAGTTCTACATCAAGCCAACTTTGAAACTTGGCGTGCTCTGTCCAAATTGTTCCCATTTCTGGGAGTGTGTAACGATCAATCAAAGGAATTTAGATTTTTCAAGAAAACTAGAACTTAGTTCTTGTTGGTTAAGCTGATTTTAGTCGGTGGTGCTCAACTTCCCAATGAATATATTGGCCCCATGTCTGTTGTCGAACAAAGCAACTTCCTCCTTTACATGAAATTAATTGGAAAGGTGGTAAATCCTTAGGTTGATTCTTTAACCTAACAAAACTTCCTGGTTGAAATAGCTCTAATAGATTGGAACCTTGCTTCATTGCAATTAAATGAAGGCGCCCTTTTCTTGGACTGTTTCTTTTTTGGGATGAATTAGAGCGTTTACCCGTCACGTCCTTTTGGGATGTTAATGACAATGATCTTCTAGTAGATTTTCTAAATTCATCAACTTCTACAGTTTTTATTCGGTTTCTTGTTTGCTTTTATGACGATATGACCAAAAAAAACCGACTTGATGTTCACTTGCTAACTAAAGGGCTTGCTGAATCAAGAGAAAAGGCTCAGAAACTAATAAGAGCTGGAAAAGTCAGAGATCTTGCTGGGAACATTTTTGATAAGCCTGGACAGCAAGTTTTAAAAGACCTAGATTTCAAAGTTGAAAGTTCCCCTAAATTTGTATCTCGTGGGGGCGAGAAGCTGGAAGCAGCTCTGGATAAATTTCCCATACAAATTTCCGACAGAGTCTGTTTAGATGCAGGCATCTCTACAGGCGGTTTTACGGATTGTTTATTAAAAAGAGGAGCATCTATTGTTTATGGGATTGATGTTGGTTATGGACAGACTGCGTGGTCTCTTAGGAATGATTCAAGAGTGGTCTTGAGAGAACGAACCAATATTAGAAACTTGAGAAGCGAAGATTTATATAAGTCTTCTGAACCGCGTGCCAGTCTTGCTGTAGCAGATTTGTCTTTTATTTCTTTGAGACTTGTTTTGCCAGCAATTAAATCTCTTTTAGATGCAAGTAATCAAGAGGCTGTACTGTTGGTGAAACCTCAGTTTGAAGTTGGTCGCGACCGCGTAGGAAAAGGAGGAGTTGTTAGAGAAGAAAAGTTTCACCTAGAGGCATTAACTACAGTTATTGATTTTGCAAGGTTACAAAAATGGATAATAAAAGGCTTGATTGCATCACCATTAACTGGTCCTGCAGGTAATCATGAATATCTTCTCTGGATTGGATCTAATAGCATTGAGCAGACACTTGATCTGCAGAAGCTGGTTAAAAGCACTTTGCAATTAAAGCGCTGAGTCGTCGGTTTCTCCTGTCCTAATCCTTAGAACGGATTCAATGGGCGAGATGAAAATCTTTCCATCACCAATTTCGCCTGTTTTTGCAGCTTCTGCTAATGCTTTTAAAACTCCTTCCACATTCTCATCATTCACAACAACTTCTATTTTGAGCTTCTGAAGAAATTCAACAGTGAATTCTGAACCCCTATAGCGTTCAACTTGACCTTTTTGGCGTCCAAAACC
>QCPK01000036.1 GCA_003212555.1 Prochlorococcus sp. AG-436-K22 | reverse complement strand
GCTAGTCTTGCTACGAGAAAGGTAGATCTACTTTTAAATCTATCGGCTTCCCCGTTTACTTATACGAAAAGATTAATACGTCAACAAATAGCAGGGGAAGCGGCTAAGCGTCTTAACTGTCCAGTTATATATCTCAATCAAGTCGGTGGAAATGATGAATTGATCTTTGATGGTTCGAGTTTTGTCACTAATCACGAAGGTCTAACAACTTTTTCGCTCCCTTTATGTCAAGAGTCGGTTGCCTTCTGGGACTATAGCTATACAAAGGAAGCTTCCTCTCTAGCCATCCCAGATACAGAAGAATTACTTCTAAATGCATTAGTACTAGGCTTACGTGATTACGTTAAGAAGTGTGGATTCAAGAGTGTAGTACTTGGCTTAAGTGGTGGGATTGACTCTGCATTAGTGGCAATTATTGCCTGTGCCGCTCTTGGTGCAGAGAATGTCTTAGCGATACTAATGCCATCACCATGGAGTTCAGAAAGCTCTGTTCAAGATGCCAAAGAGCTTTCTAAAAGGCTAGGTCTTCCCACAGAGACAATACCCATCACGGCATTAATGCAAAGTTATGACCAAAGTCTTAAAGTGCCCCTAGGAGAAGTCCCTCAAGGGTTAACTGCTGAAAATCTTCAAGCACGTATCAGGGGGACCCTTTTAATGGCAATAGCAAATAATCAAAAGCATCTACTTTTATCGACAGGTAACAAGTCAGAGTACGCTGTTGGATACTGCACACTCTATGGTGATATGAATGGTGGTCTCTCTGTTATAGGAGACCTCTATAAAACCAGCGTCTTCAAGCTATGTAACTGGCTTGATAGCGACAAGGCTTCTCAATGCAGAACCTCTTTAATGCTCCCAAGGAGTGGAGCTCTAGTAGGCAACTCAATCCTAACTAAACCTCCTAGCGCAGAACTGAGTCCGAATCAATTTGACAGTGACTCAATACCTGACTATGAAATTCTTGATCCAATTCTCAAAGAGCTAATCGAAAAACAAGATCAACAAACATCAATTGCCAACCAAGAACATGGGACAGATTTAAGACAAAGAGTCCAAAAGTTGTTCAAACAAGCTGAATTTAAAAGGCGCCAGGCTCCTCCCGTGTTAAAAGTAAGTGACCAAGCATTTGGTAGTGGTTGGAGAAAACCTATTGCATCAACATAATAGGAAATAAACTAAAAAATCAAACCGAAAGGAATTCTCTCTAAAAAACTTACATGTCCTCATCAGTCTTATCAGCGCCAATTTCAAGTATTGGCATCCCTAAAGAAATCAAATCAGATGAACTTAGAGTTGCAATTACTCCTGACGGTGTAAAGGAACTTGTAACCCAAGGGCTTGAGGTAAGAGTGCAATCAGAGGCAGGCCAGGGAGTAGGGATTACTGACAACTCCTTTGCTGAAGCAGGCGCCACCATTGTTGATCGTGATGGAGCCTGGTCCGCTCATCTTGTCGTCAAAGTAAAAGAGCCCCAAGAAGAAGAATATAAGTTGCTTAGAGAAGATATGGTTCTATTAACATATCTGCATTTGGCGGCATATCCAAAAGTTGGGGAAGCCTTGTTAAAAGCAGGTACAACCAGCATAGGTTATGAGACAGTGCAAATGGAAGGTGGAACGTTACCCTTACTTGCGCCTATGAGTGAAATCGCTGGTAGGCTGGCAGCACAAGTGGGTGCACATTTACTTGAGAAGCCTCACGGTGGCAGGGGAATTCTTATTGGAGGATGTACTGGAGTCAGGCCTGCAAGAGTTATTGTGCTAGGGGCAGGGACAGTAGGATGGAATGCGGCTAGGTTAGCGGCTGCTATGGATGCAGAGGTAATGCTGCTAGATAGATCACCGGAACGACTACGTAAACTTGAGGCTCATCGACGAGGTCGATTAGAAAGCATCGTAAGCAGTAGGGGACTCCTCGAAAGGCTCATACCTTCAGCTGATCTAGTTATTGGTGCTGTACTTACCCCAGGTGGCAGAGCACCAACACTAGTAGATGAAAGTATGGTTTCTCAAATGAAACTCAACTCGGTTATTGTAGATGTATCGATCGATCAAGGTGGCTGTATTGCTACAAGTGTTGAGACTACTCACACTAAACCTACAATAAATATTAAAGGCATTCAGCATTATGCAGTAAGCAATATGCCTGGTGCTGTGCCATTTACATCAACTGAAGCGTTAGTAAGTGTTACCCTGCCATATATTCTAGGAATTGCAGGTCGAGGACTTGAGGGTGCACTTACTGAACGTCCAGAGATTGTTTCTGGACTTAATACAATAGGGGGTTCAGTTTGCCATCCAGGAGTAGCAAAAGCTCTTGGAATCCAGCCAAGGCATCCAATGGCATGCCTGAATTGAAAAGGCCTATGTCAAAGAAACTCTTTCAACTGGTCGATTTAAAGAAGAAATAGAAATGCCTTCTCTCAATGCAAATAAAAGTCCAGCCGCCTCCAAATAGTTAGAGGCAATAAACACATCCATGCTTCTATTAATATTTTCTCCAGCTATTACTCCTAAAGCTTCCAAACCAACTTTTGAAATCCCTGGATTTGAAACAACAATAAGGGGAACACCTCTCTCAATACATCCTAAAACGGCTTCTCCACCTAACGCACCCTGAGGAGCAATTACAGCTCCAAGCTGATCAATGCTGATCAATGCTGAACGATCTAAAAGAGTAGTTTGTTTTAAAACCTCAAGCTTGACCAGATCAGGTGCACGACTTAGTCCAACTAAAACACATGGCAAGAATGTGTGCCCCAATTCTTCTCCTGCAGCACGAGGATCTAAGCAAACTTCCATTTCTATTGGGGCTAATGCGGGAGCATGAGCACATGGAATGCACAAATGATGAACCAATACATGACTAATTACAGCCTCACAACCTGAGATCAGATCCACTCCTTTACCTTGTCGATAAGCATCTAAGCCTTTAGGCTCTGTGTCATCAGGGAATCTAGTAACAACAGCTATAGCAGTTGCACCTTCTTCTTTCAATCTCTCTCCTGCCTTTAATAATGGCTCCAAGCTAATGAGTTCGCCCCAACTGGCTCCACTCATTGATGTCGTAGTAGATATCTCTAAAGGAGTTTCTGTCAGAATTACTGGGCCAATATCAAGGCCCAAGGTTGCACGACAACCATCAATTACTTGTAAATGTCTCTGAAGAATTTCTGGTTCTAAACCTGCATCGATTAATACACCTACTTTTTGGCTAATAGAAGGCCGCAATAAAAGATCACCACATGCAAATCGATCAATAGATAAACCTTCAACATATTGGATCCTCTTATCATTCCAATAAAGAGAAGCTCCATTCATTACATTAGGATGCGTAATCAAACACCCACTTGCCGCTGCAAGCAAACGGGCAGATGGAATAGCATCACCTGCAAAACCTCCAACTTCACAACCAATCCCCGTAGGAATTAGCAAAAGAGTAGGGAATGGTGTATAAGGATTCACTTGTTCAAGTAATTATGACAACAGCTTCAATATTTAATTGCCGGGTACACCCAGGTTCAGAAGAAGCAGAAATACTTGTAATCGCCCATCGAATGGGAACACCAAACTTCCTTAATTCCTCTACTACATAGCTACGAAGATCTTGAATCACTAGTGTCTCTGACCAGTCAAGTTTTAATTCAAGAGACTTAAGTCTCACATCTACTCCTACTTTAAACTCTTCTATTATGCATTTGATCCACCAACGACCTCAAGAATCTCTTGAGTAATTGCTGCTTGGCGAGCTTTGTTATATGTGAGGCTTAAGGTTTTAGCTAATTCCTTTGCATTGTCACTAGCGTTATTCATTGCAGTCATGCGACTTGCTAATTCAGAAGCTGCTGCTTCTTGCAACGCTCTAAGAAGTTGGTTCTGCAAATATAAGGGCAAAAGAGAGTTCAATAAATCATCTGGACTTTGTTCAAATACAACATCAGAAGGCAACTTGGGCTCTTCATTTGGAGGCGCTAAATCCTTTTCTATAACTAGGCGACTGTCTTTAGTTGTAATTCGAAAAATCTCGTCATCTTCTTGAGCAATCCCCTGAGGATCAAGAGGGAGAAGCGTCTGGATAACTGGGTTACAACTTACAAGACTGATAAACTTTGTATAAATAACCTCTACCCGATCAGTACTTTCAGAAAGAAACTCTGACAAGACTTCACTAGTCGTCTCTTCAGCATCTATAGCTGTTGGGACTTGCTCAAGTCCCTGAAAGGAAGCACTAATAATATACTGACTACTTCTATTCTGAAAATAAGTAATAGCTTTTCGACCAATTAGTACCAAGTTAATTTCAAATCCCTGTCTTTGAAGTTCTTGATAACGCTGCTCAGTTTGCTTGATCACATTAGTATTGTAACCACCACAAAGTCCTCTATCCCCAGTCACTGCAAGCAAAGTAACTTTCTTAACCTCACGTTTTTTAAGAAGAGGAGAGTCAGCCGCTTCAAACTGCATACGTGACTGTATATTTTCCAGAACTCTTGCCAAGCGATCAGCAAAAGGACGACTCCGCAGCACTTGCTCCTGAGCACGTCTTACCTTGGCTGCTGCGACCAAGCGCATTGCCTCAGTAATCTTACGAGTGTTCTTAACAGAAACAATTCTGTCTCGAATGTCCTTTAGGTTTGCCATTTAATAAAAATCTCCTGGATAGCCTTAGGGTTAAGCAGATGCCAACATCGAGGATTTAACCTCGTTTATTGACTCTTTAAGGACTGATTCAAGTTCATCACTGAGCTTTTTCTCAGAAAGGACTCTAGAAATATATTCAGGCTTACTAGTTTTGAGATATTCACGAAGTTCAGAAGCAAATTTTGTCACTTCATCCACTGGTACTTCATCGATCAATCCTTTGACACCTGCATAAACCACAGCAACCTGCTCAGCAAGGTTCAAAGGTGCAAACTGTGCTTGTTTTAGAAGTTCTCTTAAACGTTTTCCTCTTTCAAGCTGTTGCTGAGTAGCTTCATCCAAATCTGAGGCAAATTGTGAGAATGCAGCAAGTTCATCAAATTGAGCCAATTCAAGTTTCAAAGTACCAGCAATTTTCTTAATGGCTTTGGTTTGAGCTGCTCCACCAACACGACTCACAGAAATGCCAACATTAATAGCTGGTCTCAAGCCGGAGTTAAAGAGGTCTGCACTTAAGAAGATTTGACCATCAGTAATGGAAATAACATTGGTAGGTATGTAAGCAGATACATCTCCAGCCTGAGTTTCTATTATTGGCAATGCTGTCATTGAGCCACTACCCATTGCATCAGAAAGCTTCGCTGCTCTTTCAAGTAAACGACTATGGCAATAAAAAACATCGCCAGGGTAAGCCTCACGTCCTGGTGGACGACGAAGTAATAGAGACATTTGACGATAAGCCTGTGCCTGTTTAGTTAGATCATCGTAAATAACCAATGTCGCCTTCCCTTGATACATAAAATGCTCAGCAATCGCAGCTCCTGTATAAGGTGCTAAATATTGCAAAGCTGCTGCTTCTGAAGCACTAGCATTTACAATAATTGTGTAATCCAAAGCACCCTTTTCACGTAAGACCTCAACAACTTGAGCAACTGAAGCTGACTTCTGACCAACCGCTACATACACACAAACAACATCTTGTCCTTTTTGATTGATAATCGTATCAATAGCAATAGCTGTCTTCCCTGTTTGGCGATCACCAATAATCAACTCTCTCTGTCCTCTTCCGATAGGGATCATTGCATCGATAGAGGTTATGCCAGTCTGCATAGGCTCATGAACCGATTTCCTTTTAATAATCCCAGGGGCAATTGACTCAATTAAACGAGAATCGCTGGTAGCAATTTCTCCACTACCATCTACTGGTTGCCCAAGAGAGTTAACAACCCTCCCTAACATTGCATCACCAACAGGAACAGAAGCAATTTTCCCAGTTGCCTTAACAGTACTTCCCTCTTGAACTCCAAGGGCTTCTCCCATTAGAACGACCCCTACATTGTCATCCTCTAAGTTCAGCGCAATTCCTTCGGTCCCATCCTCAAATTCAACTAATTCCCCAGCCATAGCTTTCTGTAAGCCATAAACTCTTGCGATTCCATCACCAATTTGGAGAACAGTACCTACATTGCTGACTGACACAGACTTGTCATAATCAGCAATCTGTTTCTTCAGGATTGAACTAATTTCGTCGGGACGTATAGAAACCATGGGAGGGGGATGTAGTTAAAGTGAGAGAGTGGTGAAAAGAAAGGAATGAAGAAGAAAGTTGATTGAGCTAGCTTACCTTTGCAAGCGCAAGGCCCAAGCGACGCACCTGTCCTGAAAGGCTTGCATCGATGACCTTAGAGCCAACATTGATAATAAAACCTCCAATCAAGGTAGGATCAACTTTTAGATCTAATTCTAAATTGTCAGTGCCAGCTACTGATTGAACCGTCTTAAGAATTTTATCTTGCTGGTCTTCAGTTAATGAAGTTGCTGAAGTTACTGTTGCTAGAGCAATATTACGTTGTTCACGATAAAGCTCAAGAAGCCTCTCAAGAACTGAGTTCAAGTAACCTATTCGCTGCCTATCAGCAAGTAATTTCAAGAGGTTCATCAAAGAAGGAGAAACTTCTTTAGCAAAGATCTTCTCAAGAACTTTTTTCTTACTCTCGATTTCAAGAACAGGTGATGACATAGCATCACTAAAGTCTGGAGATTGTGCCCAAAGTTCAAGTAATGACTTTGACTGATCAACTATCTGATCAACTTCGTTACGACTTTCAGCAACTTGAAGGAATGCTTCTGCGTATGGAGTAGTGATGTTATTAAGTAATGGCATCTAAATATCTCCAATATTTTTAATTGACTGTCTTAAAAACTTGTCTTGAGTTTTTTCATCAAGTTTTCCTGAAAGAGTAGAAAGGGCTTTTTTCAATTGCTAATTCAGCCGCCTCTCTTCGAAGTTGATTGCTGACTCTTGAAGCTTCTAAGTTGAGATCAGAAGCCGCACCTTGTTTTATTCGCGCCATTTCTAAGACAGTACGTTTTTCGCTCTCTAAGCGAATTGACTCTGCTCTAGCCTGGCAATCACTTCTAATTTTGTCAGCTTTCTTCTCAGCAGATGCAAGTTCTAATTTTGCTTGTTTAAGGGCATTGGAAGCATCATCCAAACGATCTTCAGCATCTTTAAGATCCTGCAATATTGAAGATCGACGTCTCTCAAGCATGCTACCTAAGAAACCAGGAAGAAATTTATAAAGACCAAATACGACAACAGCAAGATTAAGTAAGTTGGTCTCAAATAAATTGAGATTTAAACCAAATCCTTCAGTTGCAAAAATAAGTGAATAGTTCATTTAGCTGCCAATAACTTTTGAACAATCAAATCGCCAAGCTTGTCAGCATCTGACTTAAGCTGGTTAAGAGCAGATTCTCGTTGAGAATCAATCTCTCTTCTTACTTTCTCTCTAGAAGCATTAGCCTCAGAGTTAGCTAAAGAGAGAGCTTCCTTATAAAGCTTGTCAGAGTCATCTTCAGCTTCAGCAATAACTTTTTGAGCAGCCTGGCGGGCTCCCTTTAGCTGATTTTTTAAATCATTCTCGAGTTTTTCAACCTCAGAGAGCTTCTTCTTAGCCTCGGTACGACTAGTTAAAACATAGTCTTCCCTTTCTTCAACAACCTTACCGACAGGTTTAAAGAAAAGAGCGTTAAGAATATAGGTGAGGAGTACAACCTGAGCTGCCATTAGAGGCAGAGTTGCATCAAAGTCGAATAGACCTCCCTCACTAGCACCAAAGATAAGCAAGCTGTTCATTTAGCAGGCGAGCGTGAGTTAAAAAAGACTCTTAAGCAAGTATTAAGAGCTTGGAGAAAAAATTCAAATCAGCTTTGAGGAAGATCTAAAACCAAACGAAATAGTTTGTTTAAAGATCTACCTCCCGATTTGAAGTTCTTTAACCAGCAAATGGGTTAGCAAATAGCAGAACCAAAGCAACCACTAGGCCATAGATGGTTAGCGATTCCATGAAAGCAAAAGAAAGAAGCAAAGTACCTCTGATCTTGCCTTCTGCTTCAGGCTGGCGTGCAATGCCTTCTACTGCTCCTTGAGCAGCGCTACCCTGACCGATACCAGGGCCGATAGCGCCAAGGCCTACAGCTAAACCAGCGGCAACAACAGAAGCGGCGGTGGTAATGGAATCCATAATTGAGCTAAAGATTTGGAGCGCCTTCTAAGCGCGTATTAAGAGAAACCGGGAGTTTATACCTGCGAGGGGTCCATCTCATAATTAATAAGATGAGTTCAAAAAAAATTGAACCTATTCGCAAGGGGTTTGCCAGAAAAATAAATAATTTCTAGCAACAAAAGTTTTGATTAATGATGTTCTTCTACTGCTTCACCAATGTAGTAAGCAGCGAGAGTTGCAAAAATCAGGGCTTGAATAGCACTAGTAAACAAACCAAGGAACATAACTGGTACCGGAAGAACAAGTGGTACTAGAAAAACAAGTACCGCAACAACAAGTTCATCAGCCAATATGTTTCCAAATAAACGGAAGGAAAGAGAAAGCGGCTTAGTGAAATCCTCAACAATCTTAAACGGGAGCATGATAGGTGTTGGATGAACGTAGTACTCGAAGTAACGCAATCCTTTATTGCTCAAGCCCGCATAAAAGTAAGAAAGTGACACCAAAAGAGCTAGTGCGACGGTTGTATTTATATCAGCCGTAGGTGCTCCTAGTTCTCCACTTGGGAGTTCGATTAACTTCCATGGAATCAAGGCTCCTCCCCAATTGCTCACAAAGATGAACAAGAAAAGAGTGCCTATAAATGGCATCCAGTCTCTATAGACTTTTTCTCCAATCTGAGTGCGAGCCAAATCGCGGATGTAATCCCAAAGAAACTCAAGTAAATTTTGAACGCCTTTAGGGTCACGTTCCATCTTTTTGGTGCCAACTACAACAAGAGTTAGCAAAGCACCAATAAGAATCCATGAGGTCATAAAAACCTGACCATGGATCCTTAATTTCCCAATCTGCCAATAAAGGTGTTGACCAACTTCAAGAGCAGCAAACGGTAAAACAAATGGAGAGGTACCCATTTTTAAAGAAATGAAAAGTCGCAATAGCGACATTGTGTCTTAGTAAAGCCTTGAACAAGTATCTCAAAGACAATTACTCAGATTTTTTTTGAGCATAAGGCTCAAGTAAAAACTGAATAATTAAAGATGGCTTGTACAGCAAGAAACCTACCAAAGAAGGAAGCAAGTGAAGTTCAGGTACTTTTGAAACTACAAGAACTAGTGCTGCCGGAACAATCAATTGGACCTTGCCAACCGAAGATGAAGATTTACCAAGAGAGCCAATATTTTTGGCTAGTAGCCGCAAATAAATGATTCCTGAACATGCTCCCAAAAGAAGACTAATAGCAGCATTTAAACCAACAAAAAGGATGGAAACTAGAACTGCAAACGCTGTTACAGCCAAGTTAATCCTGAATATGCGTAGCTGAAGCAACACATATTCCTGAGATACATCTCCAGAACTAATTTCTGGAGAGCCAAGGTCCGCTGAAAGCTTTGGTCTTTCACTGGTATCAACACTTGAACACAAGTCACTATCTCCATTTCGGGAGTCAGCATCAGATGTAACAGGTGAGGATACCAACAAAGGATCCTATGCTCCAAAGGCCCGCGGAATCTACCATGCAGTAGGTAAAAAAACTTTGTTCAACCTTGAAAGTGCCTTAAAAACATG
>QCPK01000035.1 GCA_003212555.1 Prochlorococcus sp. AG-436-K22 | reverse complement strand
CTGAAAATACTAGAATTATTGAAGGTCAACATGTAGAAAAGCAGCTAGATCGTGTTCGGGAAAGTAATCCCGATCTAGTTGTATGTGGTATGGGACTTGCTAACCCTCTAGAAGCAGAAGGCATCTCAACAAAATGGTCTATTGAAATGGTGTTTAGCCCAATTCATGGAATTGACCAAGCCTCAGACCTTGCTGAACTATTCGCCAGACCATTACATCGGCACAACCTCCTCTCACATAAAGAACTAGAAACTACTTAAACCTATGGAATTAACACTTTGGACATATGAAGGCCCCCCTCACATAGGTGCAATGAGGATCGCAACATCAATGAAAGGACTTCATTATGTTTTGCATGCTCCGCAAGGAGATACATATGCTGATCTTCTTTTCACAATGATTGAAAGGAGAGGTTCCAGGCCTCCTGTTACCTATACAACTTTTCAAGCCAGAGATCTAGGAGGCGATACAGCAGAATTGGTCAAGGGTCATATTTCTGAAGCGGTCGAACGCTTTAAGCCTGAGGCTTTACTTGTTGGTGAAAGTTGTACAGCTGAATTAATTCAAGACCAACCAGGATCTCTAGCAAAAGGGATGGGGTTAAACCTTCCTATAATCAACCTAGAGCTTCCGGCTTATAGCAAGAAAGAAAACTGGGGCGCAGCTGAAACTTTTTACCAATTAGTTAGAGGTCTCTTGAAAGACAATGCAGAAGAATATGCAAGCCAACCTAAAACTTCCTGGAAAGAAGAAGGGAGACGACCAAGGGTAAATTTGCTAGGTCCTTCTTTGCTGGGATTCAGGTGCAGAGATGACGTATTAGAGATACAAAAGATCCTTGGCGAAAATGGAATTGATATAAATGTAATTGCCCCATTAGGCGCAGCCCCTAGCGATTTAATTAGACTCCCAAAAGCCGATGCAAATGTTTGCCTTTATCCCGAAATTGCTGAATCAACATGCATCTGGCTTGAACGTAATTTCAAAACCCCATTCACGACAACTGTTCCTATAGGAGTAAACGCAACGCAAGATTTTCTTGAAGAACTTTATTCCTTGCTGGGCCTTGATGTATCAATGCTAAGCAAAAGAGCTGAGCAATCAAAGATGCCATGGTATTCAAAGTCAGTTGATTCCAACTACCTCACAGGAAAAAGGGTTTTCATTTTTGGTGATGGAACCCACGTTATAACTGCCGCAAGAATTGCGAATGAAGAGCTCGGTTTTGAAGTAGTAGGGATGGGAACATATAGTCGAGAAATGGCTCGAAAAGTTAGATCTGCAGCAAAAGAACTTGGGTTAGAAGCTTTAATAACAAACGACTATTTAGAAGTTGAGGAAGCCATTAAAGATTCAGCTCCAGAGCTAGTTCTTGGAACTCAAATGGAAAGGCATAGCGCGAAAAGGCTAGGCATCCCATGCGCAGTAATAAGCACACCTATGCACGTTCAGGACGTTCCGGCGAGATATAGCCCTCAGATGGGATGGGAAGGTGCCAATGTAATTTTTGACGATTGGGTTCACCCTTTAATGATGGGCTTGGAAGAGCACCTAATAGGAATGTTCCGTCATGATTTTGAATTCAAAGATGGGCATCAAAGTCACTTAGGGCACCTGGGAGGTCATACAAATCAATCAGAAGAAACCTCTAGAGAAATTAATAAAGATGCAAACACAAACAATCAGACTTCTTCCAAAAAAGGTCTTATTTGGACTGCAGAAGGGGAGTTAGAGTTATCTAAAATCCCCTTCTTTGTTAGAGGGAAAGTAAGAAGAAATACTGAGAAATATGCCCTTCAAGTTGGTTGCAAGGCAATTGATGGAGAAACCTTGCTAGACGCAAAGGCTCATTTTTCGAAATAAATTTTGCCATAAGATAGCGCTATTGTTATGAGTATTTACCCCTATTGTTATCTTTTAGCTTTTGAAATGTCTAGGTATCAAAACTCTTTTAAAAATTAGTTGTATCTAATTAAGCAAACATTTACTAACTAATGATATTCCTGCTTAAATGAATAAACAATTGTTTGAATTAGTTCGAGGAATTAATGACTGCAACTTTAACTAATCGTCCAGACGGTGAAGGCAGCGTTCAAGTCAAGCTTGATCCCAAAGTAAATATAGAAGAAGGGGCGCTTGTTATCGCTGTATATGGCAAAGGTGGAATTGGTAAATCAACCACTTCATCAAACCTATCTGCTGCGTTTTCAAAATTAGGCAAAAAGGTATTGCAAATTGGCTGTGATCCAAAGCACGACAGCACCTTTACTCTCACTCATAAGATGGTGCCTACAGTTATCGATATTCTAGAAGAAGTTGATTTTCATAGCGAAGAACTTCGTCCAACAGACTTTATGTTTGAGGGCTTTAATGGTGTTCAGTGTGTTGAAAGTGGTGGTCCGCCAGCAGGCACAGGTTGTGGAGGGTATGTAACAGGACAGACTGTAAAACTTTTAAAAGAGCACCATCTTCTTGAAGACACAGATGTAGTTATTTTTGATGTTCTTGGAGATGTTGTATGTGGTGGTTTTGCAGCACCTTTACAACATGCCAATTATTGTTTGATAGTTACAGCAAATGATTTTGATTCGATTTTTGCTATGAATCGTATCGTTGCAGCAATAAATGCTAAAGCCAAAAACTACAAAGTACGTCTTGGTGGAGTAATTGCAAATCGTTCGGCTGAATTAGATCAAATAGAGAAATTTAATGAGAAGACAGGTTTAAAGACGATGGCTCATTTTAAAAATGTCGATGCAATTCGTCGTTCAAGACTTAAAAAATGCACAATTTTTGAAATGGATCCTGAAGAAGAAGGAGTGATTGAAGTTCAGAATGAATACCTTTCACTTGCACAAAAAATGATTAACAATGTTGAACCTTTGGAAGCAGAGCCTCTAAAAGACAGAGAGATATTCGACTTGTTAGGTTTTGATTAAATTTGAATCCTATTTGAGCCAGCTAATTAGCTTTAACAAGTCTTAGAGAGAAGTCCCAAACATTTTTAGCAGTTACTGGATCAGTAATACGTTCAGATAATTTCTGAGAGAACGGCTCTCCATCCTTCTTTTGTCTATTTCCCCAACTCCAGTGAACTCCAGATGCGCTGAATTCCGGGTTGGATACAACCTGTGCAACTCTCTTGCCAGCTAAAGATTGACTTACGAAACCACCTGTTATAAACCTTTGGAATAAAGGGAAAAGCCATTGAAAAAGCTTTGGTGTATTTCTAAAAAGCTTTGTATTTGCAACACAGCCAGGATATAGAGAGCTAAAAACAACCGACGAATCTCTAAATCTTCTATGAAGTTCTTGAATAGTAATCATATTGCAAAGCTTGCTGTCTTTATAGGCTTTCCCAGGCTTAAAGCGTTTCCCACTTGCCATCGAAATTGGATCAGTAAAACCTTGCTTAAATCCTGACAAATCGCCTAGATCAGCTGGAGCAGGGATAGGAATCTTGCCCCCAAGTTCTTTGTAATTAGCAGTTACTGTTCCTAGCATCACTAATCTTGAAGATTCAACCCCCCATGATCTTCCTTGCCAAACAGGTCGTTTGGAATTACTTAGGCTTTCTAATAAAAGTTGAATCAAAAGAAAATGACCAAAATGATTTGTTGCCATAGATAATTCATAACCCTGAGATGATCGCTCGGGATTTGACAGTCTTGGCTTATAAACTGCTGCATTGCAAACCAATGCATCCAAAGGTCCTTCCAAAGAATCTAAAAGGTTCCTCACTCCCTGACGAACACTGTTTAAATCTGAAAGGTCTATATAAATATGTTCTAGTTGATTGGGGGAGGCAAATGGCAGGCCTAATTTCACTGCTGCTTTTTCAGCTTTTAGAGGCGATCTATTTGCTGTAATAACTTTCCAGCCAAGATCAATCAAAGCTTTTACTGCATACAAACCAACACCGGATGTTGTTCCAGTTATAAGAACAGTACCTGGAGCAGATTGAAATGAAGACATATCTGATTCATTAACATCTCATTAGTTCACAGTCTAATACCTTCAAGATAAAAGATTTTACAACAGAAAAATTAATGCCAAATAATTCTTCTGCTTTTAGGGGCTATCCACTGATCTTGCTCTTCCATTAACCGATCTTTTCCTCCTATCGAGAACAAGCTATCAAATCTTAGATGCAATCTTGTTAGTTTTTCTGTTTCTACCTTAAGAACGGATGTAATTTCGTTATTTCGATTGATTCTTTGATGTGAAGCAATTCCTAAATTTAGTAAACTTGCTATTGCAATGACAAATAATCCTGACTTTATAAAAAGTGATATTAGAGCATAAGTTAATTCTCGATGTTCTTCTTGCAGTTGGAATTCAGAAGCCCTAGTAGCAGCATCAACATAAGCAACATTCTTCCTGGAATGCTCCCTAAGGGACTTTCTCCCTATTGCAGATGGATTTACTTCTTCGTTAATTAGTACCTGAGGTAGCACAAATGTTAAAAGATACTCTTAACCTGCTTTTACCGTAAAAGAAAGCAAAATGCCAATAAAGTAGTTTCTTTAGGCTCTACTTAGGCTAATACCTAATCTCAAAGCTAAAACTCCTGCATGCATAACCACCACTAAACAAAGGCCGGCAAGATCAATAGTGGTTGAAGTCTCCATGAAAAACATAATAACTTTATATATTCTCAACTGAAATCATCAAAAATGGGGATATTCGCAAGACCCTGTCATGGATTAATGCACTTTCTTATAAATCCCAACATAAAACCCAGCTTTTCAAGTCAAGCCATAAAAGGCCTTCTCAATGAAGATTAGGTAAAAACATGTCTCAAGATCTAGTCCAAACTGCTCAAATTATAAATTCGTCTCCTTTCAGTGGCCCTGCTCAGATGGCTTGTGATGCAATGATGCTTGAAAACCTTAGAAGACGTACTGATATTTCAATGTCAGTACGTTTATATAAATGGAAAGGAATATGGCTTTCGATTGGATATCACCAAAAAAAATTACCTCAGAAATGGATCGACCTAGCCAAAGAAAAAAAACTAAAGATCGTTCGCAGACCTAGTGGTGGGGGCGCAGTCCTTCACGCAGGGGGAATAACTTATTCTCTAGCCTGGCAATCACCTCCAAGAAAAAAACGCCAAGCTTATGTGGAAGCAAGTCAATGGTTAATTGAAAGTTTCGCTGCACTTAATTATCCTTTGAGATTTGGAATACAGAAATCTACTCATCCCACTGGTAATTGTTTTTCAAGCTCAAGTATTGCGGATTTGATCGATGATCAAGGCAACAAAAGAATTGGGAGTGCTCAATACTGGCAAGGTGGGAATTTGCTTCAGCATGGCGAAATACTTTTAGATCCTCCGATTGACCTTTGGAGAGAAGTCTTTAATACGGATCCACCACAAGCTGCCCCAAGTTATGTTCCAAGGAATGGTCTTATAGATTATTTGACTAAACGCTGTGTTACCTATTGGTCAAGATTTAATTGGATCCAAAGTGAATTAAGGGAAAATGAATTGGACAATATTTTTCGAAATTCAAAAAGCCACTTTATCAAGTTATCTGATTTAGAGAAATAAATAATTGATTTTTCTATTTAGGGACTAAGCCTTTGAGGAACGAAAAAGATATGTAATTCAAACGCAACGGGTTTTAGAAAAAGAAATCATGATTCAGGCTCCGAGATCTCACTTGTTATTTCTACAAACCATTTATCTAAGTCAGATTTCTGAATCAAGCTATTATTGATCATCCGTTCAACAAGTTTATCTAAAGAAATACCCAAGGGATAAATATTATTTTTTCTGGCTTCATCCAAAATAGTTTTTGGAAGTTTAAGTCCAAGTTTTTTTAAAACAATTTCTGATAGATCAACCTTATCTATAGTTCCAGATGGTAAGCCTGCAAGATTAAAGACCAATAGTCTTTGATCTTTTTGTTTCTCTAAGGCCAATACTGCTGCCCAAAGGGGACTCTTCTCACTAATTGAAGGTAAATCAGATAGAGGTTTTCTATAATCACCCAAGAGATATTGGCTCCAGTGTTCAAATGGTACATCTTTAAAAAATTCTGGAGTAATATAACCAACCCATCTTCCAGAACTGCATAAAAGGACCCATTCTTTTGAAGAGTTCTCATTAGAAGAAATCAAACCTAAGTCACCTAACCGTTTTAAAGGTTGATCTTGTTCAAGAACGCGAAAACGTCTTTTTGAGATTTCTTTAACAGAAGTATTAGATAAGGTTTGCTGAACAATTGCTATTTGATCTTGAGACCTGGTTGAGGCAAGGCCAAACCAACCAAGGGTTATCAGACAAAGAGCTAAAAAAGCTGCCCCTGGAACAGTTAAAGTCAATACACCTAAGATAATTACTCCCAAAGAGAAAAAACGTCCAGAAGCAATTGCTAATCGATGACCCTTTATTTCACTTCCAGTAAAATACCAAGCCAATGATTTAAGAATCACGCCACCATCTAAAGGTAATGCTGGCAGTAAGTTAAAGACTGCCAAAAGTAAATTTATAACACCTATCTGCGCAAGGAGATTTTGTAGCATTGGACTGATATTTACTGATAAAGAGAAGCAAACTATCGATATAGAAAGGCTTGCAACTGGACCAGCTATAGCAACTCTAAGTTGACTCATAGCTGTTGAACTTGGGGTCCCTATGCTTTTAATACCACTAAAAGAAAAAATAGTAATGCCATAGACTTTCACTCCTTCATTCAAAGCAGCAAAAGAATGAGCAATCTCACGCAAAACAACAGATAAAAATAAAAATATCGATGTTAAAAAGCCAATGCACCAACCTTGCCAAGCTGGGAATTGATCCGCAAATGTTCTGGTGAACTGGACTTGTGCTATTCGGGTGAAAATTATAAGCATCAGCATCCAACTTGGATGAACCTTTATTGAGATGCCCCTTAGTTTGATCAACTCAATACCTTCCAAGTTTCTTCTCCATATAAGTAAAAAATGATAAGAAGCTGTTTCAATCCTATAAAGGTAATAGTTAATTGAGTTTGATTATGAAAACTCAAACATCACCATCTGTAAAGATCTGTGGTATCACACAAATTGAACAAGCTCTAGAAATTGCTTCTTTAGGAGTAGATGCAATTGGTGTAATAGGGGTAGAAAGCTCTCCTCGATTCCTATGCGAGAAGAAAAGGCGAACCTTATTCAATGAATTAATTGACAATGCACCCTCAATTAAGAGGGTCTGGGTTGTCGCCAACTTAGACATTAAAGAGATTGTGGAAGGGATAGAGGGGGAAGGCTCACCATCAGTTGTTCAACTCCATGGGGCTGAATCAAGAAAGGTTTGCGAAGATCTGAAAAAATCATACCCTGATATTCAATGGTGGAAGGCATTACAAATTCGCCAAAACGCAGACTTGCTTTTAGCTGAAACCTACCAAAACTCCGTAGATGCAATACTTCTTGATGCTTGGAGTCGAAATAGTTTAGGTGGTACTGGAAATAAACTGCCGATTGAATGGCTTGAAAATATCAATTACAAAATTCCTTGGTGGCTAGCCGGAGGCGTTTCTGCTTCTTCTATTGATGAGATTCTGTCGAGGACCCAACCTACAGGAATAGATGCTTCTAGCAAATTAGAGCTTCAGCCTGGTATTAAAGATATTCAAAAAGTAAAAGCTCTTTTAAATAAACTAAGAGCATAGTCAAGTTACTATCATTAAATATTATCGTTGAAAATCTAATAAATATTTTCTTCTCTGGATTCTCTAAAAATTTAGTCAACTAAATACAATCCTAATAATTCTTTGCAGAATTTGATTGTTGTCTAACAAGTTCAAAAAATTCCTGCTTTAAGCTTGAGTCATGACGGAAGTCACCCCTAACAACTGAGTTGATCATGCTAGTGTCAGGCTCTTTAACCCCTCTCCATTTCATACAGTAATGTTGGGCCTTTACAATAATTCCCAAACCTTTAGGTTCACATAGACGTTCTATTTCATCAGCAAGTATCATAACAGCTTCCTCTTGAATATGAGGTCTAGAGAAAACCCAATCAGCTACTCTTGCAAACTTTGAAAGACCAATAACTTTTTCACCTGGTTTAATTCCAATCCAACAATCACCTAAAATTGGTACTAAATGATGAGAACATGCAGATCGAACAGTAATGGGTCCAACAGTATATATTTCATCTAAATTCTTATCATTTGGGAAACTGGTAACTTTTGGCTGTTCATAAAATCTACCTTTGAAAACTTCATTTATATACATTCTTGATACCCTTTCTGCAGTTTCTTGAGTATTATGATCATTATCAATATCAATCAATAGAGTCTTTAGTAAATCTCTAACTCGAGTAGCAACTTCCTTTTCAAGAGTCGCTAATTCACCCGGTAAAATGTAATCGGATATATTATCATTTGCATGAAACCTAGCCCCTTCGGACTTAATACGCTCACGAATTATTTCTGATACTAATTTACAAGAGATCTTTTCTTGAAGATCATCTTTTATATTCTCATTAGGTGCTGTAGAAGTCATAAATTCTATGTTAAAAAAACAAAAACTAAATAACCTTTAATTCAGAGAGCTATGACCCTAACATACTAAGTTCGCATTTACCATCAGAGATCACTCGTTTCAAAGGACACCTGAAGCAGGCATTAAAGTTACATCACTAATTATTTGAGAATCAGGTTGCATAGCTAAATGAAGCAATTCCAGGGCTACTTCATTTACTGAGAGCATTCCTTCCCGATCAAAATCGCTTTGAACATTGTCAGATTCCCAAAGATCACTATTAACAGAACCAAGGGTAAGAGTACAAACCCTGATGCCAAAATGCCTCTCTTCTTCAGCTAAACATTTGGTGAAGCTTTCCAATGCAGCCTTGCTAATACAATAAGCTCCCCATTTTGAGAAAGAGTTTCTTGCTGCATGGCTACTCACATTAATGATTAATCCTTTGTTTTGCCTCATCAGTGGAATCATGACTGAACATATTTGAAAAATGCTAGTCAAATTTGTTTGCATCAACCAATTCCATTTTTCTAAGGGCATAGAAGCAAGTTCCCCAGTCCATGCAACTCCAGCATTATTAATAAGAACTGAAGGTTCCAAACCATTCCCAAGTAATTTGTTAATTCCTTCAGAGATCTGATTTGAGTCAGAGAGATCTATACATTCGAAAAAAACTTTAGATCCTGAGGCACTTAATGATTCAGAAAGGGATTGAAGATGTTTTTTCGAACGTGCTACAAGTAGAAGATCCCATCCAGCTTTTGAAAATGCCTCTGCAGCAGCTCTACCAATCCCTTTAGAGGCTCCTGTAATAAGAGCAGTTGCCAAATTGAGTCTCCTTTAATCCTTTTACTTATAAAGATTCTATGAAACCAACTGACCTTCTTGCGAGCTTGGCTCTAAGAAACTACCAATTCTCCTGAATTTCTCATATCTTTTGTCTCTAAGTGTTTGAACCGGCAGTGCTGATAACTCCGTTAAATATTTAAGCAATGCCTGCTTCAAGGCTTCGCCTGCCTGTAGAGGTGCCCAATTATTCCCACCTGAAGGCTCTTTAATGACTTCATCTACAATCCCTAACCGAAGTAAGTCCGTTCCAGTTATTTTCAATGCCAATGCTGCTTCTGGTGCCTTAGCAGCATCTCGCCAAAGAATAGAGGCACAGGCTTCCGGACTAGCAACTGTATAAACACTATGTTCAAACATTAGTAACTTATCTGCAACGCCTATTCCTAAAGCACCACCAGAACCACCTTCACCAATTACTGTTGCAATAATTGGTACTTTCAATCTAAACATTTCACGCAAATTCACCGCTATAGCTTCTCCCTGTCCTTGCTCCTCGGCAAGGAGACCAGCATATGCTCCGGGGGTATCAATAAAACAAATAATTGGCAAATTAAATCGATCGGCATGATTCATTAATCTCAATGCTTTGCGATACCCCCCTGGCTTAGCCATACCAAAGTTTCTAGCAACATTCTCCTTAGTATCTCTTCCTTTTTGCTGGCCAATCAACATAACAGCTTTGTCGTCAATTCGAGCTATACCTCCGACCAAAGCACTGTCATCACTGCAACTCCTATCACCATGTAACTCTATCCAGTCTTCGCAAAACATTTGAATGAAATCAAGAGTACTTGGTCTCTGAGGGTGTCTCGCAACTTGTATTTTTTCAGC
>QCPK01000034.1 GCA_003212555.1 Prochlorococcus sp. AG-436-K22 | reverse complement strand
ACAAATGCTTCAAAACAATCAGAAATAAATATAGAAAGCCTTATAGATCAAGTATTAGATTTTTTGTTTTCAGAGAATGGGGGAATTCTACGAGATGAGCTAATTGAAACAGTTGCAAAAAGAATTGATCTCCTGAATCTGTATGCTATGAAAACGATAAATAAGCAACTACCAATGACACTAAGATCAAAAATTTTTAAAGAGGATCTAAAGAATGAAAATAATTTTATAAATGATATCGAACCCATTCAAAAACTAATAGCCATTTTACAAAAAATGCCGGGTTTCAATGCTCAATTAGTTTTGAAAAAAATAAAAAGATTAATTCAAGAACCTTATGCAAGAAAAATGAGTATAGAAATTGCTCAAAAGTTCACTAAAAAAAGCGTTGCAAGGATTATTAAAATAGCAGCTGGGGTACAACAGTAAATGAAATCAAAACACTTAATCTTATCTATCACATTGTCAATAATTTTAATATGCTTTCCAAATATTAGCTATTCAGCTGAAAAAGTTAATCTTTATATAAATATCTTCAGCAGAAGTATTACTTTAAAAGAGCTAGAAGATTTGGCTTACTATGGTAAATCCGAAGGCTTTTTAAAGAAAATCATAAAAAAACAAAATGAGAAATTAATTAAAGAATTACTAACTAAAGATTATAAAGCACCGATAGAGCTTACAAGTAGATTACTTTATAGTGAGATAGGGTCAGTTGTCTTAAAGAAAATTTCAAAAATAGTCTATCCAGATAGAATTCCTCAAGAATCAATTAGTGTTCTTGCTTTGAAAACAGCTACAATAAAAGCAATAGCTGAAAAAAATGATTCAATTAGTATACTAAGTTTCCTAAAATCCTATCCAAGCAAAGTTATTGCAATAAATGTAATAGAGCTATCAAGAGTTATTAACAAAGTAGAATCGATGAATGAGCTCGTTAAATTTTTCTCAGATTCGCCATTAGAAAAATTGAAGAGTTAAACTAAATAAAAGCTATACTAAGTAAGTTCTTTAAGAAATTAAAAAAAGCAATACCAAAATGTCTTATTTTAAACAATGGCCTGGATTGATAAAAGCATATGAAAAATGGCTTCCTATTACGAACAAAACTCCGGTAATTACTCTACAAGAAGGAGGTACACCTCTTCTCGAGTTAAAATATCTAAATGAGCTTATAGGAAAGAATGTAAAAGTATTTGCAAAATATGATGGATTAAATCCTACTGGCTCATTTAAAGACAGAGGAATGACAATGGCAATAAGTAAAGCAAAAGAAAATGGGTGTGAAGCAGTAATTTGTGCCAGCACAGGAAACACCTCAGCAGCCGCAGCCGCTTATGCCAAAAAAGGTGGTATGAAAAGTTTTGTATTAATACCTGATGGATACGTTGCACAAGGGAAACTTGCACAAGCCCTAGTGTATGGAGCAGAAGTATTAGCCATAAAAGGAAACTTTGATAGAGCGCTGAAAATAGTACAACAATTAGCTGATGAATTTCCTATAACTCTAGTCAATTCTGTCAATCCATATCGTTTAGAGGGACAAAAAACAGCTGCTTTTGAAATCATTGATTCACTTGGGAAAGCTCCTGATTTTGTATGTATTCCAATGGGCAATGCTGGAAATATAACTGCTTATTGGATGGGTTTTAATGAATATTTTAATGCTGGTATTAGTAAAAGTCTCCCAAAAATGATGGGATTTCAAGCTGAAGGATCAGCACCACTTGTATTAGGTAAAACTATAGACAATCCAGAAACAATTGCAACTGCTATTAGAATAGGGAATCCAGTAAATAAAGAAAAAGCTTTTAATGTTCGAAAAGAATCAGGTGGAAAGTTTACTAAAGTAAGTGATGAGGAAATCATCAAAGCTTATAAAATACTTGGAAAAGAAGAAGGTATTTTTTGCGAACCAGCTAGTGCATCATCTATAGCAGGATTATTAAAAATGAAAGATGAGATTCCAACAAATTCAATTATCGTTTGTGTCTTAACTGGTAATGGTCTCAAAGATCCAGATTGTGCAATTAAAAATAATGATGCTCTATTTAAAGCTGGAATTGAACCAGACATAGAAATAGTTGCCAAAAGTATGGGCTTTTAACAACAAACTTCAAAACCAATTAATTTTCTGACTGAGGATTAGGTAAAAATTATCTAAAAAAACCTGGGGAAAACTAAGTAAAAAATTTTTTAAAAGGATCATTTTTCACCAAAAATGGGTTTAATTGTGAAAAGTGCTTAAAAAACCCACAAATCAAAAAACGATTTCCACAAATCAATTTCACTGAGATGCCTCTATTACTCTAAATAAAACTGAATTTCCACAGTTTCCTCAGGTTCTACTACTACGGTATTAATTATTTTATTTTTTAATAGAATTATATTAGAAGATACGCAATTGATTAAAAAAATTTGCTAAAAAAGGATTTCTTTTCTACTCTTTCGTCGTTAGGTTGAGTTGATGAAACTTATTTGCTCTCAAACAGAACTGAATTCAGCTCTTCAACTTGTTAGTAGAGCTGTTTCCAATAGACCAACGCACCCGGTTCTTGCAAATGTGTTATTAACAGCTGATGCTGGTACAGGAAAATTGAGTCTTACTGGATTTGATTTAAATCTAGGCATTCAAACATCTTTAATAGCTTCAATTGAGAGTAGTGGAGCTATTACATTACCTTCTAAGCTTTTTAGTGAAATTATTTCTAAGTTATCAAGTGATTCACCTATAACGTTAATTTCAGATGACTCAAAAAATCAGGTAAAAATTACAAGTAAAAGTGGCACATATCAAGTTAGGTCAATGGATGCAGATGATTTTCCAGAATTACCTATTGTTGAAAATGAATCTTTCTTAAAAATCAATGCAAGTTCTTTTGCTAATTCTTTGCGATCTACTCTTTTTGCAAGCAGTACAGATGAAGCTAAGCAAATTTTAACAGGAGTAAATTTATCTTTTAATAAACATTCAATTAAATCTGCTGCAACTGATGGTCACCGCTTAGCAGTTTTATCTCTTCAAGATGTAATTTCTTCAGATAATGAATCTAAAATTTATGAAAATATTGAAATAACTCTTCCTTCTAGATCTTTAAGAGAAGTAGAAAGGTTTTTATCATCTTGTAAATCAGACACTGAAATTAGTTTTTTTTATGATCAAGGACAAGTGGTTTTTATTTCTTCTGATCAAATAGTTACAACTAGAACTTTAGATGGAACTTACCCTAATTATAATCAACTTATCCCAGATGATTTCCAACACACTTTAGAATTAGATCGTAAGAATTTTATTTTAGCTTTAGATAGAATTTCTGTTCTAGCTGAACAGCATAATAATGTAGTTAAAATTTCAACTAATAAAAGAGAAAGTCTTTTAAATATAACTGCAGAAGCTCAAGATTTGGGAAGTGGTTTTGAATCAATTCCAATTAATTTTGATTCTGATGATATTGAAATAGCTTTTAACTCTCGATACTTACTAGAAGGTTTAAAAATAATTGAGACAGATAGTATTTTATTGAAATTCAATGCGCCTACGACACCTGCTATTTTTACACCTAATGATGATAGTAAGCAATTTTTATATTTGGTAATGCCTGTTCAAATACGTTCTTAATTTGTCTATTCCTACTTATTACTTACTTAGCAACCTTCTGCAACATAACGTTCGTTGTAATCATGGGTTTCAGCATGGCAGTGGAATTATTGGATGGATGTATCCACCAGTTCATCGATTATTGGGTTGGGCAACTTCTCCCTCCAAATTAAGTTTAAAAAGGAATGTTTGGAGGCTAAATCAACTAAGGTCAATTACTTATCAAGATGCACTTGTTAAAGGTTTACCTGCTGAATCTGATCAAGCAACAATTAATAGGTTCCCAACATTAATTGATGCAGTCTTATTAAATATAAAAGGAGATAAAATAGGAAATATAGCTGATCTTATTTTTGAAACTAAAACAGGTAATATTTCATATTATTTAGTGTCTAGATCCAATCCTAAAATTCCTGGCACTAGTCGTTGGAGACTTGATCTAAAAACATTAATTGATCAGGAACCAGGTTGTGTTTCAACTAATATAATGACCATTAATGAATTACCTTTAATTAAGAGTAGTATTAGACAAGATATTTTAAAAAAGAGTAAAAAAATAAAAGATAACATATTGGAAATATCTAATATAGCTAATCAAAGACTAGAAGGTTGGTTAGATGAAAAACCATTCGAAAATACTAACTTAGACTATAAAAATCTTAATTCTGATGAGCTGGAATTAGATAATAATTTTAATCTTAAAAAACCATTTAATTGGATGGATGATGAAAATTTATCTTCTTCTGACAATAATAATATTAATCTTTATAATCAGAATGAAGAAGATCCTTGGATTTAATTATGGAATTGATTGATTTTAATAATTTGATAAAGTCTTATTCTATTGATTATGATGTTTTAGCTGCTTTGTCTAAAGAAGGTTTAACAAAGGAGGATTATATAGAAATTTGTAATCGATTAAAGAGGGCACCTAATAGAACTGAATTAGGTATGTTTGGTGTTATGTGGTCAGAGCATTGTTGCTATAGAAACTCTAAACCCCTGCTTTCTACTTTTCCAACTACTGGAAAGAATATTCTTGTTGGACCAGGTGAAAATGCCGGTGTTGTGGATTTAGGGGAAGGTCAAAGGTTAGCTTTTAAAATAGAGAGTCATAATCATCCTTCTGCTATAGAACCTTTTCAAGGGGCAGCGACTGGTGTAGGAGGAATTTTGCGAGATATTTTTACAATGGGAGCAAGACCTATTGCCTTGCTTAATTCGTTAAGATTTGGACCACTCGATAATGATAAAAATATTGCTTTGCTTCAGGGCGTAGTTTCTGGAATTGCTCATTATGGTAACTGCGTAGGTGTACCAACTGTTGGTGGTGAAGTTTCTTTTGATTCGAGTTATTCGGGTAACCCTTTAGTTAATGCAATGGCATTAGGTTTAATGGAAACTGATGAAATTGTTTGTTCTGGTGCTGATGGTATTGGTTTCCCAGTTGTTTATGTAGGTAGCACAACAGGAAGAGATGGTATGGGTGGTGCAAGTTTTGCTAGTGCAGAACTTACTAAAGCTTCTCTTGATGATAGGCCAGCTGTTCAGGTTGGTGATCCCTTTTTAGAAAAGGGTTTGATTGAAGGTTGTTTGGAAGCTTTTAAATCTGGTCATGTAATTGCTGCTCAGGATATGGGAGCAGCAGGTCTAACTTGTAGTTGTTCAGAAATGGCGGCTAAAGGTGGTGTTGGAATTGAATTGAATCTTGATTTAGTACCTGCTCGAGAAAAAAATATGACTGCATATGAATTCTTACTGTCAGAATCTCAAGAGAGGATGCTTTTTGTTGTTAATCCAGGCCATGTTGATGAAATAATGAATATTTTTAAAAAATGGGGATTATGTGCTTCTGTTGTAGGAAAGGTTTTAAAAGAAAATATTGTTCGTGTTATTCATAAAAATGAAATTGTTGTGGACTTACCTGCTGATGCATTAGCAGAAAATACACCCATTAATGATCATTCATTGGTGACTGAGATACCTAAAGAAATTCAAAGACATTGGAAATGGAATGATTCGAAATTACCTGTTGCTACTGAAGAAGGTATTTTTATTAAGTCAGTTAATTTAGTACTTACTTGGAATCAAGTGCTATTAAAATTATTAGATGATCCAACAATTGCATCTAAAAGATGGATTTATAATCAATATGACTATCAAGTTCAAAACAATACACTTGTTCCTCCAGGCGCAGCAGATGCTGCTGTTCTTAGACTAAGAGGTTTAAATACTAATGATCCTAACTCAAAAAGAGGAATAGCTGTTGTTGTTGATTGTCCTAATAGATGGGTTGCTTTGGATCCTGAAAGAGGAGCAATCGCATCAGTAGTAGAAGCAGCTAGAAATATTAATTGTGTTGGTGCTAAACCTTTAGCCGTAACAAATAATCTTAATTTTTCTTCTCCAGATGATGAGTTAGGTTATTGGCAATTGGCAATGTCTTGTAAAGGAATATCGAACGCTTGCTCAGTATTGGGAACTCCTGTAACTGGTGGAAATGTTTCCTTATATAATGAAACTACTTTATCTGATGGAACTAAACAGCCTATTCAACCTACTCCTGTTATTGGAATGATAGGCCTAATAGAAGACATTGAGTGCATAGTTACACAAGGCTGGAATACCCCTGGTGATCATATTTATTTACTTGGTGCTTCACTATGTTCAGAAACTGAGGATGTATCCTTATCAGCAACATCTTATTTGTCAAGTATTTTTGGAGTTAATACAGGAAGGCCACCTTTAATAGATTTAGATTTAGAAAAATCAGTTCAATTTCTATTGAATAATTTAATCTCAGAAAAATTAATAAATTCAGCTCATGATGTTAGTGATGGAGGTGTTTTGGTTTCTCTTGCAGAGTCTTGTATTAGCTCAGGGCTTGGAATTACAAGTTTTTTCCCAGATTGTGAAAATCGTTTAGATAAACTTTTGTTTGGAGAAGGCGGATCTAGAGTGATAATTAGTGTTTCTTCAGATAACCTTGATTTATTTATGAATTTTGTAGAAAAAATAAATAATAATTTTCTAAAACCTGTAAATATTTCTTCTATTGGAATTGTAAATAATTTAGAACAATTAGAAGTCAATATAGATGGTAAAAAAATAATAAATTTATCAATCAATCAAATAGTTAGTACTTATGAACAAGCGATAGAAAATAGAATAGAATCTAGTATATTAGAAAATGATTGATACTCATTTTAGAAATTCATTCTTATATTAGGATTTATATTATGTGTGGCATAGTTGGCATAATTTCAGATCAACAAATTAATCAGCAAATTTATGATAGTTTGCTTTTGCTCCAACATAGAGGTCAAGATTCAACTGGTATAGCAACTATGGAAGGCAATGTTTTTCATATGCATAAGTCTAAAGGTCAAGTAAAGGAAGCATATAGAACAAGAGACATGAGAAGTCTTCAAGGTAATCTTGGTATTGGTCATGTACGTTACGCAACGTCTGGAGCTGCTGATAGAGAAGATGAAGTACAACCTTTTTATGTCAATGCCCCATATGGAATTATTCTTGTACATAATGGAAACTTAACTAACACTAGAGAGTTAGAAAGACAATTATTTAGCATTGATAGAAGGCATACAAATTCTTCTAGTGATACAGAAATGCTTTTGAATGTGTTAGCTACTGAAATACAGTCGTTTGTTCATGGAAATTCTTTATCTCCAGAAGATATTTTTTCTGCGGTTTCATCATTGCATTCAAGAGTAGAGGGGTCATATGCAGCCCTTGCTCTGATTTCTGGCTTTGGTTTATTAGCTTTTAGGGATCCTTATGGAATTAGGCCTTTAGTTTTAGGTCAAAGACAGTTAGATAATGGCAAAAAGGAATGGATTATTGCTAGTGAATCACTTGTTTTAGAAAATAATGATTTTGAAGTATTTAGAGATGTATTACCAGGAGAGGCCATTTTTATTTCAAATCAAGGTGAGTTCTTTTCTAGTCAATGTTCTGCAAATAGTAATTTGTTTCCCTGTGCTTTTGAATATGTATATATGGCTAGACCTGATTCTGTTATGAATGGAATTTCTGTGTATGAGGCCAGGTTACGAATGGGAGATTACCTTGCAAATACAGTTAAAAGTCAAATTAATTCTGGTGAAGTAGATGTAGTAATGCCTATTCCTGATTCTTCTCGCCCTTCAGCAATGCAAGTGGCTCGACAATTAGGCGTTGAATATAGAGAAGGGTTTTTTAAAAATCGCTATGTTGGTAGAACATTTATAATGCCTGGTCAAGCTCAGAGAAAAAAAATCTGTAAGGCAAAAGTTAAACGCAATGAGTAGTGAATTTAAAGATAAAAATGTTTTGATTGTCGATGATTCAATTGTTCGTGGGACAACCTCTCGAGAAATTGTTCAGATGGCAAAGTTGGCAGGAGCTAATAAAGTCTTTTTCACATCTGCAGCTCCACCAATTAGATATCCTCATGTTTATGGAATTAACATGCCTTCTAAAAAGGAGTTAATTGCTTTTGATAAAACTGTTGATGAAATAGAAGAGATTTTATCTGTAGATAAATTAGTTTATCAAGAAATTAGTGACTTAGAAAAAGCAATTTTAAATGACTCTAATGTTAATCATTTAGAGATGTCATGCTTTAATGGTCAATATGTTACTGGAAATATAACAAATGAATATTTAAACTGGGTTGAGTCTAATTATTTTTCTTAAATTCTTAACACTTATCTTTTTCAATTAATGGCGTAACTTTTTCTAAAAATTCATTTTCACGCAGATTAAATGCTTTTTTATGCTCTTCTTTTTCTTTTAAACCTTCTAATTGACTTGAACAAACTCTTCCATTCTTTCCTAAGTTTGTTGTTATTCCTACTAATTGATTACTTTTAAATATTTGTATAACCTTATCTTGATTATTTTTTGACCTTTTAAGATTCATACCAATAAAACCCAGATCCCCTTTTGAACATAATCTCATATTTTTAAGAGAATGTTTGACAACAGTTCCTTCTCTAGATATGAGCACTATATCTTCTGTTTCATTCTCACTTATACTTATTCCCCCTACTATATTTTCTCCTGGAAATAATTTTAATGTGATTGAACCTTGAGCAAGTTTACTCATTAAAGGAATTTCACTATCTATTAATTTTAATTTTATCATTCTTCCAATATCACTAACAATTAATAAATATCCATTGGCTGGACAGAACATTGCAGATTTAAGCTCTACTCCTTCTTTTAATTTTAAAATTGTTGCTGCTCTTCCTGAACTTTCAATTATTTCATTTAATTTAATTCTTTTAAACCTACCATCACTACTTAATAAACCAAGGCATAGATCTTGGTTCATTAAAACAGGCAATAAATCGGTAATTCTTTCCACTTCAAGACCTGCGGGTAAAAACCTTTCTAAAGAACCAGGTTGATTCCCTGAAAATTCCCACTTTAATAATCCGATCTTTCCATTATTAGTTATGACTAAAATTTTCGGTTGCTTTTCAATTGGCCATATTAATCTTGCTGGGCTTGGATTATCTCCTAATAAACAACTTTCAGATAGATTCAGCTTAGTAAGTATTTGTTGCCGTAACACTTTTACTTGAGAGTCATTTTGAATTAGTAAATATCCATCTTTTGGTAAGCTTTCATATGCTTTTTTTCTTTGAAGTTCTGCAGTAGGTCTTAAATTTGCATTTCTTTCAGCAACTAATTCATCTCCTCCTTCTATTAATTTTGTTTTTCTTGAGTTACCAAATTTCTTTTTTATAGTTTTAAACTCTTTAATCATAGTTAACATTAACTCATTTCTATCATTTAACAATTTTTTGAGACTATTCTTTTCTTCAATTAAAGACTCTGACTCTTTATATAATGCCTGTGTTTCTAAATTGGTTAGTTTACGAAGGGGCATAGCAAGTATTCCTTCTGATTGCTTTTCATTCAGTTTTAAACTATCCATTAGTTTAATTTTAGCTTCTGCAGAGTCCTTTGCATTCTCTAGAAGTGCTATGACTATTTTTAAATTTTTTATTGCTTTTAAGAGGCCTTCCAATATTTCTAATCGGTTTAAAGTTTTTTCTAGTTTATTTCGAGTTCTTCTTATTATCGTTAATTCTCTATATTCAAGAAAAATATTTAGTAATTGCTTTAAAGATAGTTGCTTTGGCTGCCCATCAACTAATGCTAATAATGTCGCACTGAAATTGTTTTGCAAGCTTGTTTTTTGAAATAAAAGATTTTTTATATGTTCACTATCAACGTCTCTTCTTAATTCTACAACTATTCTCATCCCGTCTCGATCACTTTCATCTCTTATATCTGCAATCCCTTCAATTTTAGAATTATTTACAAGATCAGCGAGTTTCTCAATCCAACCGGCTTTATTAACTTGATATGGAAGTTCAGTTATTATAATGGCCTTCTTTTTATGTTTTCCTTTTCCCGGATTGATTTCTTCTATATGAGTTACACCCCTCATTGGAATACTACCTTTACCTTTTAAATATGTGTCTTTGATTCCGCTACTTAATAGAATTTCTCCTCCTGTTGGAAAATCTGGTCCTGGTATTATTTTATTTAACTTATCTTCGGTTAATTCTGGTTTTTTAATTAATTCAATTAGGCCATTGATAATTTCATTTATATTGTGAGGAGGAATATTAGTTGCCATCCCAACAGCTATTCCTGAGCACCCATTCAGAATAAGAAATGGTAGTTGTGCTGGCAGTACATCTGGTTCTTGTTGAGACCCATCAAAATTGGGACTGAAATCAACTGTATTTCCATCAATCTCACTGAGGAGTGCTTCGTGAGAAATAGGGGCTAGTCGTGTTTCTGTATATCTCATTGCAGCAGGTGGATCATCATCTATAGAGCCAAAATTCCCATGTCCGTTTAGTACTGGATATCTGCTTGAAAAGCTTTGAACTAGTCTTACTAAAGCGTCATATACAGCTTGATCTCCATGTGGATGGTATTTGCCTAGGACGTCCCCAACTACTCGTGCACATTTCCTATAAGGTCTATCAGGAGTTAAACCTAGTTCATGCATTGCATATAAAATGCGCCTCTGAACAGGTTTGAGTCCATCTCTGGCATCAGGCAAAGCTCTTCCAACGATTACGCTCATTGCGTATTCGAGGTATGAACGCTGCATTTCTTGATGCAGTGAAATAGGTTGAAGGCGTTCTTTAGCCATTCAAATTAGGAGTGCTGAAAATCCAAAGATTCTTCACAGTACAAACTTTATTTAATTTTTACCAGTTTTATTGATCTTTTTCATTTGAAAAGTTTGAATTTGCAGAAGCTGTATTTATTACTGATTTTAATTTTGGGTTTTTGAAAAGCTCTATGCCTGCAGTTTGAAGCTTTTCTCCCCATAATTGCTCTTTTTGAAATTGTTGAAAAAAGTAATTTGGATTTTGACTTAAGGCTTCCTTGGCTAATTTAATTGCTTCGTTATTATTAGGCTCAACAGCATATAAGGCTATCGCTAAAGCAAGCTTTGGTTCTGGGTCTGATTTTAGAAGAATAACTTCTCTCCAAGTTTGTATTGCTTTTTGATTAAATCCTAATTCATAATAAACTAATGCCTTATTATTTATAGCTTGCCAAAATTTTGGATTAATATCTGTTGCCTTTTCAAATGCTTCTAATGAACTATAATATTTTTTTTGTATTAATTTTGCATTTCCTAGAAGAAAATATGAATTACTATTATTTTTTTCAAGTTTTATATTTCTTCTTATAGATTGAATTGCAGCTTCAATATCACCTAACTGCATTTCTATCGA
>QCPK01000033.1 GCA_003212555.1 Prochlorococcus sp. AG-436-K22 | reverse complement strand
AATGGGGCAGAAAGAGTAATTGTTAATCAGATTGTCAGGAGTCCAGGAGTTTATTTTAAAGATGAACAAGATAAGAATGGACGGAGAACTTACAATGCAAGTGTTATTCCTAATCGTGGAGCATGGTTGAAATTTGAAACTGATAAGAATGATCTCTTACATGTTCGTGTAGATAAAACTAGGAAAATAAATGCCCATGTTCTTATGAGGGCAATGGGCCTTTCAGATAATGATGTAATAGATAAGTTAAGACATCCAGAATTCTATAAAAAGTCAATTCAGGCGGCTGATGATGAAGGTATTAGCTCAGAAGATCAGGCTCTGTTAGAACTTTACAAGAAGTTAAGACCTGGTGAACCTCCATCCGTAAGCGGTGGTCAGCAACTTCTTCAAAGTAGGTTTTTTGATGCAAAGCGTTATGACTTAGGTCGTGTTGGGAGGTATAAAATTAATAAGAAACTACGCTTAACTATTCCTAATTCTGTTCGCACATTAACGCATGAAGATGTTCTTTCTACAATAGATTATTTAATTAATTTGGAGCTGGATGTAGGTGGAGCAACACTTGATGATATTGATCACTTGGGCAATAGAAGAGTTAGATCTGTTGGCGAATTACTTCAAAATCAGGTTCGTGTAGGTCTGAATCGTTTGGAAAGAATTATTAAGGAAAGAATGACTGTTGGAGAGACTGACTCATTAACCCCTGCCCAACTTGTCAATCCAAAACCCTTAGTTGCTGCAATAAAAGAATTCTTTGGATCTAGTCAACTGAGTCAATTTATGGATCAAACAAATCCATTAGCAGAGTTGACTCATAAAAGACGTATATCTGCTTTAGGACCTGGAGGTTTAACTCGAGAGAGAGCTGGATTTGCAGTTCGAGATATTCACCCTTCTCATTACGGACGTTTATGTCCTATTGAAACTCCAGAGGGACCAAATGCTGGATTAATTAACTCTCTTGCAACTCATGCAAGAGTCAATTCATATGGCTTTATTGAGACTCCTTTTTGGAAAGTTGAAGAAGGAAGAGTAATTAAAGAAGGTGATCCAATTTATCTTTCTGCGGACTTAGAAGATGAATGTAGAGTTGCTCCAGGAGATGTTGCTACTGCTAAAGATGGCATGATTCTTGCTGATTTGATTCCTGTTAGATATCGACAAGATTTTGAAAAAGTGCCTCCTGAACAAGTTGATTATGTTCAGCTTTCTCCTGTTCAAGTTATTTCAGTTGCAACATCATTGATTCCATTTGTTGAACATGACGATGCAAACAGAGCATTAATGGGATCAAACATGCAACGTCAAGCTGTACCTCTTTTGCGGCCTGAGAGACCCCTCGTAGGAACGGGGTTGGAAACACAGGTTGCAAGAGACTCGGGAATGGTTCCTATTTCCCAGGTGAATGGAACAGTTACTTTCGTTGATGCAAACTCAATTATTGTTACTGACGAAGAAGGAGCTGAGCATATTCATGACTTGCAGAAATATCAAAGATCAAATCAGGATACTTGTCTTAACCAGAGGCCAATAGTTAGAAATGGTGATCCAATAATAGTTGGTCAAGTTTTAGCTGACGGCTCTGCCTGTGAAGGAGGTGAAATTGCTTTAGGACAAAATGTTCTAATTGCGTATATGCCTTGGGAAGGTTACAACTATGAGGATGCAATTCTTGTTAGTGAGAGATTAGTTAAAGATGATCTTTATACTTCAGTACATATTGAGAAATATGAGATTGAAGCACGTCAAACAAAATTAGGTCCTGAAGAGATTACTAGGGAAATTCCAAATATTGCTGAAGACAGTTTAGGAAATCTTGATGAAATGGGAATTATTCGTGTAGGAGCTTTTGTCGAGAGTGGAGATATTCTGGTGGGTAAAGTTACTCCAAAGGGAGAGTCAGATCAGCCACCTGAAGAAAAACTATTAAGGGCTATTTTTGGAGAAAAAGCTCGAGATGTAAGAGATAATTCTCTTCGAGTACCAAGTACTGAAAAGGGCCGTGTAGTAGATGTTCGTATATATACGCGTGAGCAGGGTGATGAGCTCCCTCCTGGAGCAAACATGGTTGTTCGGGTTTATGTCGCTCAGCGTCGCAAGATTCAAGTGGGGGATAAAATGGCGGGACGACATGGGAATAAAGGGATAATTAGTCGAATTCTGCCTAGAGAAGATATGCCTTATTTGCCTGATGGTACCCCTGTAGACATTGTTCTAAACCCACTCGGTGTTCCTAGCCGAATGAATGTAGGTCAAGTCTTTGAGCTTTTAATGGGTTGGGCTGCCTCTCATCTTAATTGCAGAGTCAAAGTAGTTCCTTTTGATGAGATGTATGGTGCAGAGAAGTCTTATGAAACTGTTCAACTTTATTTGAAAGAAGCTGCTAAGCAGCCAGGTAAGGATTGGGTCTTTAACCCTAATGATCCTGGGAAACTTTTGCTTAGAGATGGAAGAACTGGGGAACCTTTTGACCAACCAGTGGCTGTTGGTTACTCTCATTTCCTTAAGCTGGTGCATTTAGTAGATGATAAAATCCATGCACGTTCAACAGGACCTTATTCACTTGTTACACAGCAACCACTTGGAGGGAAAGCGCAGCAAGGAGGGCAAAGACTAGGTGAAATGGAGGTTTGGGCCTTAGAGGCTTATGGTGCTGCGTATACCTTGCAGGAATTGCTCACAGTTAAATCAGATGATATGCAAGGTAGAAATGAGGCATTGAATGCAATAGTTAAAGGGAAACCGATCCCAAGACCAGGGACACCTGAATCATTTAAGGTTTTAATGAGGGAGCTTCAATCATTAGGTTTGGACATTGGCGTTTATACAGATGAAGGCAAAGAAGTCGACCTGATGCAAGATGTCAATCCTAGAAGGAGTACCCCTAGTAGACCGACTTACGAATCATTAGGCTCTGATTATCAAGAGGATTAACACTTTTTACTGCGCCATTTACTGACTTTCAATCAACCCTATTTACTTGTCATGACTAACAGCAATTTAAGAACTGAGAATCATTTTGATTATGTCAAAATTACTTTAGCTTCTCCTGAAAGGGTTATGTCTTGGGGGCAACGCACTCTCCCAAACGGTCAGGTAGTCGGAGAAGTTACTAAGCCAGAGACGATTAATTATCGTACTTTGAAACCAGAGATGGATGGCCTTTTCTGTGAGAAAATCTTTGGACCTTCAAAAGATTGGGAGTGTCATTGCGGCAAATATAAGAGGGTTAGACATCGGGGGATTGTTTGTGAAAGGTGTGGTGTCGAAGTGACTGAGAGTCGTGTTAGACGTCATCGCATGGGCTTTATTAATCTAGCCGCTCCTGTGTCTCATGTTTGGTATTTAAAGGGTATCCCTAGTTATGTAGCTATTCTACTGGATATGCCTCTTAGGGATGTTGAGCAGATAGTGTATTTCAATTGTTATGTGGTTTTAGATGAAGGTGATTACAAAGACCTTAAGTATAAGCAATTACTTACTGAAGATGAGTGGCTAGAAGTCGAGGATGAAATCTATGCTGAAGATTCAACAATTGAAAATGAACCTGTTGTTGGAATAGGTGCAGAAGCCCTTAAGCAATTATTAGAAGATCTTGATTTAAAGGAAGTTGCAGATCAACTTCGAGAGGAAATTAGCGAGAGTAAGGGACAAAAACGAGCCAAGCTTATTAAAAGATTAAGAGTGATTGATAATTTTATTGCAACTAGTGCTCGTCCAGAGTGGATGGTTCTAGATGCAATACCAGTCATTCCTCCAGACCTCAGACCTATGGTTCAGTTGGACGGTGGAAGGTTTGCAACTTCTGATTTAAATGATTTATATAGACGAGTAATTAATAGAAATAATCGTTTAGCAAGACTTCAAGAGATCCTCGCACCTGAAATTATTGTAAGGAATGAGAAGAGGATGTTGCAGGAGGCAGTGGATGCTCTTGTAGATAATGGAAGGAGAGGTAGAACCGTTGTTGGAGCTAATAATCGAGCATTGAAATCATTGAGCGATATTATCGAAGGCAAACAAGGAAGATTCAGGCAAAATCTTTTGGGTAAAAGAGTAGATTATTCAGGGAGATCTGTAATAGTTGTCGGGCCTAAGCTCAAAATGCATCAATGTGGGTTACCTAAGGAGATGGCGATTGAGCTTTTTCAACCTTTTGTAATTCATAGATTAATAAGGCAGAATATTGTGAATAACATTAAGGCTGCTAAAAAACTTATTCAACGTGCAGATGATGAAGTTATGCAGGTCCTTCAAGAATGCATAGAAGGTCACCCTATTCTTCTAAACCGTGCACCAACATTACACAGGCTTGGTATTCAGGCGTTTGAACCTAAGCTTGTAGCTGGTAGAGCAATTCAATTACACCCATTAGTTTGTCCAGCATTCAATGCTGACTTTGATGGAGACCAAATGGCTGTACATGTCCCCTTGGCTATAGAGGCGCAAACTGAGGCAAGGATGTTGATGCTCGCAAGTAATAATATTCTTTCACCTGCGACTGGAGAACCAATAGTTACCCCTTCTCAAGATATGGTTCTAGGTTCATACTATTTGACGGCTCTTCAGCCAGGGGCATCGAAGCCAGAGTTTGGAGATTATTCCAAGACCTTTGCTGGATTAGAGGATGTCATACATGCTTTTGAAGATAAGCGAATTGGTCTTCATGATTGGGTCTGGGTTCGCTTTAATGGGAAGGTTGATGATGAAGATGATAGTGAGACCCCTATAGATACTAAGACTCTTGAAGATGGAACTCGCATTGAACAATGGAGTCTCCGACGAGATCGGTTAGACGAAGAAGGCGCTTTGATTAGCCGTTTTATTTTGACAACTGTAGGCCGTGTAGTTATGAACTACACCATTATCGATGCTTTGGCTTCAGCCTAAACTTTTTCTTTCTCTTTTTCCAAAAACTGACTAGGCATTCTCAATGACTCCCACTTCTTCAAAATCACGCAAAACCCCAGGTCGAGGTAGAAAAGGCTCAAAGAAAAAAGCAGCTCAGGTAAATCAGATACCTCCTCTTTCCAAAACACCACCATCTTTTAGGAATTGTGTAGTAGACAAAAGAACACTTAAGCAGTTGGTTGCATGGGCATATAAAAATCATGGAACTGCAGTTACTGCTGCAATGGCAGATAATCTCAAGGATTTGGGATTTAAATATGCAACACAGGCTGCAGTTTCTATTTCAGTAGATGATCTTAAAGTACCTGAAGCTAAGCAGGATCTACTGGGTCAAGCTGAGGCTCAGATTACTGCTACCGAAGAGTGTTACCGTCTTGGTGAAATTACAGAAGTAGAACGTCACACAAAGGTTATTGATACATGGACTGAGACTAATGAAAGATTGGTTGATGCTGTTAAAAAGAATTTCAATCAAAATGACCCGCTCAACTCAGTTTGGATGATGGCAAACTCTGGTGCAAGAGGCAATATGTCTCAGGTGCGTCAGTTGGTAGGGATGAGAGGATTAATGGCTAATCCACAAGGAGAGATTATTGATTTGCCAATTCGTACTAACTTCCGAGAAGGGCTCACGGTAACAGAATATGTTATTTCTTCTTATGGTGCCCGTAAAGGATTGGTAGATACTGCCTTAAGGACTGCTGATTCAGGTTATCTAACTCGAAGATTAGTAGATGTAGCTCAAGATGTAATTGTTCGTGAGGAAGACTGTGGAACAACTAGAGCAATTCTTGTAAAAGCTGAGGACGGATCTTTTGGTAATCGACTTGTTGGTCGTTTAACAGCTGAAGATATTCTTGATGGTGAAGAATCTGTTCTTGTTAAAAGAGATGTAGCTATTGATCCAGAGCTTTCTAAGACAATTGAGAAAGCAAATATTAATGGTGTAATGGTACGCTCTCCACTGACTTGCGAGGCAACTCGCTCAGTATGTAGAAAATGTTATGGATGGGCTCTAGCTCATAATCAATTGGTTGACTTAGGTGAAGCGGTAGGTATTATTGCTGCACAATCAATTGGTGAGCCTGGCACTCAATTGACCATGAGAACGTTTCATACTGGAGGCGTCTCAACTGCAGAAACAGGAGTTGTTCGCTCTATTGTTGCAGGAAAAGTTGAGTTTGGCTCAAAGGCACGTTTGCGTGGTTATAGAACGCCTCATGGTGTTGAGGCTCAACAAGCAGAACTTGACTTTGTTTTGACTATTAAGCCAACAGAAAAGGGTAAGGCTCAAAAAATCGAGATTTCCAGTGGTTCTTTAATTTTTGTTCAGAATGGACAGGATGTTGCTGCTGACATAACAATTGCTCAGATAGCTGCAGGATCTGTTAAAAAGAGTGTTGAGAAAGCTACAAAAGATGTTATTTGTGATTTAGCTGGTCAGGTTAGGTATGAGGAAGCAATTCAACCTAAGGAGGTTACTGATAGACAGGGGAATATAACATTAAAAGCGCAGCGCCTGGGAAGGCTTTGGGTCTTAGCAGGGGATGTATATAATCTCCCTCCGAATGCACAACCTGTTGTTCAAAGTAATGTAAATGTAGTAGAGGCTCAAGTATTAGCAGAAGCAAGCCAAGCAAGTGAATTTGGAGGACAAGTACGGCTTCGTGATTCAATCGGAGATTCTAGAGAAGTACAGATTGTCACCACTTCAATGACACTCAAGGATTTTAAATTACTTGAGGAGTCAACTCACTCTGGTGAGATATGGAATCTTGAAGCAAAAGATGCCACACGGTACCGCCTAAACAGTGTCCCTGGTAGCAAGATTGGTAATGGTGAGATCATTGCTGAGCTCTCGGATGATCGCTTTAGAACTAAAACTGGAGGTTTTGTTAAGTATGCACCTGGATTGACCGTTAAAAAAGCAAGGTCTGCAAAAAATGGTTTTGAAGTAAGTAATGGCGGTACATTGTTATGGGTGCCACAGGAGACGCATGAAATTAATAAGGACATTTCTCTGCTAATGATTGAGGATCGTCAGTGGATTGAGGCTGGAACTGAAGTAGTGAAGGATATTTTTAGCCAAACAGCTGGAATAGTTACTGTTACACAAAAGAATGACATTCTTCGAGAAATTATTGTTAGGAGCGGAGAATTCCATCTTTGTAGCGACTCAAAGGCATTAGAACGCTTTGAGAATGAAGGCCTAATAGTTAACCCTGGCGAGACAATTGCAAAAGGCTTAAAAGCAGATTCAATGGTATTTGCACAAACAGTTGAAACTAGTGAAGGCAAAGGACTTTTATTGCGACCGGTAGAAGAATATACCATTCCTGATGAGGCACAATTACCAGAACTTTCTCATGTTAATCAGCCAAAAGGACCTTCTTTGGGCTTGAAAGCTACTCAAAGACTTGGTTACAAAGATGGAGAACTAATCAAGTCAGTTGAGGGTGTCGAATTACTTAAGACGCAATTAATTTTGGAGACATTTGAGACAACACCTCAAATGACTGTAGATGTTGAGGCAGTAACAGATAAATCATCGAAGACAATACAGAGACTTCGACTTGTTATTCTTGAAAGTATTTTAGTTAGACGTGACACAATATCTGATTCGAGCCATGGCTCTACCCATACTGAATTGCAAGTTCATGATGAGCAAATTGTAGCAGCAGGAGATGTTGTGGCGACTACTCAAATTTTGTGCAAAGAAAAAGGCATTGTTCAATTGCCTGAAATGAATGAAGGCGAGCCTATTAGAAGATTAATAGTAGAGCGTCAAGAAGATACAATAACTCTTACTTCTTCTACCGAACCGTTTGTAGCAGTTGGACAACGAGTTATTGATAGTGATGAATTGTCTAAAGATGAATCTGTTAATTATTGTGGTGAGATTGAAGCCGTTAAAGGTAATAAGGTAACTCTTAGATTAGGTAGACCTTATATGGTTTCACCTGACTCTGTGCTGCATGTCAAGAATGGTGATCTTGTGCAAAGAGGTGATGGATTAGCTCTGTTGGTTTTTGAAAGACAAAAAACAGGTGATATTGTTCAGGGGCTTCCAAGAATTGAAGAATTGTTAGAAGCACGAAGGCCACGGGAATCTGCAATTTTGTGTAAGAGGAGAGGTATTGTTGAAATAAGGCAAGGTGATGACGATGATTCAGTAGTTGTTAAGGTGATTGAAAGCGATGACTCTGTAGAAGAGTACCCTATCCTTTTAGGAAAGAATGTTATGGTTAGCGATGGTCAGGAGGTAAGTGCTGGTGAGCTCTTGACTGATGGACCTGTGAACCCGCACGAATTATTGGACTGTTTCTTTGGAGATCTACGTGATCGGGGACCATTGATGGAAGCTGCACAACAATCAATTGCAAAACTCCAGCATAAATTAGTCAACGAGGTTCAAAATGTTTATAAGTCTCAAGGTGTTTCTATTGACGATAAACACATTGAGGTAATTGTTCGACAAATGACTAGTAAGGTACGTATTGAAGACGCAGGTGATACAACGCTTTTACCTGGTGAGCTGATTGAAATTCGTCTAGTTGAAGATACTAATCAGGCTATATCGATTACAGGTGGTGCTCCTGCGGAGTTTACACCTGTCTTATTAGGTATTACAAAAGCTTCTTTAAATACAGATAGCTTTATTTCCGCAGCTTCATTTCAAGAAACTACAAGGGTTCTTACAGAAGCAGCAATAGAAGGTAAATCTGACTGGTTAAGAGGACTAAAGGAAAATGTTATTATTGGCCGTCTTATACCTGCAGGTACAGGTTTCAGCGGATTTGTAGAAGAGCTTAGAGCAGAGGCAGGACCTCATCCAGATATTCTTGCAGAAGATCCTGCTGGGTACCGCCGCATCCAAAACCTTCGTCCTGACTATACAGTTGATATGCCTGCTTCTCCAGCAGCAGCTAATTTGACATCAGTTCTTGATGACCCTAGTGAGGCAGATTTAGAAGCAACTCGTAGCCGTCATGGAATTGATCCATCTACTAGTAACTTTGCTGCCTTTGCTCGTCCAAGTGGAGATGAGCAGTTTCAGGAAGACCAGATGCCTGATCCGGCTGCTTTAGAAGGTCTTCAAGAAGAAGGGTTACTCTCCGATGAGTAATCTTACACTTCTAATCTTTTTTACCAGCTAAGGAGGATTCAATGTTAGAGCCGAAAATTGTTCCAAAGCGTAAATTGCCTAGCTATGGATTTCATGACCATGTAGAAAACTTAAATGGACGTTGGGCAATGATTGGTTTTATTGCTTTAGTTATTGTGGAATTGAAATTAGGTCATGGGATTCTTTTGAGGTAATTTCCTACGATTGGAACGTAACGCTAAAAATCTTGAGTTGCTTGGGTTTAACCTTGCTCAACTTGAAGCTCTAGCTGTAGAGAATGGCGAACAGGCTTTTCGTGGACGTCAGCTGCATGAATGGCTGTACGAAAAAGGAATATGTAATCTTGAAGATATAACAGTTTTACCTAAGCCATGGAGATGCTTGCTAATTGAACAAGGTTTTACAGTGGGATGCCTTAATGAAATTAACCGAGCAAAATCAATTGATCAAACTATTAAACTATTACTTGAAACTAAGGATGGCGAAACTATAGAGACAGTTGGGATACCTTCTAGGAATCGCTTGACTATTTGCATTTCAAGCCAGATTGGCTGCTCAATGGGCTGCCGATTTTGTGCAACTGGTAAAGATGGCCTCCGTCGCTCATTGAGAGTGAACGAAATTATTTCTCAATTTTTTGCAATAAAGAAAGCTTTTGGTAGATCTCCTTCGCATGTTGTTTTCATGGGAATGGGAGAACCCCTCTTAAACATAGAATCAGTTTTGTCTTCTATCTATTGCCTGAACAAAGACTTAGGGATTGGCCAACGGAGAATAACATTAAGTACAGTAGGTGTTAAAAATACTTTGCCTCAATTAGCTGAGATGGCCTTGAGACATCTTGGGACTGTTCAATTCACTCTTGCTTTAAGCTTACATGCACCAAATCAAAAGTTACGTGATGGCTTAATACCATCATCTAAGAATTATCCTTTAAATATTCTTATGGAAGATTGTCGACATTATCTAGATATAACGGGAAGAAGAATTAGTTTTGAATATATTCTTTTAGGATATTTAAATGATTATAATGAACATGCTGAAGAATTAGCAGACCTAGTTGGTGGATTCCAAAGTCATGTGAACTTGATTGCTTATAACCCAATTGATGGGGAAGATTTTCAGCGCCCTAGCTTAAAACGGATTCGCAATTTCATGAATATTTTGGAAAGGAGAGGAATTGCTGTTAGCTTACGATCGAGTCGAGGTCTTGATAAGAATGCTGCATGTGGACAATTGAGGCGTATCCACCTTTAATTGAATTACAAGAGATTTAAAGACAAAGACAAGCAAAAAGTTTTAAACAAATGACACTTATAGATTGGTTCATCCTCGCTATTTATTTAGTAATCTCACTAGCCTTAGGTGTCTTTCTGGCACGCAGGAATAAAGATGAAGATGACTATTTTGTAGCTGGTCGAAAATTGACAGGATGGCTTGCAGGGGCTTCTATGGCAGCAACAACTTTTTCAATAGATACACCTTTATACGTCGCTGGTTTGGTTGGTTCTAGAGGTCTTGCAGGTAATTGGGAATGGTGGAGCTTTGCATTAGCCCATGTGGCAATGACAGTTGTTTTTGCCCCTATGTGGAGACGTAGTGGTGTTTTAACTGATGCAGCATTTACCGAATTGCGTTATGGAGGAACTACTGCTGCTTGGTTAAGAGGCATAAAAGCTTTTCTGCTTGCAGTGCCTATTAATTGCATTGGTATTGGATATGCATTTCTAGCTCTTAGAAAAGTTGCAGAAGCTTTTGGGATGGTAGATGGACATCAGATAGTTGGAATTTTTACTGATTCATTGACTCTGCTTATAGTTGTTGGCCTTTTTATGCTTTTATATACTGTCTTAGGTGGGTTGTGGGCAGTTGTAGTTAATGACTTTGTTCAGTTGCTATTAGCACTTTTTGGTGCATTTACTCTTGCATTTGTTGTGATTCATGAAGCTGGTGGGATGTCACAAATGTTGCTTAGCTTAGAAGAGCTAAATAGACCAGAGTTATTATCCATTTTCCCATGGGAGTGGACAAAAGATGGGTTTGAGTGGATTGAGAGTGCTGGTATAAGTGTAGCAACATTCATCGCATTCCTTTCTCTTCAATGGTGGAGTTTCAGAAGGAGTGATGGCGGCGGCGAATTTATTCAACGTATACTAGCTACTAAAAATGAACATCAAGCTGAATTAGCAGGCTGGGTTTTCTTAGTGATTAATTATCTTTTACGTAGCTGGTTGTGGGTTGTAGTTGCCTTGTCTGCTTTAGTTTTAATACCATCTCAACAAGATTGGGAACTTAGCTACCCACTTTTAGCTGTTAAGTATCTTCCGCCAGTAGCACTTGGAGTGGTTGTAGTTTCTTTGGTCGCTGCATTTATGAGCACTGTAAGTACTTCATTAAATTGGGGATCTAGTTACTTAACACATGATCTTTATAAGAGATTTTTCAGACCTCAAGCTGGTCAGAAAGAATTAATTTTAGTTGGCCAATGTACGAGTGTATTCTTGCTTAGCATTGGAATAATTACTGCATTTTTGAGTGACAGTATAGGATCTATCTTTAGACTTGTCATAGCTATTGGTACTGGTCCTGGAGTTGTCCTTGTATTGAGATGGTTTTGGTGGAGAATTAATGCACCAGCTGAGCTGGCAGCCATGACATGTGGCTTTTTTGTAGGTTTGACTACCTCAGTAATTCCAGTTTTTCGAATTGAAGACTATGGTTTAAAGCTCATTTTTACGACGATTTTAACTGCATCAGTTTGGTTGATTGCTTTAGTTATAACTCCTCCTGAATCTGACGATGTGTTGGAGAAATTTGTACGTCTGGTTAAGCCTCCTGGTCCTGGCTGGAGGCATTTAAGAAAACGTTTTGGAGTTAAGCCTGTTGAATCTTTCGGAGATTTGATTGTTCGATTTTTATTGAGTGCTGGAATGCTTTTTGGACTGCTTTGCTCAAGTGGAAGTTTTTTGTTACATCAGCAACGAGGAGGGTGGTTAGGTTTGATTTGTACAGTTTTTTGTGTTTTGGGGATGAAAAGGAATGTCTTGAAGAAAGCTTTTTCGTTGCATTAAGGTTTTATCTCTTAGAATTTGGAGCAAAATGATTCAAACAGATTTTTTCATTGGGCTTTCTTCGAACAACAATTTTACCTTTAG
>QCPK01000032.1 GCA_003212555.1 Prochlorococcus sp. AG-436-K22 | reverse complement strand
ATTTCTAAGACCTAGTGAAAGAAAAACGGGGATCCTTAAACTCACAATTAAAGTTCCAGATTATTTTAAGGCAAACATTAAACCCGAAAAACTTAAGCTATGCAAAGCAAAGATTGGCGGATATAGTTCTAGGTCAAAATGCGTAGAAGATATCCCTGCAATTATAGAAGTCAGCAAAGATCAAACATCTATTGAGATTTTTCCCGACAATCCAATCCCAGATGATAAAAAAACATATGCCTTACGGATGAAATTAATCAATCCACGAAGGGCTGGAATGTTTCAATTTCATGCCTATGCTCAATCTCCTGGAGCAGTTCCAATATCTAGTTATGTTGGATCTTGGAATATGTCTGTCGAATGAACTGATAAATTAGATAATCAATCAATAGATTTCTTAAAAGAGGTTAAAGCTCATGACTAAAAGGACATTCGGAGGAACAAGTAGGAAAAGGAAACGCGTTTCAGGCTTCAGGGTCAGAATGAGAAGCCATACAGGCAGAAACGTTATTAGGAGCCGTAGACAGAAAGGTAGATCTAGACTAGCCGTATAGTTAAAACGCAAGTGGGCTAGATAAATAAAATGGTTTTACCTAAAGAGATGAGGTTGAAAGGTTACAAATGTTTCGACTACATTCATAAAAATTCCAGGCGCTATAACGGTCCTTCAATGATCCTTAGAGTTTCAAGGGCTAATCCAAATTTAATAAATGGAGAAAAATCTAATTCCAGATACAAGTCTTGTCGTTGCGCTATTTCAATAAGTAATAAAGTTAGTAAGAAAGCTGTAATCCGAAACCGCTTAAGACGTATTTTTCATAACCATCTAAAATTAAGACTATTTAAAAAATCTAAGCACATAAACAATTGGGCATTACTTAACTTCAAACCTAAGTGCTTAGATAAAGAGCCGAAGCTTCTACTTGAAGAATGCGATAAATTACTTTTAGAGGCTGGTTTTTGCTAATGATCAAATCCTCAGAGAAAATCTTTTTCGAAGGCGCTCCTGCAAAAGAAGATTTACTTTTGAACTTACTCGCAGGAATAACATTAATTGGCCTACCGTTTACTTTTGGAGCCTTAGCAAGAGCTTTATGGCTTAGGTTCAGAATTACTAATAAAAGGGTTTCTGTTACTGGTGGATGGCTCGGAAAAGATAAGTCTCAAATAGCCTATAGCCAAATAAAGGAGGTCAGATCTATACCCAGAGGCCTTGGCTCATATGGAGACATGGTTTTAGTAATGAAGGATGGGGCTAGGCTAGAGATGAGGTCAATGCCTAATTTTAGAAAAGTTGAGGAATTTATTAACGATCAAGTTAATCAAACAATTTCACGAAATCCATCTATTACCTCGTCAGGGTTCTGAACTTCAATTAAATTCAGCAAATACTTGAGCAACTTATTATCTTTAATAGATACTGGCATGAGCCTTTTGTCCTTTCCAATTAAGCAATCGTGATCGGTTTCCTCTCAGACAACCTACTTATACCGATTCTAGATTTCTTCTACGGTTTATTTCATAGCTATGGGTTAGCAATAATTGCACTGACAATAGTTATTCGTATAGCTCTTTTCCCTCTCAGCGCTGGCTCTATTAGAAGTGCTCGACGAATGAAAATAGCTCAACCTGTCATGCAAAAACGTCAGGCCGAGATTAAAAGTCGTTATGCAAATGACCCTAAGAAGCAACAAGACGAGCTTGGGAAACTAATGAATGAATTTGGAAGTCCTTTAGCTGGATGTCTACCTCTATTAGTACAAATGCCAATATTATTTGCCCTATTTGCCACACTAAGAGGCTCACCTTTTGCAGATGTTCCATATCTAGTAAATCTAAAAATACTCCCACCCGAACAAGTTGCTGCAGTCGAACCAAAGCCTTTCAAAACTGCCAGACATTCGATTTTCATATCTGATAAGGATCACTTCCCTGTAATAGCTTCATTACCTGGGGGAACTAAAATTGGTGCTGGCGATTCAGTAAATATAAACCTTCAAACCCTATCGGGCGAAAGCTACAACAATGTTCTAAAAAATTACAAAAATGGTTCTGATTTTTCACCAACCTGGAAAGTTACAAAAGGGGAAGAGTTTGCATCAGTTTCCTCTGATGGAACAGTTACTGCAAGATATCCAGGAGATGCGACTGTTGAAGGGAAAATACCAGGACTAGCTGCAAGAAGCGGCTTCTTATTTATCAAAGCTCTTGGGCAAGTGGGATTTTATGTTGATGGTTCAATTAATTGGGATATTGCCATACTTGTAGCTGGTTTTGGCATAACTCTTGTTATTTCTCAAGTTTTATCAGGCCAAGGGATGCCCCCGAATCCTCAACAAGCAACTGCGCAAAAAATAACTCCAATAATGATAACGGGCATGTTTCTATTTTTCCCTTTACCAGCCGGAGTACTTTTATACATGGTCATTGCGAATATGTTCCAAGCTTTCCAAACTTTTCTCTTGACTAAAGAAGCTCTTCCTGAAAACCTTCAAAAAATACTTGACGATCAACTCAGGAACAAAGGTAAAAATGAATTGATACCTTCACCTTCAACCATTTCAAATGTTGATCGACTCCCGTTTGAACCAAAAAGTAAGAAATAAAATATCTTCCTAGATTAGATCAAAATAATATATGATTTCAAAGTAAATTAATTAATTTACTGAGCAAGAAAGAGTAATTATGCAGAAATGGAACGATCATTTTGACTTATTAGTTAAATCAAGGAATCCATTAATTCTTATTAGGAGTAGAGAAGAAGAACGTGCTGAGCAATTAGTGATAGAAGCAACAAAACGTTCTTCAAATATTCGTCTAGCGACTTGGAACTACGTAGAAGGATTAAAAGGGATTCTTAACTCAGAAGGTATTGGTGCTCGTCAACCAATGTCACTATTGGAATGGTTCCGAAAAGTAGATTCATCCTTACCAACAATACTTTTTGCTAAAGACTTTCATCGTTTTGCTGAAGATGCTGGCATAGCAAGAATGTTAAAAATTTTATGTTCAGAATTTAGAGAAATACCTCATACAATTGTACTTTGTGCTTTTGAATGGACACCATCAAGCGACCTTGATGATTCTCTAACAATTATCGATCTTCCATTACCTCAAGAGAATGAATTAAAAACTCTTCTTAGCAATATTGCCAATGCTAGTAATTCAAATCTGACCAAAGAAACCCTTGAAGATCTAACTCATGCTTGTAGTGGCCTTAGTGAAATAAGAGTTAGGCAAGTCGCAGCTAAAGCTCTTGCTCAAAGAGGAAAATTAAGCAACGCTGATCTTGAGGAAGTTTTAGAAGAAAAACGACAGGCTGTTGCACGTAGCGATGTTCTTGAATATTTCGAAACCACAGCTTCTCCTTCTGACATTGGAGGCCTTGATGCGCTTAAAGTATGGCTTAATCAACGTCATGCTGCTTTTTCAGATGAAGCAAGACAATTCGGATTGCCTTTACCAAGAGGGGTACTTTTAATTGGGCCTCAAGGAACAGGGAAATCATTAACAGCTAAAGCAATAGCCCATAGCTGGTCAATGCCCCTTTTGCGTCTTGACATAGGCAGACTTTTCGCGGGTCTTGTAGGGGCAAGTGAAGCCAAAGCAAGAGAAACTATTCAATACGCTGAATCAATGGCTCCATGCGTCTTGTGGATAGATGAAATCGATAAAGGTTTTGGTGGAGATGCAAGAAGTGATGGAGGTACAAGCCAAAGGGTATTAGCTAATTTACTAACTTGGATGGCAGAGAAAAAAAGTGCTGTATTTGTTGTTGCTACAGCAAATGGGATTGACCGCATGCCAGGAGAACTGCTTAGGAAAGGACGATTTGATGAAATCTTTTTACTTGATCTCCCAACTCTTCAAGAACGCTTTAAAATCCTTGAGCTTCATTTAAAACAAAGGCGACCTAAGCTCGATCTTTCCATTGAGACAGTTGCTAGTCGCACTGAAGGGTTCTCAGGAGCAGAGCTTGAACAAACTGTAATTGAAGCAATGCACCATGCCTTTTCAGAAAGAAGAGAATTACAAGAATCAGACCTAATTCTTGCCTCTGCTCAACTGATACCATTATCAAAAACAGCAAAAGAACAACTCGATTTCCTAAAAGACTGGGCATCTTCTGGTCGAGCCAGACCTGCATCCCTTAAGATTAATTAGAAAAGCTAGTGCTAGATCCTCGAGAAATTAGAGAAAACGCAACTTTTATAGAAGAAGGTCTAAGTCGGCGTGGCTTAAAAGTTAATTTAAATTCTTTAATTGGTCACAGCAAAAGACTTAAAGAACTTGAGCAGAAAAGGAGCAAATTACAAGCAGAGGGGAATGCAATTGGGAAGGAAGTAGGTAATAAAATTAGAAATGGGTGTGAACCAAAGTCAGATTCAGTCGTGCTTCTAAAAAATAAAGGCACTCAAATTAAGTTAGAAGTAAACCTTATAGAAGAAGAAGAAAAAACCTTAGCAAGATTAATCAAAGATCAAATTCTTCATTACCCAAACATTCCATATTCAGACTGTCCAGATGGAAAAGGTGAAAGTGAAAATATTGAAGTTCGACATTGGGGAAAGCCTTTAAAAGGTCAAGACTATAAAGAGCATTGGCAAATTGCTGAAGAACTCTGTCTTCTTGATACAGAAAGATCTGTTCGAATAGCAAAAAGTCGCTTTGTGACTCTCATAAATCAGGGAGCAAAACTTGAAAGGTCATTGATTAATTTTATGCTTGATGTCCACACTTCCAAAGGTTATACCGAAATACTTCCTCCAGTACTTGTAAATACAGCAAGTCTTGAAGGTTCAGGACAACTTCCTAAATTTGCTGAGGAAAGTTTCCGTTGTTCTGAAGATGATCTCTGGCTCACACCAACTGCAGAAGTCCCTTTAACCTCCCTACATAGAGATGAAATTATTCCTTTTGAAAAACTACCCATCAAATATGTTGCTTATAGCCCTTGCTTTCGAAGAGAAGCTGGAAGCTATGGGAAAGACACGAGAGGTCTCATAAGACTTCATCAATTCAATAAAGTAGAGCTTTATTGGTTTGTTGATCCTGCTAATTCGAGGGAGGCCTATAAACAGATCACTGCTGATGCAGAAGCAATCCTACAATCTTTGGAATTGCCTTATAGGGTAATGGAGCTTTGCACAGGGGACCTTGGTTTTTCCGCTTCCTCTACTCATGATTTAGAAGTCTGGCTACCTGGAGCAAATTCATATCGAGAAATTTCAAGTTGCAGTATCTGCGATGATTTCCAAGCAAGGCGCTCTTCAATTAGAACAAAGAAAGGCCACAAAACTGAACTTGTCCATACCCTAAACGCTAGTGGCCTAGCAATTGGAAGAACTATGGCTGCAATTTTAGAAAACGGCCAGCAATCTGATGGAAGTGTCAAAATCCCTGATTCACTAGTTCCATACTTCGGACAAGCTCTTATTAAACCTGATCAATCATAAAAAATGAATTTATTTACCTCAATTACAATCTTAGCCTCATTAATTTTTTTTCACGAAGCAGGTCATTTTCTTGCAGCGAGGTTACAAGGAATTAGGGTTAGTGGATTTTCAATTGGGTTTGGCCCTGCTTTAATAAAAAAAGAACTAAAAGGAGTCACTTATTCAATAAGAGCATTACCCCTTGGCGGTTTTGTTTCTTTTCCAGATGATGATCAGGAATCAGACATTTCTACTGATGATCCAGACCTTCTCTCTAATAGACCCATCTTTCAGAGATTGATTGTTATTTCAGCTGGTGTAATTGCCAACTTATTAATTGCTTGGATTGTTTTATGTATTCAGGCAACTTTTATAGGTCTCCCTTCTCAACCAAATCCAGGCGTTCTTATAATTGACGTTCAAGAACAACAAGCAGCTGCACTTTCTGGACTAAACCCTGGAGACCAAATACTGAGTGTTCAAGGGATACAACTCGGCTTAGGTCAAGAAGCTGTTGAAACTTTGGTAAGAGAAGTTCAACAATCGCCTGAAAAAACAATTTCTATTTTAAAAAAGACTAATGGATCTAAAAAACTAATTTCTCTTACTCCTTCAGAATATTTAGGGAAAGGAAAAATAGGAGCCCAACTTCAACCGAATCTTGATGGGAGAACAAGAGATGCAGAAAATATCAATGAGGTTTTTGAATACACGAATTCTAAATTTTCAACTTTATTAGTAAAAACAGCTCAAGGATATAAGAGCCTTTTCACAAACTTCAATTCTACATCTAAGCAACTTAGTGGGCCTGTCAAAATTGTCGAGCTTGGCGCACAGCTCTCTGGTCAAGGTGCCTCTGGAATAATTCTTTTTGCAGCAATAATATCGATTAATCTTGCAGTACTGAACTCTCTCCCTTTTCCTCTTCTTGATGGAGGTCAATTCACAATAATAATTATCGAAGGACTTAGAGGAAAACCTATTCCAGAGAAAATTAAACTTTGGTTTATGCAGTCAGGGTTTATTCTCTTGGTAGGTTTAAGCGTATTACTAATAATTCGAGACACTACCCAATTAGAAATATTTCAGCAATTAAGCAAATGACAAGGGAAACGCAGATGGTGAAGGAGTAAACTCTAAAGACTATTAAAAACGAAAGCGTACATGGCCAAAAAATCTATGATTGCTCGTGATGTTAAGCGTAAGAAACTTGTTGAACGCTATGCCTCTAAACGTAAGAGTCTGTTAGATCAATTCAACTCTGCAAAAGATCCTATGGAGCGTCTTGAAATACATAGAAAGATTCAAGCTCTACCTAGGAATAGTGCACCTAATAGAATGAGGAATCGTTGTTGGGCCACTGGAAAACCAAGAGGGGTTTACCGTGATTTCGGACTTTGCAGAAATCAACTAAGGGAAAGGGCCCACAAAGGGGAGCTACCTGGAGTCGTTAAATCAAGTTGGTAAATAGGGAAATCAAGAATTTACGATTTAAGTTCAATCTACCTATCTTCCAGGAAGATAATAGTCCTCAAAAGGGTTTATAGTAAAAAAAACACCTCAAGCTGAATTAGAAAACAACATAATTACTAATATTAATAATCAAGAAGTGCTAATAAAGTGCAAGAATAGGAAAAGATAAAAAAGACATAAGCAAACGTGCAAGGTCAGACAACGTCGGTCTCTTTTGATGGTCGGGAAATACGGCTAACTACAGGGAGATATGCACCACAAGCAGGTGGTTCAGTATTAATTGAATGTGGAGACACTTCAGTTCTTGTAACAGCAACAAAAGGACAAAGCAGAGAAGGAGTTGATTTCCTTCCTCTAAGTTGCGATTACGAGGAAAGGCTTTACGCAGCCGGAAGAATACCTGGCAGTTTTATGAGACGTGAAGGTCGCCCTCCAGAAAGAGCTACCTTGATTTCAAGGCTTATCGATCGTCCTATTAGGCCCCTCTTCCCTAGTTGGATGAGAGAAGAAATACAAATAGTAGCAACTTGTCTTTCTCTTGACGAACGAGTACCTGCGGACGTCCTAGCAGTTACAGGTTCATCAATGGCAACTCTTCTTGCAGGCATTCCATTTAATGGGCCAATGGCGTCGGTTAGAGTTGGTTTACTTGGGGATGATTTTGTTTTAAATCCAAGCTTCAGGGAAATTGAACGTGGAGACCTAGATCTAGTAGTAGCAGGCACCCCTGATGGTGTTGTAATGGTTGAAGCAGGATCTAATCAGCTCTCAGAGCAAGACGTCATTGAAGCTATCGACTTTGGTTACGAAGCAGTCAATGAACTAATTAAAGCCCAAGAATCTATTCTCAAAGAATCAGGCCTCACCCAAGTAAAACCTGAAAAGAGAGAAATTGATGAAACTATTCCTACGTATCTAGAGAAGAATTGCACCAAGCCAATTAGCTCTCTACTTAAAGAATACAAACTATCAAAAGAAGAAAGAGATCTTAAACTTGAAGAAATCAAGACATCTTGTGGAGAAAAAATTGATTCTCTTAAAGATGACAATGAAGTCAAAAAGTTAATTACCACAAACTCAAAATTACTAGGAACAAGCTTTAAAGCCCTCACAAAAAAACTAATGAGGGAGCAAATCATAAAAGAAGGGAAAAGAGTCGATGGGAGGTCACTTGATGAAGTAAGAGAAATTTCAGCAGAAGCTGGAGTCTTGCCGAAAAGAGTTCATGGATCAGGTCTCTTCCAAAGGGGATTAACCCAAGTTCTTTCAACTGCAACTCTAGGGACACCTAGTGATGCTCAAGAAATGGATGATTTAAATCCCAGTCAAGACAAAACATATATACACCATTATAACTTCCCTCCATATTCAGTCGGCGAGACAAGGCCAATGAGAACACCAGGGCGACGTGAAGTTGGGCATGGTGCGCTTGCTGAACGATCAATTATCCCTGTGCTACCGCCTAAAGAATCTTTCCCTTACGTACTAAGAGTAGTTAGTGAAGTACTTAGTTCAAATGGATCAACCTCAATGGGCTCCGTTTGTGGTAGTACCATTGCACTCCTTGATGCTGGTGTTCCACTTAAAGCTCCAGTCAGTGGAGCGGCAATGGGCCTTATTAAAGAAGGCACTGAAGTTAAGATTCTTACTGACATTCAAGGTATCGAAGACTTCCTCGGTGACATGGACTTCAAAGTAGCTGGTACTGAAAAAGGAATAACTGCCTTGCAAATGGACATGAAAATAACTGGTTTACCTGTAAAAACCATTGCTGAGGCAATAAACCAAGCAAAACCTGCAAGAGTTCATATCCTTGAAAAGATGATAGAAGCCATTGACAAACCAAGAGAGTCTCTTTCTCCTCATGCTCCAAGACTTCTTAGCTTTAGAATTGATCCAGAGCTAATAGGAACGGTTATTGGTCCTGGTGGCAGAACTATCAAAGGAATCACTGAAAGGACAAATACAAAAATAGACATTGAAGATGGAGGAATAGTAACTATTGCTTCCCATGATGGAGTAGCAGCAGAGGAAGCTCAAAAAATAATAGAAGGCTTAACTCGCAAAGTACATGAAGGAGAAATTTTCACAGGTGCTATAACAAGGATTATTCCTATTGGTGCTTTCGTTGAGATTCTTCCTGGTAAAGAAGGAATGATTCATATTTCCCAGTTATCTGAAGCTCGTGTTGAAAAAGTTGAAGATGTAGTAAAGGTTGGAGATGAAGTAACCGTAAGAGTTAGAGAAATAGATAATAGAGGCAGAATAAATCTCACTTTGAGAGGAATCCCACAAAATGGAGAAATGCCATATTACCCTCAGCCAACTCCAACACCAGTAGCCCCTTTGATGTAAAAAGGTAAAAACCGCTTCTACATATTTACACGATAAAAGAAGGATCGATCAAGGATAATTTCTTTTCGATAATCTTACAAATTAAATCATGATTTTTTCCATGGCTAGCAACTAAGCATCCCCATTGGCAGAAATCATCAGTTTTATAAGAGAGTATTTCCATATTTGCATGAGTAAAAAGTCCTCCTGCAGCTTTCAGCACTGCTTCTGGGGCAGCCATATCCCAATCTTTTGGCGCACTCTTAGCAGAGAGAGAGAGATAAAAATCCGCCTCTCCTTTTAGAATCTTCGTAACCTTACATCCAACGCTTCCAACTGTTTTCTTTTCTGCAAAAGGCATAGATTCTATTAACCGTTCTAAATTCTTATCTCTATGACTCCTACTGGCTACTAAGATCATTTTTGAGATCTCATTGCGATTACTGAAAGAGACCGACTTTTGATTCCCTAATCTATCCTCAAGCCAAGCTCCATGACCAACTAAGCCAATCCACATCTCTTCCAATTCTGGGACCAAGATTACTCCAAGAACAGGTTTATCCCTATGGAGTAATGCCAAATGAACGGCATATTCTCCAGTCCCTTGAAGAAAGTCTTTTGTTCCATCTAAGGGGTCTAAGATCCAAGTCCATTTACAATTTAGATGATTATCTTTAACTTTTTGATCTTTAGCAGTTTCTTCACTAATTACATTCCAAGAAGCAAAAGGAAACTTTGATTCCAAACCATCAATTAACCAGGAATTGACAGCAAGATCAGCCGCGGTCACAGGTCCACCATCTCTATCATTGACACTTAAAGCTTTAGGGAATCCATACGGTGGCTCTTCACCTTTGGCATAAGCCTTCAAAATATCTATAGCACCCCAACTAAGAACCCTAAGGTTCTTCAGTAAATCATCCAAATCTATTGATTTAGGAAGCTTAATTTTTTCTTTCATGATGGGACTAGAAACAGATTTAATTTCGGAAAAACAACTTGAACCAGATCCAGGTGTGCTTTATATAGTTGGAACTCCGATTGGGAATCTTGAAGATTTTTCACCAAGAGCAAAGAATATTCTTTCCAAAGTAGCAATCATCGCATGCGAAGACACTAGACACAGTGGGAGACTTTTCAAGAAATTTAAGATCAACGCATCACTAGTCAGCTTTCATAAATACAATATTCAATCAAAAATCCCAAAACTTCTTGAAGCACTAGAGAAAGGAAAGACTCTTGCTTTAGTAAGTGATGCCGGGCTCCCGAGTATAAGCGACCCAGGAGAAGAACTAGTTGCAGCCTCACGAAATGGAGGTCATAAGGTCATATGTATACCAGGTCCATGTGCAGCAATGACAGCGCTAGTTAGCAGCGGGCTTCCTACACAAAGATTTTGCTTTGAGGGATTCCTCCCTTCCAAACCAAAGCTTAGGAATTCACTTCTGAAAACTATTGCTCAAGAAAAAAGAACAACAATAATTTATGAAGCACCTCACCGACTTATTAGATTGCTTAAAGAATTGTCCTTACTTTGTGGAGAAGATAGAGCCATTCAAGTGGCAAGGGAACTCACAAAGAAGCATGAAGAACAAATTGGTCCAACAATCAGCGATGCGTTGAAATATTTTGATAAAAATAAACCCAGGGGTGAGTTCACCCTTGTATTAGGAGGAGCAACTACAGAAGGAATTAAAACCAAAAGTGATAAAGAGTTAATAGAAGCCCTAGAAAAACTTATTGCTAAGGGAGTCAGCAAAAATGTCGCAGCAAAAGAAATAGCAACTAAAACAGGTTATCCCAAAAATTATCTTTATTCGTTAATACATAAGTAAAGTAGTTATATTTACAATGCAACTACGTTACCTCTAATAAAATTAGTAATGACAAAGAAAATACTCATTTTAATAATCACCCTTAGCAACAGTGCCTTATTAGTTTTCATGCTTGCATTAGGGTCTCAGAATCTAAGTGATTCTCACAAAATTAATTTAGGAATATATTCCACGAAAGAATCTTATCCTACTGGTTTCTTAATAGGCATGTCTACAATATTAGGCTCAATAAGTGGTGGCTTAACAACAATATTTTTTCTTCCTTCATCAAAGAAAAACTTTTCTTGATTAATCTAGCTGCACAATCAAGAGTCTAGTGAAATCAAAGATTGATCAATTATTAATCTAGTAATGCCTTTAGAGATTAAATAAGGCAATGAAACAAAAAAAACATTTGAATTAGGTACCTTAAGAACTTTTTGATTCCGTGAACAAATCCTCTTTGCATCTCGATGTGTTAAAAAAAGAGGTATAGCAAGCCTGTCTTGATCTTTATCTGGGAGGAAGCTCCATTCTGAAAGATCCCTCAGAGGTTTTGACTCAAGCTCATTATTTTTACTTATTAATATAAATACAGTATCTGGTAAAGAATTAGAGCGTAATGGCTTACAGGCAACTTCTTTTTGTACATCAGAGAAAGGTTCTATGCCTAATGGTATTATTTCAGTAAAAGCCTCTGCGTCATTACTATTAAAATACATTGACGCCCCAGAATCACTAATCTCAGACAATTTATCTATAGTTCCAACAATAGACTTAGGCTCATGACTATTTAAACTAGGTTTTTCTGATGATTGATTATGTGCTGAAGGACTATTTGCAATTGTTGTGCGTTGATGAATCTTATTTTTAATTCTGTTATTTTTTAACTCTGCAAATTCACCTTCAGTCAAGAATAGTTTTACAGCTCTCGTCACAGTACTAGGAGTGCACCCAAACTCCTTAGAAATAGATGAAAGCGAATTCCCTTTCAAGAAACGTTCTAACATTTCTTTTTTTATAATTTCTGTGAGTTTTGCTGCCACACAAATATAGTAGAAAGTTGAAAAACTAATTCGCTCTGACACCAAGAAAAATTAATGGTGAAAAGCTACTCTTAAGATACTACATCACTATTTTTAGAAATTTCATCAGAGAAATGAGCAAATCCGTTACGAAGAAAAAATAAAGCCAAAAATTTCAGTTCAGAATCTACAAGATTTTGTTTGAAGTACTCGGTTATCAAGAAATTTGTCTGAAGGTTGTGATGTTGATGAACTATAGGAACGAAAAACAAGTAATGTTATAGATTGATGCTCTAATTAGGCCCAATGCCTCTTATTAACTGCTGATTCTCCTGAAACAATCGAGCTCCCTTAGCTCAGCTGGATAGAGCAACTGCCTTCTAAGCAGTGGGCCGCTGGTTCGAATCCAGCAGGGAGCGTTTTATGATTCTGTTATCTCAACAGATTAAAAAAATTAGCTAAATCTATAAAAAATAGTAACTTGTCAAACATTGCATTTATTGCCAGGC
>QCPK01000031.1 GCA_003212555.1 Prochlorococcus sp. AG-436-K22 | reverse complement strand
TCAAGCATTCTTACCCTTTACTAAAAGGCTTTTTTCGCAAAGATCAATCAAATGCATTAATGAAAATAATTTCTAAAAAATCTGAAATAAAGAAAAAACGTCTCTTTGAAAAATCAATTCAGCAAACTTAACTTTAGACAAAATAAAAATCAGATTTTCATTAACTTGAGCAATAAAAAAAGACCTCTTTAAAAGATAAAGAGGCCTTTAGAAATCCCTCAGGGACTAGTTATAGTACTTACTACCTCTATAAGAAAGAGAAGGACTTGATTGGGCTTTCAACGAAGCTCTACAGGTATTGTAATGCTCTCGTCGATAAGTGAGCTCTGTGCAGAATTTTTGCACAGGTTTTTTATTTTGAACATAGTCATGTCCGCGATAAAGAAGAGTAGTCATCATTCAGGCTCCGAAATTGACTTAAGTCCCCGTTCCATGGCTTAAGTCTTAGTGCGGCTCGCTTTGTAGCGAGTTGAACGTTTTGTAGTCTTTGCTACAAAAAAATCATATCTCTAAAAATAACCACATGCTGTTCATTCTGATACATATAACTTTATTGATTCAAAAAGCGTTCCTTCACAACAAAAACTTAAAGTATTATCACCTATTCAAAAGAATTTCTTGGTAACAAAGCAACAGAAACGGAAGCAAGTTCTTTCTATAAACTGAAAAAGAGGCTAAAAGAAGTTTTCATAGAGATAATTCTTACCATCTAGCAAGCTTAGATAGCAAATGAGATGAGAACGTTATTTACTATAATTATTTCTCTTAATTTTTTAATTTTCTAAGATTCCATAAATTCTGATTTTACATAAAATAATACAAGCTACAAGAGATTGAATCTATTTGGCTTCGATCTGCATTCCTTCAATGATTGGTTTAGCGCATCTATTAGCAGCATCGAAAGGTGATTTAGAAGAGATGATTGAAATTGAAAAGCAATTACAAAAGTCTTGAGCTAACTCCTTTCCATACAATTCCATGCTACCTGAATCCATGCATTTTTCATATTGAGACTTACTCTTGGACTGGCACCCAAGCATTAGTATAATTATAAAAGGTAGCAACAATAAAGCTCTCATGGCTATGTTTTAATAGTTCCAGGAAGTACTCTTAAATCTTATCAATTAATACTAAACCAAAAGATGTAACAGCTATGAAAAATTTTTTTAACTTAAAAAATCAACATCCTACATTAAAGATTACAAAACAGATAAAGGTAAAGCTATTTACTAATAGTGATCAATTGTTAAACCTTAGAAAGTTTTAAACATAGTATGAAATAATTGTTAATCTGCAAATCATCTACTAATCTTAAATTTATATTGCTGTCTAGGATGAAAGACATTAGAAATCAAAGAACACATTTAGATCAGAGGAAGCCATCCCCATTTGGCAAACTTCTCGAATTTTTAAAATTTAAAAAGTCAATCCTTGACTCTCAAAAAGTAGGAGAGTCCAATGATAACGAATTAAAAATTAAATGGGAAGACAAGGTCTTTCAAAAAAAACTCGAAATAGATGAAGCAAAAAAAAACTGGGATGCAAAAAGAAAGGAGACTTTAAATCAACCAGAGCCTTTAGATTCAAGCGAATTAACTGCAGACCAATCCAAAATAGAAAGCCTCGATTCAAGCGAATTAACTGCAGACCAATCCAAAATAGAAAGCCTCGATTCAAGCGAATTAACTGCAGACCAATCTAAAATAGAAAGCCTCGATTCAATAGCTCAGGATTCAGAACTGGTTAACCAAATTTCTGACAACGCATTGAGTCCTTATATATTCAGACAGTCCGCTAAACAAACTGAGCAAAAGGAATAATAGTACTTTTTATTAATTAATTGATTGATAATTCTCCTTATCAATTAAAGAATTTCCAATTAAAATTTTCCTGGGACTATTTCCTTAAGATCTCCAGATTGAACCTCCCTCAATAATCCCTTAACAACTCCCCACATTGGTATACCTGTTGAAAAAGATAACACTAATGAAGCAATTAAAGAATTAATAGGTGAGAAAGTAAATGTTTCCAAGACACCGGTAAACATAATAGTTAATCCTATAAGTGCTGAAATATAACTCGAAATGGACAAAAATCCTTCTAAAGGAAGTGGTCTTATCCTTTCATCATTCCACTTTTTAATTCTTACTTGGATGACATATACAAAAACAAATAAGAAGAAGGTAAGCAAGCCTCCGCCAATCCAGGCTATCATTTTAGTATCAATCATTTGTATACGAGAGGTAGGATTAGTAGAAACATAATTTGTGCAGCGTAACTAGAAAGGATCTTAATTTTGCAATCCTATCCTGTCTAGGCTCAAGGTATAGAATTAACGATAGGTCTTAACTGATGTGCTTTAAAGAAAATTATTAGGAATAATTATAAATTAATGACTCACAGTGATAGCTATACTTGTTATCTTGTCTAAAACACTAACGTATGGGATGACACTTCTTTTTCTGATTGCCTTTGTTTACCTACTTTTTGCATATCAAAACTATTTGAATAAAAAAGCTAATCAAGATGAATCGAGCAAACCAAAAGTTCCTTTAACTCAACCAAGTAAAGGGCAGGATGTGCCAACTCAAGAAAGAGCTGACTCTTTCGAACCACCTATCTTTAGAGATTCAGAAATCAAGGCTGAGCCACTCGAAAGTGTCACGACAAATGAAGAGCAGCAATCACTAAATGGCCTTTCTGCTTCTCATCAAGAAATTTCATCCCCCAGCAACGAAGATAAAGCAATTGATAATTTGGGAGAGAATGAATCGATTCACAGCGAGAATAGAGCAGTCACTTCCCTTAACGAGGTTCTGGAGGATCAGTTTGAAAGTGAAGAGAGTCTTAACAGTTCTTCTGAAATTCTCGAATCAAGGCAAGAGGGAATAGTTGACCTTAGTGTTGGGATAGCCGCAGATCTACAAGAAGAAGAAAACAAAGTAGTGAGTTCCAATGCAGAATTATTAGAAGATGAATCCAATGAAGAGCACTTCAAATAACTCATAACATAAGGGAAGCATCAACAAAGCATTAAGGTCTCTCAAGATTTATAAATTGGATAGTCTTTGAAAAAAGACTAAGGCATACCTTAGTTATGAAACTTAGCCTTACTCATTTTATTTCGTTGCTATAGGCAATAGGGTAATTAATAGCTATATAGCAATTAAATTAGAAACTAAATTGTAGTTAGTCAAATAGAGGTTAAAAAGATTATTCCAATCAAACAAGAGCTGATGTAAAAACTAATGACTCTAGTACTAGCAATTTTTCGTTAATCTATTATTCTTAAACTGAAAGTTCTGTACGGTTCTTGTAATGGGAAATAGTGAATATAAGAAAAACACTGAAGAAAATGCGATTGGTTCTTCCCTAGGGATTCTAAAGTCATCGGGAGATGCCATATTCAGCAAGATCTACAAAATACAAATACCTAAGTCAGGCAATGCTTTTGGCTCATCTCTTGGAAGTTTAAAAGCTTCAGCAGTCCAAATGAACGAAAAGATTTCAAAAACTTCTAATGAAATAATTACATCTATAAAAGGCTTAACAGCTTCAGGGAAGCAAGTATTTAGTAAGCTTCCAAGATTGTCGAAGTCAGATAATGCTATTGGTTCATCTTTAGAAGCTATAAATGCTTCTAGTAGTAAAATAATTAAAAAGATTTACCAGTCACCCAGTACAGGCAACTGAGAATTAAATAGATATTAAAGAGTGAATCTAAACTCCATTACTTTTTCTATTGAATAAACGTGGCAAAATTTTGTAGATGTTCCAACCACTATCATCAATAATTTTCACTGAGTCTTTTTTATCATCTGACGAAAGAAGCCATTCAAGCTCTTCTAAAGCAATACAAAAATAAATAAGAATAAGAATAAAAGTAGATATAACCTTATCTACAACTACAGAAAAGTTTTGAGACTTATTTAATCCATCTGATTGAGTCGTATAAGAAACTATTTTATTTGAAGAAATACTTGAAATAGATTCTGATGAATACCCAAACTGTTCTAGTTCTAGATCTAGGGCAGGCAGCTTCTTTTTCAATGCAAGGGATGGCAAAAGGGACATAAACTAAGGAGATCAAAAAAAGAGCTATTACAATCATTATGGTGTGACTGTTCAGCTAAAGCAATAGAGAACTAAGAAAATAGAAATGGTATCGAAAGCCATTTCAGGCTATTTTTTCATGTTCAATATTTTTTTAGATTGATAAAAAAATTCTTCGTGAATAAAAGTATTCTCCAACAACTCTGCTAAAGAAGGTTAGATATGTTCAATGTCTCTTTCATCCCATGAGCTAATATCTGCTTTTCTAGATTTTAAAGTAGCTACATCAATGAAGTTCATAAGGGTAAACTTCATAGCCAAGTCAATCTCTTGATCACGGATTTCGATCACAACAGCATTATGTAAAAGATTAAGCCATTGAATTTATAAAAGAGATCTGAGAAGTGACATCTTTTTGTTTAAAGGATCAAATATTCGAACTCATCACCTTGAAGATTTAGAAAAGTAAAGACTACCTTGGGAACTTAAAAATGTAATAAACTAAATCTTCTTGAAAGTTAGAGAATAAGAGCAGTTTTTCATTTTCAAAGTCTTACCTAAGCTACAAATCTATAGACCCAAATAATGACAGCAAGCAATACACTCGCCATATACATGTAAGCAACTACTGTGAGCCAAGACTCTTTATTCATATGCTTCACAACGTCCTTAGCAATTTTTTGAAATCAAGATTAATTCTATCCTTATATTTACGTCTCAATTTTCTCTCATCACCCTTTGTAAAGGAATCATAAATGAAATCAAAAAATACTAGTAAATATACAAGGCCACTTAGATAAGAAGTCTAACCTTATTAACAATTCAATGAAGTCCATCTTGAATATTCTTCTTTACATATAGTAAACCCAATAGGATTGGAGAGTTTGACAGCTAGAACTTACTTTTATGACTAAAGCCAACCTAATGACCATAGTCATAAAAAAGGAGCCGTTGCAAGTCAACAGGCTCCTTAATCAATAGGCCTAATTCAAGATGCTATATAAACCTATTAATCATTAAACCTTTCAAGGCAGTAGTCAGTGAAAAGTCAATTGATTTGATTCCCATTGACAGTTGTCCGATCGGTAGATACGACAATGGATCACCTCCGTAATTAAACTGACCTTAAAGTAGCTAATAATTCAACAACTATTGCAAGAATTAATACAATCTTCAGAAAACTTTTGGCTATCAAGGAATCTATTTAAGTAAAAATACCTTTAAGTAAATAAATCTCAAATTGGGGAGCTCAAAGTTAGAAATCACATTTTTCGTAATTTATCAGCTCTTGAGGCAGTAATTCTCCACAGTCCCTTTTCAGATTTTCTACTTATGTAAAGGATATAGATAGCAAGCGCTAAAAAAGCAAATTCTTGAATCTCAATAAAACGAAGCATGTTATTAAAGAGCTTTATCCATTTTTAACGGCAAATTGAAAAGAGTCAACGTATCAATAGAGCTAAAGTCAATAAAAATGTACAAATTTTAAAAATATCTTTTTTAAAGCAGTTTAGTGATCTATTCTTAGCATGCTTCAATCAACTTATTAGATATCTTATTTAAATAGATTAAAAAGTTGTTCCTAGTAGAAATTTATAGCCACGATCGGTGCTTGGTTTAATTTCACTGTCATAATTTATCTCATATTTCAAAGATGTATTAAAGTTGGAATCTTTCATTGGATAATATCTAAGGGTTGTCGAGAAATCATTTCCAATTTTAGTATTTGAAGAAAAAGCCGTCGAGAAAGTATCATCTAGTTCTAAAGAAATCTTGCTTGTTATATCCATTTTATAAGAAGTAGAGAAGAGACTTGCTGGAATCAACTTATCACAGTCCTTATCAATTGAGCAGAGGCTACCTCCACTATAAAAATTAACACCTGGACCTATAGAAAGGGATAATTTATGTTTATCCCTATTTATAATCTTCCTTCCAACACCTATTGACGTAGTTAATTGATTTACTCCAACTGTATTCAATGTATTTAATTTATAATCTGTATATGAGTATAAACTAGACCTTTTCCCTAAGAATCGATCATAGCGAACATCGATTCCCGCTTTACTTGAGATAACCTCTTTATTACTTTTCTTATTTTCTACTGATGCATTAACTTCCATAGTATTTTTATCAAGAGAATATGTTGTCTTGCCTTCGAAGGAATAGTCATATTCATTATTTGCTCCTGCGGTTGAGCCTGAGAATCCAATATTTATAGATGATCGCCAATTATCAGATTTATTTTCTGTTCTAATAGAAGATTGATTAATCTCAATTATGCCAAGGTTAGGGTGATTGATTACCTTAATCTTTTCGGTACTTAATTCTTCCATAAGTTTACCAGTTATAGTATCGCCATTGATTAATTTATAACTAACCTCACCTGCAAAGGTTGGGGTAAAGCTTATTACATTTGATAGTCCAAGAAAGACAGCGAAAGGGACAAGGTTTTTCATGAGCAAAAACAAGGGTACATTTCTACAAGCATCTATATGGTGTATATGTATTCTGGTTTTATTTAAGTTTCTTGCATGCTCCTTTTGCTTGCATCCAAATAGTTTAGACAGGTCTCGCATGCTTCGTAAGAGTTAACCGAACTAAGCAACAAAACACACTGCCCAATACTTAGGAAGTATGTTTTGTTGCATTCATTCATTCTTCAAATGGATAGCTCTATAACCTTCTAGGTTTAAGCGAATCCTGAGATGTCAGTAATTATTCGTTTAGCAGCATGCACAATTAGGTATATCTCATTGACAGTTGATTTCAGGGGGGCTAATGGAAAGTAATTGCTAAGCTATGGTCGAAAAAATTAATGGTCGATTCCAATAGATTGAATGAATAGTACTTGCCAATAATTATGTCTTTTTTTGTTGGGTTATTCCTGAGCCTTATTAATTCAAACTCGCCAAGCAATAAATAAGTCTTTTTATAGTAAAGAGCCTATCAAGGATTATTTTCATCCCTTATGCAATAAACCTGAGCCTTAAAGGGAGTATTAAGATCTCAGTTTATAGCCATTCTCTATTAATTTTCTATAGGTATCCCTTGCTTGAAATGATTGAAGGGTAAGGGTGCGCTCAGTATCCTTTTGAATATTAAAAGAACTATTGTCCATTGGACATCTGCTAAATCTCACTTGCTCTGCTCCTTTCTTCAGGACCCATGTCTTTCGACTTTCTTTTGCTGAATCCCAGGGTACAGAAACTAATTTGGATTGCTGTTTAGGCAATTTTGTCAACGTATAACTTGCTACAAAGTTAATCCGATTAAAAAATTTCGCAAGGGTTAAATACAGAAAGTCTTTTAACACTAACTCGCAGCGCCAGAATCCTGAACAAGAATGCTTCAAGACCTTCTTAATTTCAAGGTTACTCAACGAAGTGGTTATACATTCAAACTGTCTGCAAAAAAAGGGATAAGCCTTAGTGATATTAGAAGCCCAAGCATCTTTGAAATATTTTTAAAAGTCTAAAGAGAGAAGAATAATGAAATCTCACAACTCAAAAATTTTTTATTATAGGAAAATACTTATGTAGGGATTTGTTGGCTTTTTCGCCGAAACAGAGCTGAGAGTTATTTAGTAACGCCAAAGCTACCAAGAGGGGCGAGTAAATTCACTATTGCGGGTATCAAAAAGAGAACTGTTATCAATCTAACTGCATGCAAGGCCGCAACAGCAGCCCCAACGCCAAATTCTTCTCCGACAAGACTCATACCTATAGTCCCTCCCGGTGCAGCTCCTAATAAAGCCACGACTTTATCTACTCCAAGAAATCGACTTATCAACAGTCCGACCAAGACCCCGCTTATTAGAAGTGTAAAAGTAATAATCAAGGCAGGTTTCCAAAGCAACTGCAATTCCGTCAATGTTTCTCTATTAAGTCCAGTTCCAATAACTGTTCCTATTGCTATTCCAAGGACTGTTTTAGTACCTATAGGCCAAACCGCAACTTCAAGTTGGCCACTGATACTTAATAAGCCGGCTCCTAAAATAGCTCCTAAAAGTGGAGCTGCAGGAATTCCAGTTAGAAGCAAAAGAGAGCCCAAGGCTGCTCCAGCAAGGAGATATAAAAGCAAAGTTACGAAAGAAGGCATTTAAATCAGTTGGCTACTTACTCAAGCTTCGCTCTTTTAGGTCTGATTTATCAAGGTAATTCAATATAAAAACCATTTTAAGCCGCTCTAAATTGAAACAACGAAAAACATAGGCGGTGCTGAAACACTTCATTAAGTCAACCCAAGTATGTTGCTTAAGCACGATGGTATTAATAGTGTTATTTCTAGTTGAAGGAATTACACCAAATAAGAATGCCTGAAGCTAAAGACAAGAGCAACTTTGATTTAGCAAGTATTTTCTCTGGTCTTGCTTTACTTTTATGTGCATTAAGCCTTTCCTTAATTGCATTGAGTCTCCGACCAGTAGCCAAATGGGCCGGGTATCAAAGTTTTTGCATTGAGCAAGAAAGTGTAAAAGCTCCAATTAATTGGGCTGTAAGAAAGTGCAATGGGCGATCAAAGGTGTATCAGGTAAAATAAAGTGAAGATAAGTTTTATTTGAATAAATGTATTAACAGCTCTTTTGAGAGATCAAGAATAAAATCCTTACAGAAAATTTATTAATTATTTTAAATTAAGCTAGTAAAACCAAGGCAATAGTTAATTAGCCTATTGAAGGAAATATTGAAGCTAAATTAATCGAGTTATTGTCAATGGTTTGTCTTTCTTCAATAGGGCTCGAGATCTGAATGTAAAACTTTACTTACATACCTAATTTAATCCAAATCAAAGTTATAGAAGTTAAAATGTGCTAACACCTATCCAACTTTTGTATCGTTTAAACCTCAAGTCCATAAATGAATAATGCCTTCTAACTTCGCTTAAATATTCTAATTAGTAAAAGAAGTTGATTAAATCATCTCATGATTTGCTTGTTTTAGGTTTATCTCTATTATGAATTCTATTCTACAAGCTAAGTAATTAAAGCTATTCATTAAAAACTTAGCCTAGTCACTTATGCTATTATATTTAATCTGAAGAGTTAAGCATTTATGGTGATGAATTGATTAACACTTAAACTTTACTAAAGGTCCCTATGAGTTTAAAGAAAGTCTAGATAAGTAATAAGCATATTGAAAAGTTGATTGAATATTACAAAACCAAATAGACTTAGGTATCATCCCTAAACTAGATTGTAGAACTCTAGAGGAATCAAATGGACTTAATTAAGACAGTTGTGATTTGCCTTGGGATTGGTTGGTTACTGTCAAAAGTATTTTTTTTCTTCTTAACGCAAAGCAGCAGTGTTACTTTGTGGTCTTCTTAACTGGAGGTATTTAAGATCTTACAGCTGCCATCTTGAACACGATAAACCCTTCGCTTTTAGATAAAAATCAAATTTATATAGTCAGCCCCAAAATGCCCGAGAAGTTCCTAACAACAAAGCTGAAAGATATCCTCAAAGAAAGTTTTTAAAGAGTCCACGAGAAAATCATTTCAATTAAGTCAATCGTAGTTCTTAGCTATGGCAATAAATAAATGTATAGGTATAACAAGCAAAAGCTGCAAGGTTTTACATGTCAAATACTTTCAGCAACAGGTTATGCCCTGGCAGAAGGATTATTCAAAGGAACAAAATGGAAACTCTAACAATAGAGTTATATAAGGAGGTGCTCGAATACAAAAGCCAAGAGAGTAACTACCTTACTCAACCTATTGATCTCGCTAGTTATAGGTATGCATTCAATCAGAAAACCGCTTAGATAAGCTTAACTCTAGTCGACTTTTAACTGAGTCTGCTTAGAGCTGATAAAAATCCCAAGCAAGCGATTTAATCTCAGCCAAAATTTATTATTAAAGTCGAATCATTAATCATCCAATCAATCACAAGAACATGGGGACTTCTTGAAAGCAGTTTTTTAGGTTCTGCTAAGTCCTTAAAGTTCCTTCAAAAGGGGCTACTATCAAGTCTACAAAATTTCATCCAATGTAGACATAAAAGGTGAATCGACAAGTTGATAACCATAGTCAACAGCAAAAGTCTAAAGAATTACAGTATCTCAAATAAGAAGACTGTTCTCTCATTTTCAAGTTTTGCGCCTAGACTTGTGTCATAGTCGATATCAATGTCTCATCATTTTCTTATCTAATATTAATCTAGTGAAAGGAAGGAACAAGAAAATATCTTAAGTGAGATTGAGTAAGGCTTTCACCAAAGCAAGCCTTGGAGGTTCTCTCATTTAAAGACTAGTGCATTAGCATTTGTCAAAACTTTAGATTTTTTCATTCATTTCTCTGAGTTATCAACTCAACAAAAAAAGAATGGCTTTAATGACACATTCACTACAAGAGTGAAAAATAGTATGAAGTTAGAAGCTGCTTCATGGCAATCCACTTGAAAATCACTAATTCCTCAGAAGTTGTGAGAAACAACACCTCTAAATGGTTTGCAAATTTAACTCCATTTTTCAATCGCAAGCCAGTAGAGGATGAGGTCATAGATAGAATCATCAAACAATTATCTAGTGAAGGAATAGAAGGAGAGATTTCAGCAGTTAAAGATATTAAAGTAGAAAAGAAAAATGTAACCTGGAACAATTTTCAGGTTCAATATACCAAAACTTTTTGAGTCAGAAGTATTTGCAGCTAATTATAAAAGCTGAATAACTTATTTAGGTTTCTACATAGTTTTAATACGTTATCAAGGTACTGAGGCATATAACTTAATTCCAAGCATTCTTAAGTAGTTTTAGATAACTATCCAAGACCTATCCACGAGGAAATAAAAGCTGGTAGAGGTAGCTTGGAGGTCACCGTTGCTATTAAAGACATATCAAATTGATGTACTGCTGGGATAGTTCTATCCAACAGAAAAATTGCAAGGTATGGAACATTCATCGCGATCTGCCACCGCCATTTAAAAGATATGACCCCCCATACCTTTTTGGCAAAAGTCTTTTGATTATCAGTAAGACTATCCCATTTAGTGCACGCAAATTGTTTTATAAGTTGCAAGAAATCTACTTCTGGCAAGCCGCCTTTTGATTGCATTACTAAAAGTCCATGAAGATAACCTTTATAACTCCAAGAGTATTATCTTGAGTGGCTCTTAAGTACAGTTTTCAGACTGTTGGGGATTATTTCTATTAAATTTTCACGAGGTGCACATGGATATCTAGCTAGATTCAATCAAGTGAGGGCGAGAAGTTTTCATATAAGTCAAAAATCAATGCTTTAATCTATCTTGCAAACAAGAAGCCAGATAGCCATGATGAAGGAGCTCGTTAACAACTGTGGTTACTTGGAATTTCTCAACTAATAAAGGAGTCATCAATTGTTCTAAAACCGCGGATAAACAAATAATCCAAAAGCTACCGTCCAAGCCATGAGCTTTCTTAAAAAGATGATTATGAGCAACTGAAATACAACTTTGCTAGAAGATACGTTGATACTTTCAATTTGAGTAAAAAGCTCTCCATCTACTAAACCTGCTTTTTCAAAGAAATTTCAGTTCCTTCGGCATAACATTAAGTCAAGAGTTTATTATTCATTTACATATTCTTGAGGGGAAGCCATCAACCACTGTAGTGAATGACATCTTAGGGAAACAGCTAGTGATTTCAAGTAAATCACATATTTCCTCTCTGTCATCAACAGGCAAGGTCTTTACTCCATCCCTTCGACTTTCATTTTCTTCCTAAAACAAAGCTTTTCTCTCATAGCTTGTCATTGCTTTAAAACATAGCTTCCTATCTTCTAGTGTTTCCTGGTTAATCGTAAAGCCAAAGCAATTTCTTTATTACTCACCTTCCTTTGATTCTATGAGTTAATTATTAGTTCCTTCTACCTTTTCACTCTTTCCTTGCTTTGCCTTAACTTTAAAAAGGCAACCCACAATCACCTGCCTAGCCTCCAAAAGAAACTCAAATAGTGTCAAAAACACTAATTAATAAACTTTTTGCATGAGAGCAAAGATTTTGATCAATTTTAAGAATTTTTAAAAGTCGTTAAATCTCTTGTTTTGCATTGATGTCATTTAACTTGCAAAGTCGATCTAATGATGGTCGACAGGTCAGATTCAAACGCCAACCTGCCCAAAGTTGATAAACTTTGTCAAAGACAGGAGCCAAAACTGGCAAAGTTGTTGGTGCATAGATCCAACCCAATCCAACTATTCGATATGCTTCTCGAAAAACATCCAAATTCTTGATAACCTCTCCCGAAGCTTTAATTGCATGGATACTGCCCATTGCTTCTCTATAACTAATGTCACTAAAGAGTTCTGGTTTATAGCTTGAAGAATTAATATCTACAAATGAGATTGATTTTGAAACATCTTTTAAACGAAGAAAAGATACCTCTCTTTGACAAAGAGGACATCCACCATCGAACAAAATAATAAGCTCGGTTCTTGAAACCATCGCAATAATTAAATTCCTTTGAGCAAAGATTACCCAAATCTTCAACTAACTCATAGATAAGCATAAATCAACCAGAAAGGAAATAAATTTATTTAGACCTAAATATCCCAGTAGCTTAAACAAAGTTCTTCGCAAGGAAGTTATCGGACTAAATATTCTACCTCACATAGCTAGTCCTATAAGAAATTAATATTTGATAACACCTTTTCTATAATTTTTTCCCATTAATTGTGTGTATCAACAAGTAATTTAATAAAAAGTATAAAAGCAATTTTAGATGTCCCAAAAAAATCTTCAGGCAAAAGAATCCTTAGGATTTGTCGGGCTCGGAGCAATAGGTCTCCCAATAGCAGCAAACTTGCTTAAAGCTGGTTTTTGCTTACAAGTCCATACCCGAAGCAGGTTAGCTGAAACAAGCAAGCAACTAATAGGTGCTCAATCGTGTTCTACGCCTGAAGACGCTGCCAAAGGATGCGATATTTTACTAATTTGTGTTAGCGATGAAGTTGCGGTAGAAACAGTTCTATTTGGGCCTTCAGGAGCCGAAAACAGCCTTGCAGATGGTACAACTGTTATTGACTTGTCAACAATAAGCCCTTCTAAAGCAAGATCTTTTTCAGCCCGGCTAGCCAAGAGAAATATTGAGTATATAGATGCACCAGTAACTGGTGGTACAGAGGGTGCAGCAGATGGAACTCTAACGATCTTCATAGGAGCAAATAATGCCTCTTTCAAGAAAATATCTTCCGTTCTCAAAGCAATAGGGAGCGCTTTCTATACATTTGAGACAGTTGGGAAAGGGCAAGAAGTAAAAGCTCTTAATCAAATACTTGTCGCCGGAAGCTATGCAGCCGTAGCCGAGGCAATTGCATTAGGAGAAACACTCAATTTACCTATGGATAAAGTTCTTGAAGCACTCCAAAAAGGAGCTGCAAATTCATGGGCACTTTCCAATCGTTCCCAATCGATGCTAAAAGATGAGTATCCATTGGGCTTTAAGTTACATTTACACCACAAAGATTTATCTATTGCATTAAGAACTGCAGAAGAGTCAGATCTAAAACTTCCAATCACATCCAAAGTAAAAGAATTAGAAGAAGAGCTAATAAATCAGGGCTACAAAGATGAAGACGTTTCTGTTTTAAAACGTTCAATTAAAAGATAGCTTTATAATTAATATAAAAAGAAGTCTTAATTTCGCAGAGAATTATTCCAACTAG
>QCPK01000030.1 GCA_003212555.1 Prochlorococcus sp. AG-436-K22 | reverse complement strand
TGTCACTTGATCTATTGATCTCTTAAGCCGCTCTTGGAATGGGCGGCTTTTTTATTCTCTATAGATCAACTTCAAAATTAGGATGGTCACATTCAAAATAAAGGTAATGATATTGGCAATTAATACTGGAAGAGCATTTGTTTGTATCGCATAAATTATCCAGAACAAAAGCCCAGTTGTAAACATGAGCAACATAACAATCGACACATCTTCTGCTTTTCTTGTTCGCCAAGTTTTAATAACTTGAGGCAAGAAGGCAATTGTGGTCAAAGCCGCTGCTATAAAGCCAAAATCGTCGGAACTAACAAGGGGCCACATTGACAAGGTCATGCCTCAGTAGAACATCTAAGAGAAAACACCACTGATATTTCCAGGTCAATAAAGTTTCTTATCTGCAACTTTTGCACATTAAAACCAAACATTAAAAAGGTTTTTATCAAAAAGAGATTAAGTTCTTCCACCTAGAAAATCCGTCCGCCTTATTGATGATGCTAAACATTTAAATGATCTATTAAGCAAAATAATAATCTAACTTGGAAAAGCCCGCAAACACCTGTTAAGTCAAACATTAAACAAGAATTCCATACAGTCTAGTCTTTCCAATTGATTTGACCCCGTTTAGGAGCGTTAGACAAAGCACGGAAAACGTTAGACAAAATCCTGGGAAGTTAGACAAAAATGTTAGACAAAGCACTTTTGTCTAACGTTAAAAAGCCTTATTATAACTAGTCTCTTAGACGTTAAACAAGAACTCCATAACATCTCCTTCATTCACAACGTATTCTTTTCCTTCACTTCGAATCCAACCATTGTTCTTTGCTTCTGTTAAAGATCCAGCTTCTAATAACTTTGCATAATTAATTGTTTGAGCACGAATAAAACCTCTTTCAAAGTCAGTATGTATTACCCCTGCTGCTTCAGGGGCAGTCATTCCTGAGTTAATTGTCCAAGCTTTAGTTTCCTTCTCTCCTGTAGTGAAGTACGTTCTCAATCCAAGCAAATTATAGGAAGCTCTTATTAAGCTCTGCAATCCACCTTCTTGAACACCTAGACCTTTTAGGTAGTCAAATCTTTCACTCTCTTTTAATTCAATAAGTTCAGCCTCTACTTGTGCAGAGATTTTAATACATTCGGCAACTTCACTCTTAGCTACATCAACAACATCACTTGAGTATGTATTACCTGTAGAGAGTTCTTCTTCGCTTAAGTTAGATGCATATATTGTTGGTTTAGCTGTTAAAAGACCTAAGGGAGCGACCAACTTACTCTCTTCATCACTTAAAGATATACTTCTAGCTGCTCCCCCTTGTTGGATTTCCAAATTAATTTTTTGCAAGATTTCATCTTCTAGCTGGCTTTCTTTATTGGTCCGAATTTGTTTCTTTAAACGTTCTCTTCGCCTTTCTATTTGAGCAATATCTGACAGACCAAGTTCTAGATTAATAATCTCGATATCCCTTAATGGATCAACTGAACCTGATACATGAACAACATTCTCATCATCAAAACAACGAACAACATGCACAATCGCATCTACTTCGCGAATATTAGACAAAAATCTATTGCCTAATCCTTCACCTTGGCTAGCTCCTTTAACCAAACCAGCAATATCGACAAATTCTATTCTGGTTGGGATTAATGCTTTGCTCTTGCTAAGAGATCCAAGTAAATTCAATCTGTCATCAGGGACTGATACAGTTCCTACATTTGGTTCAATCGTGCAAAATGGGAAATTGGCTGCTGTTGCTTGGGCATTCGCAACTAAGGCATTAAACAAGGTGGATTTTCCAACGTTGGGAAGTCCAACTATTCCTACTTTCAGCATCAGAAAAAATCTAAAAGCTACATTCAAGGGGTTATTCTGACAAGCTAATCGCTCTAGCGTGTTTAAACCAGCCAAAGAAAGAAACCTAAATCGACTCAAAAAAAAAGATCCTTCAAAAACAATGCCAGGTCTAAATCGAAAACCACTTCTCATTCTCTTTGCTTTTGTCTTAGTTCTTACTGGCGGCAATGTTCTTTGGAATCAAAGATCTGACAAAAGTAATAAGAAAGATTTATCTTTATACACCATTATGGTTAAAGAAGGGACACTTCCTTCTTTAATTACATCAAGTGGGGAATTACAAGCTGAAAGGAGTTTAAACGTAAATCCTTTCCGGCAAGGAATAATAGAAGAAATCTATGTATCAGAAGGGGATGAAGTTTTAAAGAATCAATTACTTGCAAAAATAGAAGGACGCGACATTCAATTCAGATTAAATATAGTTCAGACAGATTTTGAGAATTCAAAAGCTGCTTTTCAGCGTAGAGAGCAATTATTTTTAGAAGGGGGAATAAGCAAAGAGAAATATGAAGAGTTTCGCAAAGCTTTTCTTATTAGCAAAGCAAAGCTTAATCAAGTTCAAGTAGAAGAAAAAGAGCTATTTATAAGATCACCTTTAAAAGGGATAATTACAGCTAGATATGCTGAGCCTGGAACATTTGTTTCTCCCAATTCATCTCTCTCAAATAGCGAAAACTCCGGCAAAAGTTCAGTCGTTGAGATTTCACAAGGAATAGAAGTTATTTCGAAAGTACCTGAAAGTGATATTGGTCGAATTCAAATCGGTCGAAAAGGCAGCATACAAGTAGAGGCTTTTCCAGATGAGCGTTTCGATTCTATTGTTACTGAAATAGCTCCCAGGGCAATCAGAAAAAACAATGTGACTTCATTTGAAGTAAAACTATCACTAGTCAATCCTCCCAAAAAACTACGTATTGGAATGACTGCAGATATAGAATTTCAGACTGGCAAATCGGGGTTTAGAACAATTGTTCCAACGGTTGCGATAGTTACGGAAAATGGGACGCCTGGGGTTCTAGTAGTTGGCCAAAACAAAGAGCCCTTTTTCCAAAAAGTCGAGCTTGGATCCAGCAGTGGAGATAAAACAGCCATATTAAATGGAATTAACCCCGGTGAAAAAATTTTTATTGATATCCCTCCATGGTCGAAGAAAAAGCGTAAATAAGTCAAATTGCAAAAACATCTAATTAAGCAAGCTATGTCTCAACAAAAAGAAAACCCTATTTTGCTTCTTGTTGATGGGCACTCACTTGCATTTAGAAGTTTTTATGCCTTCAGGAAAGGTGGAGAAGGGGGGCTTCAGACGAAAGAAGGAAACCCAACAAGTGTGACGTATGGATTTCTAAAAAGCCTTTTGGACAATTGCAAATTATTAGCCCCTCAAGGGATAACCATAGCCTTTGACACAGCCGAGCCAACTTTTCGTCACAAAGCAGATCCTAACTACAAAGCAAATCGTGATGTTGCTCCAGAAATATTCTTCCAAGACCTAGAGCAACTTCAACAAATACTTAAAGATGATCTCAATCTTCCAATTATTACAGCACCTGGGTATGAAGCAGATGACGTTATAGGAACACTAGCCCAAAAGGCTTCCGAAAATGGATGGAGCGTCCGAATCTTGACTGGTGATCGAGATCTCTTCCAATTAGTAGATGACAATAGAGACATCGCCATCCTGTACATGGGTGGAGGACCATATTCAAAAAGTGGGAGTCCTTTACTTATAAATGAAGAGGGAGTATTGAAAAAACTTGGCGTAGTTCCTAATAAAGTAATAGACCTGAAGGCTCTAACAGGAGACAGTTCTGACAATATTCCTGGTATTAAAGGAGTTGGTCCTAAGACAGCTATTAATTTACTAAAAGAGAATGGCGATTTAGATGGAATCTTCAAATCCTTAGAATCCTTGGAAGAAAAAGGAGAAAAAGCAACTCAAGGGGCTATCAAAGGTGCCGTAAAAATAAAATTGAGGCAGGGGAAGGAGAATGCCTACCTTTCAAGAGAATTAGCGGAAATAATGATTGAAGTTCCAATCAAAAGTCCAAAGAAATTAGAGCTGTCTAAAATCAATAAAGAGAATTTAACAACTTCGCTTACAAGACTTGAGCTCTTTTCTCTTATCAATCAAATCCCAAGTTTTGTAGCTAGTTTTTCTAATGGCGGATATAAAGCAAACAAGCAAAGAATTCCTACTAATCATTCACAATCAAAAGTGACTGAAAAAAAAGTTGAGGGAGAGAAGCTTGATCAAAATAATCCGAATCAACTTCCTAAGATAACCCCACAAATAATCGGGGACCCATTAAAACTTAAAATACTTGTAGATCGCCTACTGAAATGTGATAGTCCCTTGTCTCCAGTCGCCGTTGATACAGAAACAACTGATTTAAATCCATTCAGAGCTGAGCTTGTTGGTATTGGTTTTTGCTGGGGAGAAGGTCTAGATCAGATCGCCTATCTCCCTCTTGGGCATAATGCCCAAGAGGAATTAAATTTAAATGGCAATAATAGCCTCAATAGTCAGTTGCCTCTTGAACTAGTTATAAAAGCTCTTATGCCTTGGCTGAAAAGTTCTTCACATCCAAAAGTTCTTCAAAATGCCAAGTATGATCGTCTAATTTTTCTCAACAATGGGATCCCTTTGGAAGGTGTAGTGATTGATACTCTGCTTGCAGATTATCTTTGTAATTCAACTAATAAGCATAGCCTTGAAGAAATATCTAAAAGACAATTCGGATATACTCCTACCAGCTTTAAACAACTTGTAGGGAAAGGACAAACTTTTAAAGACGTTGATATTAAAGATGCAAGTCTTTACTGTGGAATGGATGTATACCTCACAAGAAAGCTTTCTTTTATAATTAAATCTCAACTTCAAGAAATGGGATCAGAGTTGATCGAACTATTGGAAAATGTAGAGCAGCCTCTTGAGCCAATCCTTGCAGAAATGGAAGCAAGGGGAATCTGTGTAGATCTTCCTTATCTAGCTAAATTATCAAGTGAATTGCACCAGAGACTAAAGAGACTAGAGAACCAATCTTATAAAGAAGCCGGCCTTGAGTTTAACCTGAATTCTCCTAAGCAACTTGGTGAAATTCTTTTTAACAAGTTGGCTCTTGATAAAAAAAAATCTCGCAAAACAAAAACTGGCTGGAGTACTGATGTAAACGTTCTCGAGAAGCTTGAGAAAGATCATCCTTTAATACCACAATTAATAGAGCACCGGACACTGAACAAGCTTGTAAACACTTACGTAGATGCTCTTCCCCTTTTAGTTGAGAAAGCAACCGGCAGAGTTCATACAGATTTCAATCAAGCAGTTACTACAACAGGTCGTTTAAGTAGTAGCAACCCAAATCTTCAGAATATTCCTATCCGCACTGAGTTTAGTAAGCGTATAAGGAAAGCATTTCTTCCTCAAGAGAACTGGAAATTAATAAGCGCAGATTATTCTCAGATAGAATTACGAATCCTTGCTCATCTTTCAGGTGAAGAAATCCTTCAAGAGGCGTATAAGAACGGAGATGATGTTCATACTCTTACAGCAAAAATCCTCTTAGACAAAGAATCAATTACTCCTGAAGAAAGGCGATTAGGTAAAACAATTAATTTCGGTGTGATATATGGAATGGGAGCTCAACGTTTCGCAAGATCAGCAGGTGTTAGCACTTCAGAAGCAAAAGATTTCCTAATTAAATATAAAGAACGGTATCCAAAAGTCTTCGAATTCCTAGAACTTCAAGAGAGGCTTGCCCTAAGCAAAGGCTATGTAAGAACCTTGCTTGGGAGGCGTAGACATTTTTCTTTTGACAGAAATGGTCTGGGGCGCCTACTTGGCAGTGATCCTATGAGCATAGACCTTAAGGTCGCTCGACGTGCGGGCATGGAAGCACAACAACTTAGAGCAGCGGCAAATGCTCCTATTCAAGGTTCCAGTGCTGATATTATTAAGATAGCAATGGTGCAACTAGCAACAAAGATCAAAGAGAATGGTTTTCCTGCCAATCTCCTCTTGCAAGTTCATGATGAATTAGTTTTAGAAGCGGATCCAACTGTCGTAAAGGAAGTTAAAAGTTTAGTCATCACTACAATGGAAAAGGCTGTATGCCTTTCTGTTCCATTAGTTGTACAAGCAGCTATTGGAGATAATTGGATGGATACAAAATGAAAATTATTTCCGTCAAAAACTCTAACTAGCAAAGTGTCTTTAAAGCTAACAAACTCCTTCACAAAAAAACTAGAAACTTTTAAGTCGTTAAAGCCAGGTGAAGTAAGTATCTATTGCTGTGGAGTTACTGTTTACGATCTTTGTCATTTAGGTCATGCAAGGAGCTATATCGTCTGGGATGTTTTAAGAAGATACTTAATGTCACAAGGCTATCAAGTCACCTTTATACAGAATTTTACAGACATTGACGACAAAATCCTTGCAAAAGCGTCAAAAGAAAGCTCAACAATGACTCAGGTTAGTGAAAAAAATATTAAAGAATTCCATCAAGATATGGATACCCTGGGCATTTTGAGGCCAAGTCGTATGCCTCGAGCCACTAGATGCCTTGATGGCATTCGAGAGATGATTCAGAAATTAGAAAAGAAAGGAGCTGCTTATTCAGTTGAAGGAGATGTGTATTTTTCTGTTATGAGATATAGCGAGTACGGAAAGTTAAGTGGCCGTGACTTATCTGAGCAGCAACTAAATGCCGATGGGAGAATAGACAAAGAGGAAGGGGCCCGTAAACAACACCCATTTGACTTTGCACTTTGGAAAACAGCTAAAGATGGAGAGCCCAGTTTTTCTTCTCCATGGGGACAAGGTCGTCCTGGCTGGCATATTGAATGCTCCGCAATGGTGCTCCAAGAACTCGGTGAAACTATAGATATTCATCTTGGTGGATCTGATTTAATCTTTCCACATCATGAAAATGAAATTGCTCAGTCAGAAGTAGCTAACGACAAAAAACTAGCAACTTATTGGCTTCATAACGGAATGGTCAACGTTGGAGGTCAGAAAATGAGTAAATCACTAGGGAACTTTACAACTATAAGAGCTCTCTTAAAAGAGGGGGTCTCACCTATGACTCTTAGACTATTCATTCTTCAAGCTCACTACAGAAAACCTTTGGATTTTACAAGAGAATCTATTGAAGCTGCTTCAATAGGTTGGCAAAGACTCAATAGTGCGCTTTGTCTAGGTTTGATTAGCCATCATAGACTCAAATGGCCAAAGAATGTTTCTCACGAAAAGACTATTAGCGATCTCAATGCACGCGTCATACCCGAGACGTTGTCTAAATCTCGTCAACAGTTTACAGATGCACTAGAAGATGATCTAAACACTTCAATAGCAATATCTATATTATTTGACCTTGGCCGTCCTCTAAGATCCCTCGCTAATCAAATTGAAAGAGATATATCAGATTTAGGAGAAGAAGAAAAAAATAAAGAGCTTCACTTAAGGTGGATGTTGCTAGTAAGCCTTGCAAATATTTTAGGCCTTCAACCTGAACTTCCCCAAGTGGGGGAGTCTGATCAAGGTCAAAAATATAATGAGTACGAAATAATAAAGGCAATAAAAGAACGTAAAGCTGCCAAGTTGTCTAGGAATTTCACTAAAGCCGATAAGATAAGAAAAGAGCTAAAAGATAAAGGAATTGAATTGATTGATAAAAAAGATGGTGTAACAGATTGGATTAGGAAGTAATTTATTTCTACATTAATTCGTAGATCATTAACTTTTTAGCCTGAATTAAACCATCAAGTGAGAGACTAATAAAAACTTCTTGAACATCGTGAAAGCAATCAGTGTACTGGGATCCACTGGTTCGATTGGCACCCAAACTCTCGAAATAGCCCAAGAGTGTCCAGATCAATTCAAAGTAGTTGCTTTAACAGCAGGCAATAACCTTGATTTGCTTATTGATCAAATCAAAAAGCACCAACCAGAGGTGGTTGCAATTGCTGAGAGGAATAATTTACCTGAACTCCAAAAGCGCTTACAGGATTTACCTAACAACGAAAAACCTAAAAAAATTCCTCATTTAGTAGCTGGGAAAGAAGGACTGCAAATAGCAGCTTCATGGGAGGCAGCAGACCTCGTTGTTACTGGAATTGTAGGTTGTGCAGGACTGTTACCAACTCTCGCTGCAATAAAAGCAGGAAAAGATATTGCACTAGCAAATAAAGAAACTCTAATTGCAGCAGGCCCAGTTGTACTACCAGAACTAAAGAAAAGTGGTAGTCGATTGCTCCCAGCCGATTCAGAACATTCAGCTATATTCCAATGCTTGCAAGGGACTCCTTTTATAGACACTGCTCGCCTCTCAACAGGAGTTCCGACACCTGGCTTAAGGAATATTCAACTGACAGCTTCTGGAGGGGCTTTCCGTGACTGGTCTACAGAAGCTTTAAAAAACGCCACTATAAAAGATGCAACTAGTCATCCAAATTGGAGCATGGGGAAGAAAATCACTGTTGATTCAGCCACGCTAATGAATAAAGGTCTTGAGGTAATAGAAGCACATTATTTATTTGGCCTTGACTACGACCACATAGAAATAGTTATTCACCCTCAAAGTATTATTCATTCAATGGTTGAATTAACTGATTCATCCGTTCTAGCTCAAATGGGTTGGCCAGACATGAAGCTTCCAATCTTATATGCCATGAGTTGGCCAAATAGAATTGAAACAAGATGGAAAAGACTAAAGTTGCCAGAGATAGGAGAATTAACTTTCCGAGATCCAAATACATCAAAATATCCATGCATGCAACTTGCTTATTCTGCTGGAAAGGCATCCGGCACAATGCCAGCTGTTCTTAATGCAGCTAATGAAGAAGCAGTAGATCTTTTTCTAAAAGAAAAGATTCATTTTCTAAATATCCCAAAAGTAATTGAAAAGACATGTGATAATCATAAACAAGATTTAAAAGCTGATCCTCAGCTAGATGATGTAATTGAAGTAGATACTTGGGCCAGGCAAGAAGTCAAGTTTCTAGTAGAGAAAGATTCTCATGAGATCACAATGTCTACTTTTGGAGAATGAGCCTCCAAGTAAGCCACCATCTCTTACTTTGTGTACCCCAAAAAACATCATCGTTATGTTGTAACCCAACGGAAAGCACGCGGAGTTGGAAGCAACTTAAACTAATTTTAAAAAGACTAAACCTAGAGGATCCTAATCGACCAGAAGGAATTGTTTTACGTAGTCAGGTTAATTGCTTAAGAGTATGTAAGTCAGGGCCAATTCTTTTAATCTGGCCAGAAGGTATCTGGTATAAGTACGTTTATGAGGATCGAATTGAAGCAATAATCAAAAGTCACATCATAGAAGGAAAACCAAAAAAGGAATGGGTGCTCAAAATAACACCACTAAAATGTTTAGGTTACCAGTTTGATTAACCAACTCCTCACAATTTCATCCCCCCAACATCCATTTAAGCCATGAAAGCCATTATGGCCCCCACGCCTAGTCAACAAAATGTCCAAAGCAGGAGTTAGGTTTCTATTCTTTATATTTGCAAGTAAATCCTCGATAGGTTGAGAGGGAACCCATGGATCATCCATGGAATGTAAAAAAAGCGTCTTTGGAATACTTTTAAAACTATTTGTAAGAAAAGTGTTTATAGGGGAAGACTGCGTATAGTAGTCATCAACATTTTCAAAACCCCATCTTGGAGCAGTTATAGATGAATCAAATGCTCGTATAGATGAGGCGATTGAAAGATTCCAAGCATTTCTTTGTTCCAAGAACTCTCTTTCAAGTTCTGTCAAACCAAATGGGTCTTCGAGAGTTTGTTGAATTAATCTCTTCAACAACCATGCTTGATAAAAACTATTACGAGGTCTCTCAATAGATACGCTAGAAGCTTGTAAATCCAATGGACTACTAACACAAACTAATGCATCTAAAGCAGTCTCTCCTTCATAAGACTCAAATCCCAAACAAGCATTTAATAAAATAGTTCCCCCTAACGAAAGGCCTACTCCGAAAAGAGGAATCGAGCCATTTGAAGAATCACAGTTGTTCCCTAGCAAATTACAAATCTCTCTAGCTTTCTCTATACAAGGAAATAAATCAGCATTGCAATTGGCTGAATATGTTCCTGAAGCAAACTTCCGACCAGGATCAGCTCCTCGAAGATTCAATCTCAAGACTGCAAAACCTGAATTCAGTAATTCAAAAGCCATGCGTCTAAGTCCTCTTCTTCGACTGGAACCTCCTAATCCATGAAGCATTAAAATTAAACCTTTAGGGCGCAAGGAGTTTGAAGGTCTATTTAAAAAAGCAATTAAATGCTCTTTATCTTTACTCCCAACGCATTTCGAAGGCACCTCTATTAGAACAAGTTCTCCATTCTGAAGGAATAAATTCTCATCAACAAAAGTGTCTCGAAGAGTTTGAAGATCTCCTCCAATCCAAGGGAAACGCTGTTTAAATTGCTTTGCCCCTATATATTCAAGAGTATTCCTAGAAGCTTTAGTTCTTACCACTAATACCTAGTTCTTTAAGTTCCACCAAAAGTTCCCCTAAGATTTTTTTTGCATCACCAAACACCATAGATGTATTTGACAAGTCAAATAAATCATTCTTAATTCCTGAGTACCCCGCACTCATACCTCTTTTAATAACAAATACAGTACGTGCTTCTTGAACATCAAGTACTGGCATCCCATACAAAGGAGAACTAGGATCATTCTTCGCTTGAGGGTTAACAACATCATTAGCTCCTAAAACAAGGACTACATCTGTCGCAGGAAAATCAGGGTTAGCAACATCCATTTCCTTTAGTTGCTCATATGGAACATCTGCCTCTGCCAAAAGAACATTCATATGTCCGGGCATTCTCCCAGCCACAGGGTGAATCGCATAAGTCACATCAACCCCATTTCCTTCCAAAGCTCTTGTTACTTCCCTAAGTGTATGTTGGGCCTGAGCTACAGCCAGCCCGTAGCCAGGTACAATAACAACTCGTTCTGCCGCTTCTAGTGTCAAAGCACACTCTTCTACGCTGCAACTAGTAATGTTTAAATACTCTCCTGATGCAGACAAACCTGTGCTATCAGTAGAACCAAGTGCACCACCAAATAAGACTGAGACTAGAGACCTATTCATGCCATTGCACATCACCTGAGTAAGAATCAAGCCAGCAGCCCCTACCATTGCTCCAGCGACTATGAGCAATTGGCTCCCTACAACAAATCCCGCTGCGGCAGCTGCTACACCTGAATAGCTGTTCAAAAGTGATATAACTACTGGCATATCAGCACCGCCAATGGGAAGTGTCACCCCAACACCCAGAAGAGCAGAACTTATCACTAGTAACAACAATCCACTATCACTGCCACTCAAAAGAGAGCTAATAGATACAAGTGAGACAACCCCTAGTCCAATATTTATAAAATGACGTACCTTGCTTTGCATCCATGCAGGAGTAGGTAACCATCCTTGCAATTTGGCCATGGCAACTATTGATCCCGTAAAAGTTATAGATCCAACAAAAACAGAAATTACGATTGAAATCTTTTCTACTAGGTCAATCTTCAAGCTCCCATCAGAACTACTTAGCGGGAAAATAGCCACAGCTAAAGCCACCAACAAAGATGACATACCTCCACATCCATTAAAAAGTGCTACCGTCTCTGGCATGGAAGTCATGGCGACCCTTTTAGCTACTACTGCGCCAAGAAAGGTACCTAAAATTGAACCTACTAGTATCCATAACCATGAATTAAAAGGAATTCCCGCCTCGCCTAAAGACTCAACAAAAACACCCACTGCAGCAAGTGTCATTGCAATTGCTGCAAGTCGATTAGCCTCACGCGCTGAACGAACCTTAGATAAGCCTTTAATCCCTAGGGCTAAAAGAAAAACAGCTAAAAGGTCAATCGAAAACTTCAAAATCTCAGAAAAGTTCATTAATAAATCTCCTTATTTACGTGTGGGTTTACGACTGAACATTGCAAGCATCCTGTCTGTTACAAGGAATCCTCCAACAACATTGAAAAGAGCAAATCCCAAAGAAACCGATCCCATAACCAACAAGGGGAGATTATCTCCTGCTTTTATTATCAATGTAAGAGCAGCAATCATTGTTATTCCCGAAATTGCATTTGCTCCACTCATTAGAGGAGTATGCAAAGTAGGTGGAACTTTCCCTATTAATTCCAAGCCTAAAAGACTTCCTAACAAAAGCACCCAAAACGCTTCGCTTAAAAAAGACATTAATTTGATCCTCCTGAATTCATTAATTGATTTTGACGAATAAAACCATCTTTACTTATCAACGCTCCTTTAATTAATTCATCTTCAGTATCCAAAACAAGATTTCCATCTTTAATTAAAGGGCTAATTAAAGCAAACAAATTCCTAGCATATAAATAGCTTGCGTGATTAGGAATAGTGCAAGGCAAGTCAGAGGCCCCTATAAGTTTCACCCCCTTTCTCAAGACAGTTTTCCCAGGTTGAGTCCCTTCACAGTTTCCTCCTTGGGCCACAGCAAGATCTACAACAACTGATCCTGACCTCATTTGCTCTAACATCTCTTCATCAATAAGACGAGGCGCCTTCTTCCCAGGCACTTGAGCAGTACAAATAGCCACATCAGCTTCCGCCAAGTGAGATGCAAGCTGTTTTCGCTGAGATGCAAGAAAATCCTGTGAGACTTGATTCGCATAAACAGCAGATCCAGAAGTTTCATCTTTAGCTTCAGGGGGCTCAATAAATCTGCCCCCTAAGGACTCAACTTGTTCCTTGACTGCTGGACGAATATCGCTCACATAAACAACCGCACCTAAGCGCTTCGCTGTTGCGACTGCTTGCAAACCTGCAACACCTGCTCCTAATACAACTACCTTGGCAGGCTGCACAGTTCCGGCAGCTGTCATAAGCATAGGGAAATATCTATCAAGAGCACTTGCACCTAATAAGACGGCCTTGTAGCCCGCAATATTGGCCTGAGAAGAAAGTGCATCAGCAGCCTGAGCTCTGCTAATTCTTGGTAAAAGTTCTAAAGATAAAGCTGTCAAACCTCCTTTCTCTAAATTGTTCGCAAGGGTTTGGTTACCATATGGAGCCAATAAACCAACTAACAAAGTTCCAGGCTTAAGCTTTAACAAAGTCTCTTCACCAGGAGAATTAACACATAGGACTAAATCGACGTTCTGATAAGGATCTTCAACTTCATCAGAGAACAAATCAGCTCCAGCATTGAAATAACTATCATCGAGAAAACCAGCAAGGGCTCCCGCTCCTTTATCAATAGAGACTTTGAAACCAATGGAAATTAATTTCTTAACAGTCTCTGGAGTTGCTGCAACACGGGTTTCGCCTAAGGCAGCCTCAATTGGAATTAATATTCTTGGCAAGTTAAAAACCATTTACCAAATCCAGATTAAGACTGAACAGGTTTGAAGACCACGATTTTTGTTGAAAAAAGCTTTTCCTTACAAAGGATTGTGGCTAACAAGAAAAGATAACCTAAATACTTAGGAAGAAGATGGTTCTAAAAGCAATCGAATGTCCAGACGGTGTATGTCATAGCCATCATGGTGGGCATGCTGTTCCTCGCACTGCAATGAAGCAAAACCTTCAAACTCATGGGAGAGAATGGTGCGAGCGTCTTGCAGAGAGAATTTACGAAATGTCTGTAGATACTTATTCTCAGACTGTGATGCCAAGCTTGCATTCATCTGGATGGCAAAGACGACATTTAGATTGGGAATTCAAGCTCGCAGACAAAAATTCTGAACCAGATGAAACCTTAGTTGAAGGAATAATCAACGCAACAGAAAGTTTTCTTCGCAGTAGTGAAGTTCATCGTTTATTTATTCAAGAACTCGTCCAGGGAACATTTGACGAAGCCACTGAAGATCACCTCAGATCCAAAGCTGTCAAATCACTAATTGAGGAAGAACTTATGGTAATGCTTGAGAACAAGGAAGAAGAGCTTCTAGATCGTTTAACTAAAAAGCTTTTAGACGGATCTCAAGGAGATTTAAATATTGCAAAGCAATCTGCTTTAGAAGGAGTCTCAGAAGTAAAAAAATTACTTTTAAATCACACTGAGTCCATTTAGAAAGAAAAACACTCTCCAAAGGGTGTAACAACAACTATATATATTTTCTTAAGATTCCCAAAACCCCAGTAAAGTCGTTCGATATATAAAGACTTTATTAAGACAATAATTCTATTTGTACAGAAAACGCCTTCTTGTACAAATAGCACACTAATAAGAGTGATCGCCATGCAAAGGTAACCTCGTCTCGAGGAAATCAAATGGAACAACCTCTAGAAAGACGAATAAACATTTCTAGCTGTTGGGCATCTAGCAGGATTTCACTTTTAGATAGCATTGAGCGCTATGAAGATAGTTATGCAATTACTCAAGAATTTCGAGAATGGATAATCTGCAAGGAAAGCAAATCTCATCACTTACAGGACTCATTACTTAAAGTTCCAAAGTCATTTGTTTCCTTAAA
>QCPK01000029.1 GCA_003212555.1 Prochlorococcus sp. AG-436-K22 | reverse complement strand
TATCAAGGTTGTAACTACTTAAACCATGACGTATTAGTAGAAGGCGTAAGGTCATTGGCAGAGGTTTTTTACGAATTCATCCGATGGATACTCTGCCAACCTAATGTTGATTTGGGAATGAGGGTTGATTTTTGCTCATTTCGTTTCTTTGAGCCTATTTTTCATGAAGAAAAAAACCCCTGGCTGGAAAATTTTGCTCGCAACTTTTTCTATTTTATTAACAGTTCTGGTTTGGCAACGTGGTTTGCAAGAAAGCTTTGACAGACCTTCTGTTAGTCCTAAGCTTGTGCTTAATCAAAGAGAGATGGCTCTGTTGGCAGAACCTTCGCTCCCGAGAGCTTTAAGACCATTATTAGTTGGAGAGGATCCAAAAATAGAACTAAAAAAAACGCTGAGTGATTTTGATGTTAATCAGCTTGATGCCAGAGAAAGGCTTTTACTTGCTTCGATTGAAGAATCGGATACTGAACGTCGTTCCCTTCTGAATGAAAGATTTCCAGAACCATCTCTAGAGAAGGTCAGAGTCAATTTGTTAGAGAGTCTTCAGAATCAAAACAACTCCAATGATTTGTTGGGGAACCTTCAAGCTGTAAAAACAGATCCATTGTTATATAGGCTTTCTTGCCTTTCTATAGGTGGAGCCCCTGAAATCTGTTATGAGGTCAGCACTTCAAGGCAAATGGCTCTGAGGTTAATTCTCAGTCAACTGTTGCCTCTTTTGGCAATATTGTTTGGGATATTTTTATTAATTTGGCAAGGGTGGATTTTTATTCGCAAAACTTCTCTCCCATGGCCAGAGGTCTATTCGCTCCCTCTCTCAACCATTGATCTGGTGCTACTAGTTGCAGGTGGCTTTGTTGTATTAGGAGAACTCTTTACTCCTCTGATTGCGTTACCTTTAAGTGAATCTTTTATAAGAGAAGTCCCTAGCCCTTTAAAAGAGTCTTTGAAAGTATTGATTGGATACATTGCAATGACTGTTCCACCCTTGTTAATTCTTAGGCAACAAGTAAAGAGTCTTAACCTTGAGCTTATAGAAGGAGGTTGGATTCAATGGGGATTTGGAACCTTCAGGAAATCATTCCTTGAGGCCCTAAAGGGATGGCTAATGGTGATGCCTTTGGTGCTTTTAGTAAGTTGGTTGATAAACTTCTTTCTTGGAGACCCTGGAGGGAGTAATCCCTTGTTGGAAATGGTCTTAAGTAGTCGGAATTTTTGGGCTTTATCAGTTCTTTTTGTGACAACTGTTTTTATGGCACCATTCTTTGAAGAACTAATCTTTAGAGGCGTACTGTTACCTGTCTTACTAAAAAAACAAGGACAAATATTAGCGATAGTTGTTAGCGCCTTGATCTTTGCATTAGCACATCTAAGCGTTGGTGAGATGCCACCATTATTTGTATTAGGAATGGGACTTGCGATTTTGCGATTAACCTCTGGACGTTTATTGCCATGCGTTCTTATGCATTCTTTGTGGAACGGAGTAACTTTTGTAAATTTATTAATACTCAGTGGTTAAAGGGAATTTTTTAAATTAGATATTTCGTATTGACTTGCATGGTCCTGAAGCTAATGGTTGACTTGATTAATGGCTAATACTTTTAGTGGTTCCTTTTAAGCATACAAAATCAGAATTCAGCTTTCAGAAGAATTATTCAAAGAAAGCAGTTGCTTTATTTAAGGCCTCATTTGCTACTTCTAATATCTCAAGAAAATATCCACTCCTATTAAGTCTGCATAGAGGTATTGATGGAGCTCTTGCCGGAGTTATTATTTCTGGTGCTGTTCTGACAGGTTTAGCATTGCACTCTCAACATCTTTGGACACTTAATTTTTCTAGACTTCACCTTACAAGAGACTTGATTCATCGAATTGAAGAGTCAACAGCAATATTAGAGAAATATTTCCTTGCGAGCGCCTCTTCTCCAAATGCGATGGTCTCAACTAAGTCAGCTCATCTAATTTATATTGATAAACCTCAAGAAAGGCAAACCCCACTGAAGGATTTTTTAGGGAGTATTTATCGAGGTATCACCTCATTAGTATATCCAATTTCAAATGGTTATTAATGGTAATTAAAAATCCTCGTCGCTCTTCACCGTTGAGAAAGAAACGCCTGAAAGTTACTCCACTTTCTCCTATCCCGCCTTTTAGATTAAAGCTAACATTCTCGCTTCTTTGTTTGGCTTTGTTAGCACTAATGGGTAGGGTAGCCCAGCTGCAATTAGTTCAGGGTTTTGCACTAGAGGCACGTGCTCGCGACTATCAAACAAGAAAGGTTCAACCATTAGGGAGGAGGCGTTCTATTGTCGATCGTCGAGGACGGTTGATAGCACTTGATGAGAAGAGGTATAGATTATATGCACACCCTTCGAAGTTTAAATTTGTCGGTGATCTGCTGGGTGTAATTCGAAGGCCGGAAGAGGTCGCAGAAAGACTTGAGGGAGTATTGCCTTTAACTAAGAAGAAATTACTTGAAGCCTTTTATGCTGAAGAAACAGGTGTAAAATTAATAGAGGGATTGATCCCTAGCACTGCATCGAAGATAGGAAATCTTCGCATTGATGGATTAGATCTAGAACCTTATGTGCAGAGGATCTATCCGCAAGATGACTTGTTCTCAAACGTTGTTGGTTTTTTAGATTACGACCGTGTTCCTCAAGCTGGTCTTGAATTAAGTCTAGATAATGAGTTGCTGCAGAAAGAGAAATCTAGGAGTTATAGGTTCGGTAGGGACGGAACTCCTTTGCCCACAGATATAGAAGCTGGTGTATTTGCTGTTGACAAGGAGCACGTTCACTTAACTCTTGATGCACGATTGCAAGAGGTTGCTGTTAATGCCCTTAGAGAGCAATTAGATAATTGGAAAGCTAGGAAAGGAGTAGCAATTGTTATGGATGTCGATAATGGTGAGCTTTTAGTTTTAGCATCAACCCCGACTTATGATCCAAACAAATATTGGGAATATAAGTCAACTTTATATAAGGAGTGGTCTGTTCAAGAATTATTTGAACCAGGGTCAACTTTTAAACCTATAAATCTTGCGTTGGCGCTTGAGGAGGGAGCAATTGAACCAAATGGAACTGTATATGATTCAGGAATTGTAAATGTAGGAGGCTGGCCTTTAACTAATTGGAACAAGAAGCCCAATGGGCTTCTTGATTTTGCAAAAGTTCTCCAGGTTTCTAGTAATGTTGCAATGGTAAACATTATTCAAAAGCTTAATCCCTCTAATTATTGGGAACGATTAAACCAGTTAGGAATAAGTAGGGCACCTGAAACAGATTTGCCGGGTGCTGTTCCAGGTCACCTTAAACAAAAGGATCTTTTTGTTAAACAACCTATTCATCAAGCAGTTGCTTCATACGGGCAAGGCTTTTCTATAACACCATTGAAGCTAGTCCAATTACACGCTTTAATTGCAAACGGTGGCAGACTAGTGGAACCTCATATAAGAAAAGGATTTCTTTCTACAATCACTACTAATAAGGAGACATTTAAGAAGGATGACTTGCTCTTAAGTCCAGATGTAACTAAAACTGTTTTAGGTTGGATGGAATCAGTTGTTGAGAAAGGAAGCGGTAAAGGTGTGAAAATTGATAATTATCGAATAGGTGGAAAAACAGGAACTGCTGATCAAACAAATGATGGAATTAATTATGATTCAAAAATATGTAGCTTTATCGCAATTTTGCCAGTAGAAAATCCGAGGTTCGTTGTAGCAGTGGCGGTAGATAGTCCAAAAAGATCATATGCTTATGGTTCCACTGTTGCTGTGCCAGTGGCTAAAAAAATCATTGAAAGTTTAATTGTTGTTGAAAAGATTCCCCCCACAAATAATCAGACTGATTTTCTATCAGCTCAGAGTTAAGGCTGTTGAAAGGGATATATAAGGATGAAAAAACCATAGAAAATCGCTAGTTTAGGTTAAATAAAAGCAATGGGTGCAAAAAATGGCGAGTTTGCTTGAACAGCTTTCATCAATGACTGTCGTAGTCGCTGATACTGGTGACTTAGAGGCAATTCGTGACTTCCAACCAAGAGATGCAACAACTAATCCATCGTTGATCTTGGCGGCTGCTCAGATACCTGCTTATCAAGATTTAATTGACCAGTCACTTAAGTCTTCTAGAGAAAGAATTGGCTCTCTCGCATCGTCTGATGAAGTTGTTAGCGAAGCAATTGACGAGGTATGTGTAATTTTTGGCAAAGAAATCCTTAAGATTATTCCTGGTAGAGTGTCTACTGAAGTTGATGCTCGGTTGAGTTTTGATAAAGATGAAACTATTAATAAGGCCCGCAAAATCATTAATCTATACAAGCAGTCTGGAATCAGTAAGGAAAGAATCCTGATTAAAATTGCATCTACTTGGGAAGGTGTTAAAGCTGCCGAGATCTTGGAACAAGAAGGCATTCACTGTAACTTAACATTGTTATTTGGCTTTTCCCAGGCTATAGCTTGTGCGGAAGCAGGTGTGACGTTAATTTCACCTTTTGTAGGTCGTATCTTAGATTGGTATAAATCAGAAACTGGAAAGGATTTTTATCCAGCCAACGAAGATCCTGGTGTGATTTCAGTGTCAAAGATTTATAATTACTATAAGACCCATAATTATCAGACTGAAGTGATGGGAGCAAGCTTTAGGAATGTTGATGAGATTTTGGAACTAGCAGGTTGTGACTTGCTAACCATCTCACCAAAGTTTTTAAAGGAATTAGAAAATAATAATTCAAATTTAATTAGAAAGTTGGACCCTTCAGACTTATCGGGCTCTTCAGATAAGATTCATTTAAATGAGGTTGATTTTAAGATAATGCTAAAAGCAGATCGAATGGCTTCTGATAAACTTCAAGAGGGTATTGTTAACTTTAGTAAGGCAATTGAAGAGTTAGAAATACAATTAAAAGAAAGACTTTGTTCCATTGAGAGTGATACAAAAGCTGTATTAAGTGCAAGGTAAATAAAAAGTAATTTAAATTACTTTTTATTTACCTTCAATCATCTTTGAAAGAGTAATCTTTTTATAACTCTTTGAGCAATATCCCCATATCCCATGTCTCCAGATAATATTTGTGCAATCCTTTGAGGAGCTGTTGGTCTTTTAATACCTAGTTTGTATCCAATCTTTGGGAATCGGTAGAAAACTTGAGAAATCCTTCTTCCCCAAGCCATAGAATCCCCCCATTTTTCTTTCATTGAAATTGTGTAGTTTCTTAGGTTATCTGTGTCTCCTTTCAGCCAATGATTTATGAATTTAGCAGCTTCACACCCACTAATTAAAGAAGGTCTCAATCCTTCAGCTAGGAATGGATCGCAAAGGGATGCTGCGTCACCAACTACTACTATGCCTTCCGCATGAAGACTGCTATGGCCATTCCACACTCGCAATTTAGAATCTTTTCTTATTCCAGAATCTTGTTCGAAACCTAAGCTTGGGAGAAGTTGGTTGAGTATTTGTTTACTGTCTGAGAAATGATTGCCAATGAATGTCCCTACTCCAATATTCACAGAATCTTTTAAAGGAAAAGCCCATGCAAAACCATGCTGAACCAATCCAAATTCAAATCTTGAAGTGTTTGACTTTAAGAAACCTCTGCCTTGCAACCGGACAGAAGTTGTAGAAGCATAATGAAGTTTTCTTGGACCAAGCTTAAATTTTTCAGCCCAAGGTGAGCTTGAGCCGTCTGCAATTACTAAGCATTTAGATTCGACTTGGCGTCCATCGGTGGATGTGACCTGCCATCGATTCTTGTCTTTCTGTATATCGTTTACTTGAAATGAATTGAAAAATTCTGCACCTTGATCAATTGCATTTTTTAGGAGCAGTTCATCAAGTTTTTCCCTTCTTGTTATCCAGAAAGGGGAATCTCCTGGAAGCTCAGCAATGACTTGATCTGTTAAGCACCAGCTGAATTCGACTCTATTAATTACTTCCTCAACTGCGGCTTCAAGTGAGAATGGATAAAATTTTTGTACTGATGCAGCCATCCCTCCACCACAAGAACGTAAAGGAAAGCCTGAATTCTTCTCCACAAGAACTACTTTATTTCCAGTATTTGCTAAGTGAAAGGCTGTTGAACAACCAGCTGCACCGCCTCCTAAAATTAGAACATCAGTTGAAGTCACACTTTTAGGATTTCTGCTTCTTTCTTTGAAAGATTCTTTTCAATTTCGTTTATATATTTATCGGTTAGCTTTTGGATAGAGTCTTGTTGATCACGACTTTGATCTTCCGATAATTCACTTTCTTTCTCTGAGACTTTAATCTTTTCAATTGCATCTCTTCTAATATTTCGAAGAGCTATTTTTGCTTCTTCAGCATATTTTGAAGCTAATTTACAAAATTGCTTTCTCCTCTCTTCGGTTAAAGGAGGAATATTGATACGAACTATCTTTCCATCATTGTTTGGTGTAAAACCAAGGTCACTTGTAGAAATAGCTTTTTCTATTAGTGATAAGGAACTTAAATCAAAAGGTTGTATTGCAATAGTTTGAGAGTCTGGAGTTGAAATAGTTGCTAATGATTTCAGAGGGGTTTCTGCCCCATAATATTCAACTGTTAGTCGATCTAAAAGAGATGTATTAGCTCGTCCAGTTCTTATTGTATTGAAGTTGCGTTGAGAAGCTTCAACAGATTTCTGCATGCTTAATTCGACTTCTTTAGTAACCATTTGATTTATATAAAATTGATGAAGAAAAAATCACTTAAAATAAAGATTAGCTGGAATTTGCAATACGTGATCCTATTGCTTCTCCTGCTACTGCTTTATTAATATTTCCAGGTTCAAAAATGTTAAAAACTACTATGGGTATTTTATTATCTTTGCATAGGGCAATGGCAGTACTATCCATAACTGCTATTTCTTGACTAAGGACATCCTGAAAAGATAATGAATCATATTTAATAGCATCTGAATATTTTTTTGGATCCTTGTTGTAAACCCCATCAACTTTAGTGGCTTTAAATATAACATCAGCATTTATTTCGGCAGCCCTTAGTGCAGATGTTGTATCTGTCGTAAAGAATGGATTTCCACAGCCACCTCCAAATACTACGACCCTTCCTTTTTCAAGATGCCGTATTGCCCTTCGCCGAATATATGGCTCAGCTATTTGTTGCATTTCTATAGCCGTTTGAACTCTTGTTGGAACGCCTGCTCTTTCTAAACCATCTTGAAGTGTGATTGCATTCATCACTGTGGCCAACATTCCAACATAGTCTGCTGTTGCTCTATCCATTCCTGCAGAAGATCCTTTGAGACCCCGGAAAATATTTCCACCTCCAACAACAATCGCTAGTTGAGTCCCTTCTTCAACGACTTTTGAAACATCTTTCGCAATTGATTGCACTATCGCGGGGTCAATCCCATATGGCTTTGTTCCCATTAGGGCTTCGCCACTAAGTTTTAAGAGTACTCTTGAGTAAGCCATTAACTGTCAAGTTCTAAATGACGGTAGCAAGGGATTTATCTTTCGCTTGATCTCAGAGAGATTTGTTCGTGAGATCAGACACATAAATATGACTGTTAATCTTTTTCATCCCTAATGGTCTTTAGCAAAATGCTATAAGAAAAGTGGCTTAGCTGATTGTTTTTTTTAAATTAAAAGACAATAAGGCGAATTCTATTTTTAAAACTCAACTCCTTCTTGGGCTTTTACGCCTTGCTCTTTGAAAGGATGTTTAATTAGCTTCATCTCAGTTACAAGGTCTGCAATCTCTATTAGTTCATTTTTTGCACCTCTTCCAGTTAAAACAACATGAGTCAAGTTAGGCCTTCCCATGATTCCCTCGATGACCTCATTAACTGAAAGGTATCCAAGCTTTATAGCTATATTTATTTCATCAAGAATGACTAATTTGTAATTAGAGCTTGATAGATACTCTATAGATTTCTTCCAGGCTAAGTTCGCGAGTTTCTTATCTCTTTGTCTGTCTTGTGTTTCCCAAGTAAAGCCCTCACCTAATGCATTCCATTTAATTTGTTCGCCATAGATTGCAAAAGCTTTTGCCTCCCCAGGCTCCCACCCACCTTTGATAAATTGAACGATTGCTACATTCTCTCCATGCCCTAAGGCCCTAATTGCCATTCCAAGTGCAGCTGTGGTTTTGCCTTTCCCTTGACCTGTGAAAACAATTTTCAGGCCCTTCTCTATTCCTCTCTCAGATACTCTTTTACTTTGAACTTCTTTTCGTTGTTGCATCCTTCGCTTGTATTTATCTTCATTAGAATGATTATTAGAAAAACCACCAATACCTAGTCTTTCTGATTCTTTGTCAAGGCTTTGCAGCGATTCTTTGCTTTTCAGTACTTTTGTACTCATTTTAAAAATTACCTTTTGATGATTTGATCTTTAAATTTTAATTGCTCAATTTCTTAATAATAAACGATTAGGTACTCAAAGCTTTATCAACAGCTTGCTGTTGGTCTCTTCTAGTAATCCAATGATGATAGGTTTTAGTATGAATAGAGACAGAGTGGCCCATCATTCTTGCTGAAACTGTATCGGGCAGACCAATATGAATTGTGCGTATAGCCCAAGCATGTCTTAGATTATAAGGAGTAAGAGGTAATTGATATCTTCTGAATTGCTCCGAAACCCTTCTTCCTACATTTTGCAATGTTGTTTTTGTTAGATCAGTTTTGATTGCTGGAAGAAAATCTTCTTTTTGAGAAATATCATTTAATTGAAATTTATCTATCCATTCAGGGTGAAATGGCCAGACCTGATGTTCCCCAGTTTTTGTATTAGGGAAGACTCTTAAAATTTTATCCCCACCTTTTTTAAGGCATGACAAATCACAAAAAAATACCTCGTGATTTCTTAGTCCATAAGTAGCCATTAAGCCATACACTAATTTCCATTTTGGATTAGGTATCATTTCATATATTTTTTCTATTTGCTTATCGCTTGGTAATTGCCTGAACTGTGCTTTATGTAAACCGTAACCATAAGCGAGAGATCTCCAATTACTTGGCAGCTCAATTTTGCAATAGTCTCCAAATGCTTTTAAGCTACTTCCACATTGTTGCCTGCTACGACTATTTTCTGAATAACTTTTTAGAGTTTCTATAAATAGAGCTTTATTTAGCTTTCTATTATGATTAGCAGCTATTACCTTAAGTCTTTGAAGATATGGAAGGTATGAAGAACACCAATTTGAACGACTACTCGAATTTGAGCGGCTTTTAATTGGATCATTAAAGAAATAGAATTTGTATTCATCGATTACTTCTTCGATATTGGACCGATCTTTTTTTGTCCTCGAATTAGATTTACTTTTAGACCAATTTTTCCAATGAAATTGATTATGTTCAATTTGCAAATAAAGGAAATTAAGGGTTTTTTCAGCTTGTGCCAGACTTGTTGCATTAGGCTCTAGACCTAAACTAATTCGTTGATCTTTTTTTTCGTTAGGGTTGTCTTCGCAGGGGAGAGGGCCTCTTATACTAAGGCGATGACCCCGTTTCTCAATACGAAGCTTTATAGCTTTTTGAGCAAGCTTTTCATTGACTTTCAGAAGTTCACTTTTAAAACTCATATGTTTAATTAGTTACAGATACATTGACGTCGTTTCGCGTTAAGCTCAACCCCTAAGGAAGTTTTTTTAATGACTCGTGTAGGTGTCCTTTTAATGAATCTTGGTGGTCCTGAGAGGATTAAAGATGTTGGACCATTTCTCTATAATCTCTTTTCAGATCCAGAGATAATTAGAATCCCTATTAAGTTATTTCAGAAGCCTTTAGCTTGGTTTATTAGCAGTCTTCGAAGTACAAAGTCTCAAAAAGCTTATCAAGCAATTGGTGGAGGTTCTCCTTTAAGAAGAATTACTGAACAACAAGCTAGGGAGTTGCAAAGTGAACTTCGGCAGAGAGGGATTGATGCAACTAGTTATGTTGCCATGCGCTACTGGCACCCTTTTACAGAGTCTGCTGTAGAAGATATCAAGGCAGATAAAATTAGTGAAGTTGTAGTACTTCCGCTTTATCCCCATTTCTCAATTAGTACAAGTGGGTCAAGTTTTCGAGAATTGCGTCGCTTAAGTGAATCTGATAATACTTTTAAAAAATTATCTATAAGGTGTATTCGAAGTTGGTTTGATAATCCTGGATATATTAAGGCTATGGCAAAGCTAATAGAAAATGAAATAGCTGTTTGTTCTTCCCCAGAAAATGCTCATATTTGTTTTACTGCACATGGCGTCCCTAGAAGCTATGTAGAAGAAGCAGGTGACCCTTATAAGGATGAAATAGAAAACTGTTCATTACTGATTATCGATAAGGTTGAAAGATCTTTAGGCTTTAGTAATACTTATACCCTTTCTTATCAAAGTAGAGTTGGGCCAGAAGAGTGGCTGAAGCCATATACAGAAGATGTTTTGGAAGAACTTGGCTTGAAAGGAATAAAAGAGTTAATTGTTGTTCCTATAAGCTTTGTTAGTGAACATATAGAGACACTTCAAGAAATAGATATTGAGTATAAAGAAATTGCCCTGCAGCATGGAATAGTTAATTTTAGAAGAGTTAAGGCTCTAGATACCGATCCAGTCTTTATTAACGGTCTTGCTGATTTAGTAACTTCTTGTTTAGAAGGCCCTGAGATAAGTCTTGATGCTGCTGCCAAGTTGCCAGATAAAGTTAAGCTTTACCCTCAAGAGAAGTGGCAATGGGGATGGAATAATAGCGCAGAAGTTTGGAATGGGAGGGTTGCAATGTTTGTTTTTATTGTTTGTTTCTTAGAGCTAGTGATAGGAAATGGCCCTTTACATTTTATTGGATTACTTTGAGACGTGCTCTTTAAGTAAATCAGTTTTGAAAAAATGGAATGTTTATAAGAGTTTAATCTTTTAAATCTCTAGATTGTTTTCTAGTCAAAACAACCATTATCCATATAACATCATTTAGGATTAACTGTTTCTCTATCGTGACACTATCGTCTTTACATTTAGGTCTAGATGATTCTGCGAATCAGGAGCGAAAACAGATGTTAGGGGCAGATGCCCTTATGGACTCTTTGCGAAGACATGGTGTAAATACTGTTTTTGGATATCCAGGAGGTGCGATTCTTCCTATATATGATGCTGTTTATAAAGCAGAAAGACAAGGATGGCTTAAGCATATTCTTATTAGACATGAGCAAGGTGGATCGCATGCTGCAGATGGTTTTGCTAGAGCGACAGGAAAGGTAGGGGTTTGTTTTGGTACGTCCGGCCCAGGCGCAACAAATTTGGTGACTGGCATAGCAACTGCACAAATGGACTCAGTCCCTTTAGTAGTTATTACAGGTCAGGTCCCAAGGCCCGCTATTGGAACAGACGCTTTTCAAGAAACCGATATTTTTGGAATTACTCTGCCAATTGTGAAACATTCTTGGGTGGTAAGAGATCCTTCTGAAATTGCATCTGTCGTTGCACAAGCTTTTTTTATTGCCTCGTCTGGGAGGCCTGGCCCTGTACTAGTTGATATTCCTAAGGATGTAGGACAAGAACTGTTTGATTATACCCCAGTTGAACCTGGCTCAGTCATTCCAGCTGGATTTAAACCCCCAGTTTCAGCAGATCTTAATTCTATTAATAGTGCGCTTGATTTAATTCAGGAATCTAAGCGCCCATTGCTTTATGTAGGAGGCGGAGTCATTGCTTCAAGTGCACATGAAAATTTGGCCGAATTAGCAAAACGTTATCAATTACCTGTGACAACAACATTGATGGGAAAAGGGGCATATGACGAACGTGATTCACTTTCGGTTGGGATGTTAGGTATGCATGGTACAGCTTATGCGAATTTCGCCGTTACTGAATGTGATTTGCTTATAGCTATTGGAGCCCGTTTTGATGACAGAGTGACGGGTAAGCTAGATTCATTTGCACCAAGAGCAAAAGTTATTCATTTTGAGGTAGATCCAGCTGAGATTAATAAAAATAGAATTGCTGATGTAGCTGTTTTAGGAGACTTAAGTGAGAGTCTTGAGAGGTTGATTCATGTTAGTAGGAAAAGAAAAGTCAAACAAAATACGAGTGAATGGTTACAACAAATAAACTCATGGAAGGAGAAATATCCTCTCTTAATGCCTACAAAGGAAGGTGAACTATATCCTCAGGAAATATTAATAGAGATTAGAGATTTAGTGCCAGATGCATATATAACGACAGATGTGGGACAACATCAAATGTGGGCAGCACAATATTTAAGGAATGGACCACGACAATGGATTAGCAGTGGAGGCCTAGGTACTATGGGCTTTGGGATGCCAGCAGCTTTAGGTGTTCAAGTTGCATTGCCCAAAGCTAAAGTTATTTGCATTGCAGGAGATGCAAGCATACTAATGAATATTCAAGAACTGGGAACTATCTCACAGTATCAATTAAATACAAAAATAATTATTATTAATAATCATTGGCAAGGTATGGTTCGCCAGTGGCAAGAACGCTTCTATGATGAACGTTATTCAGCTACAAATATGTTGAAAGGTGAGCCGGATTTTGTCGCTTTAGCAAAAGCATTTGGTGTTGGTGGAATTTTGATTAATGATAGAAAAGATTTAAGGGTTAAGTTGCAAGAGGCATTTAATCAGCCAGGCCCAATGTTAGTAGATGTTCATGTTAGAAGAGATGAAAATTGTTATCCGATGGTTCCTCCTGGCAAAAGTAATGCTGAAATGGTTGGATTGCCTAATCAAAACTAAATACTAATTTTCCCTTGACATAGTGCTGTGAAAATTCTCTTATGTACATTCATGATCATTTTTCTTTTTCCATTTAGAGCATTGTCTGCGGAAGTTCTCCAGGTTTCAAGTGCATCAGTTATTCAAATTGGAGATAATAACAGGAACTACAAAATAAGAATTGCTTGTATAAATGTTGAAGAATCTAATGGGAAAGATACTATTACTTGGCTTAAAAATGAGTTACCAAGACATGCAAAAGTAAACTTTTTCCCAAAAGGATCTGAGGATGGAACTTTACTTGCAAGAGTAACTAATCTTAATTCAGGCAAGGATCTTGCTTCGCAGATGATTGAATTAGGCTATGCAAACTCTACATGTTAATACTTCGTTGAATTGATTAAGATTATTATTTAAATATTCTTGGGAGTATAAAACTCCATTGTCTTGATTTGGAATGCTCTCTTCTCCAAGACTCAAACATCTGAGGCTCTTGAAAAGTGCAGTTTGAATTTATGCTAATTTGAGTGCTATCCAAACCTTCTAAAAGGAACTGCTCTTTAGCAACTCTTCTAATATCTAGAAGGTATTTATGTGGCTTTTGATCTGTCTTTATACAGTTTATACTTTTCATATATTTCAGAATATCTTTACTTTTATTGTACCTGATTCTTTCTATGCTTGCATAGATTTTGATTACGATTTCTTCATCAACTTGATAGTTGTTTAAACTTATTGCAGGGCCAATTGCAACTAAAATATTCTTTCTATTGGATCCCTTAAGCTCAATTTTTTCGATAGCATTCTTTATGATTTTTTGAACCAATCCTTTCCAGCCACAATGGATTGCAACAACATACCCAGTTTTAGAATCTCCAAGTAAGATCGGAATACAATCTGCTGTATAGATCCATAGGCTTTGGGAATATTTATCACTAATAATGGCGTCTGCTTCTATTCTTTTTGCTGAATTGGTTTGAGAAGCATTTATTACTTTGTTTCCGTGAACTTGTTTTAGGAAGTGAATGCTGCTGTTAGGGCTTATTAAATTTAATAATTTTCGGGGTTCTTTTTCTGATACTTTCTTTGTAAAAAAAGCATGCTTAAATCCATTTTCTAAAAGAAGAGTAGATTGAAAAAAGACTGACCTTTGGTAAGTGACTTTTATCCATTCTTTTCTTCTGGATAGGTCTTCATCATTAATCAACGAACTGAAGAGATCATTAAACTATTGAATTGTTAATATCCTTTAGCATCCAGAATCCAGCAAACTTTTGCTCTTCTGGTGAACTTTGAATAGCAATAAATTGAATTCCCTCACAATGAGCCTTAGCCTGATTTAATTGAAGATTGACCTGGTGAGCATAATCTTTCTTCATGTCAGTAACAAGCCATCGATCTTCTTGCCCAGCTTCTAAAAGCAGTTGATTATTGTCAACTAAAAGCCTTACCGGTTCAACTCCATTGAGCCAAGCAGAAACTGCTAATGCTCTCGTCTTACTAAATAAACGAAGCCCGGGGACCTGAATGTTTTCATCGAGTGATTCTTTAATAGGGATGAGAGAATTGAATTCCATTGACCATTCCTTGGCTTCACGTAAGTTTCCCAATGAAAGAGAAGAAAAGCTCCAAGCATCTCCTCTTAAGGCATCTGGTAGTGGTTCTGGCTGGTTAATAATCCCAATTTTGCTGGGCAGTATTGGACCAGAAATGTAACCAGGTTCATTTGGATATATCTCTTTCTCTCTTTGTTCTAACCATTCAAAAAGCGAGAACGTTCTTCTGCTCTCAAGAACTTCTAGACCAACTTTCTCTGCGGCTTTTTTTATCATTGTTTTCATTGATGTTCGCCAGCTTCGAAGCCTTTTTGGAGCCTCCCAGCCTTGTTTTTTAGCCTCGTTCAAGGCTTCTTGAAGAGATTGACTTAGCCAGATTGAATTAACTTCATTGGCAGGACATTTTTTTTCCCAGCGAAAGGTTTTTTCGCCAGAGAAATCCTGAGTGCTAGAGATTAGTAATTCCCACCTTTTTTTTCCGTCAACCTCTATTATTGGACGAGAATAGAAGTCAACTTCCCAATCAGCGACCTTAGCCTTTTTATTTTCTGGTATTGACGATACCTTATTCATTTTATTTCTTCTTCTTTTATTTCTTCTTTGGATTTCAGAATAGTTTGAGCTTTCTTAGCACGATCTTCAGCCTCTCTTAAAACCTTTTCTTTTTCAATAAGGATTTCACCTGGGAGTCCTTCAAGCATTGCTGTATTTAGTCCAATTCGACCTCTTCCAGGATCAAGATCAGTAATTAGAGCTTTAACTTCATCGCCTTGATCAAAAACCTCTCTAAGTGATCTAAGGCTACCATTTGTAATCATAGATTGATGCAGCAGCCCGCTGATCCCTCCAAGGTCAACAAAAAAACCATAAGGTTTAACTGAAATTACTTTTCCTTCAACAAGTTGTCCT
>QCPK01000028.1 GCA_003212555.1 Prochlorococcus sp. AG-436-K22 | reverse complement strand
AACGATCAGCAGCATATAGTAGAAGTTCGGCTAATGGCTCAGGCGAGTTATATTTGGAATTTCTTAGGAGCAATTCTCTTATGGAATTTCCTAATTTTGTGCCTCCAGGCTCACGAGTTGTGATTAGCTTTGATCCCTCAGGAATCAAACCACTTTGAGGCAACCATTTTGATAAATATTGAATTTGTGTGCTTTTACCGCACCCATCTATACCTTCAAGAACAATAAAGGTTCCTTTCATGACACTTTTAATGATAAGGAGTTAACTACTACTGTTATTGAACTTAAAGCCATTAACAATGCTGCAATAGGTGGTGAAAGTAATAAACCAAACTTAGGCAATAGTATCCCCGCAGCAATTGGTAAGGCAATTATGTTATAGCCAAATGCCCAAAATAGATTTTGCTTTATTTTGTTGATGGTTTTTTGAGCAAGTAAAAATGCCTTTGGCAAACTCTCAAGACTATCTCCTAATAAAACAAGGTCTGCGGAATCTTGTGCTATTTGAGTACCTGTACCAATTGCAATTCCAAGATGAGAACTTGCAAGTGCAGGAGCATCATTAATTCCATCTCCAACCATTGCTATATTCCAATCTCTCTTTAAATGTTCTAAATTATTCAGTTTATCTTCAGGTAATAATTGCCAATGTAGAAGATTGTTTGCAAATCCAAGTTGTCTACCTATTTCTTCTACTGCTTCTCGACGATCACCACTCATTATGTCAACCAATTGTTGAACATATTCAATCACTTGGCGGAGAAGTTCATATGAATAGTCCTTTGAGAAAAATAAATCTAAATGAAGATTCAAGTGTAAAAAGTTTTACAGTTTCAAGTGCTGATAGTGGTGTTTCAAAAGAAATTACAGCTGATGCTTATGTAAGTGCTTTACCAGTTGATTTATTTAAATTACTTATACCTAAAAACTGGGAATCTATAGATTCATTTAGAAAATTAGATGGTTTACGTGGAGTACCAGTAATTAATATTCACATGTGGTTTGATAAAAAGCTTACCGACATTGATCATTTGTTATTTAGTCGTTCTGATCTGCTTAGTGTATACGCTGACATGAGCATTACTTGCAAAGAATATGAAGACCCAAATAGATCAATGCTAGAACTTGTATTTGCCCCTGCAAAAGATTGGATACATAGAAAAGATGAGGATATAATTGAAGCTACTATGAAAGAATTAGAAAAACTCTTTCCAACTCATTTTATAGGTCAAGATAAAACTAATCTAAGAAAATATAAAGTTGTAAAGACCCCGCTTTCTGTCTACAAAGCTGTACCAGGGAGCCAAAAACTTAGACCTGATCAAGAAACATGTATTAGCAATTTCTTCCTTGCAGGGGATTACACGATGCAACGATATCTAGCATCAATGGAAGGAGCTGTACTTAGTGGGAAACTTTGTGCTGATAAAGTTAATAAATCCAAAGCAATGTTATTAGAGTCAAAAAAACAAGATGTCCTTAAGCCTGATCAATAAACTTGAATATTGAAAAAACTATAATGAAGGACAAAAATTTGGTAAATCTAGATAATGCCTACGAAATTTGTAGAAAAGAAACTGCTCAGTGGGCAAAAACATTTTATTTAGGAACTCTTCTTCTTCCACCAATTAAACGAAAAGCCATTTGGGCAATCTACGTATGGTGTAGGAGAACAGATGAGCTCATGGACAGCGAGGAGGCGCAACAACGTTCAAAGTCCGAATTAGCAGACAGACTCGACAAATGGGAGTTGCGCACAAAAGAAATTTTCCAAGGAACCGTTAGAGACGAATTAGATCATGTAATGGCAGATACTATCAAAAACTTCCCTCAATCAATCCAGCCATATCTAGACATGATTGAAGGGCAAAGAATGGACTTAGAAAAGACTAGATATTCAACATTTAAAGAACTTGAGCTTTATTGCTACAGGGTTGCAGGGACTGTAGGCCTAATGACCCAAAACGTGATGGGAATTGACCCTGCATACACAAATGCACCTTGGAGTAAATGTCCCGACCCCTCTAAAGCTGCCGTAGCACTTGGCATCGCGAACCAACTCACCAATATCCTTCGAGACGTAGGAGAAGATCGGTCAAGAGGCAGAATTTATTTACCGCAAGAAGATCTGAAAAAATTTGGATATTCAGAAGAAGATCTAATTCAAGGCAAAATTAATACTCAATGGAAAAAACTCATGGCATTTCAATTAAAAAGAGCGAGAGAATGGTTCTCGGTATCCGAAGAAGGTGTTAGATGGCTATCTGCAGATGCTCGATGGCCAGTTTGGACATCTCTGAGGCTTTACAGAGGCATTCTTAACTCTATAGAAAGACTTGACTATGATGTTTTCAACAATAGAGCATATGTAAGTAAATTTATGAAAATGGTAGAACTACCAATCAGCTATTTAATATCTCAAACTAAATAATTTGGCTAATTACCTAAACTGCTGTTTTTTGATTTGCCAAGAGTTCTTTTAATTTTGATAATTCACCTGCCCATCTAGGATCTGGTGCCTCCTTGGTAGGTGCATCACTATGGACAACTTTCTTCACTTCTTTACGACTTACAGGCTTACCTTTATTTGTTCCATGGGGATTGTTTCTTCTAGATGAAGAGGAATTTGAATCTTTTCGTTCTGAACGTTCCACTCTCAAATTACTTCCATTGAAATCATAACCATTTAGCTTTTCTATAACCTCGTCAGCTATCTTCTCATTATTAATGTTTGCGAAGCCAAATCCTCGACATGCTTTTGTATCCCTATCTAAAACGGCTTTAAACCGAATACCTTTTCCAATAGAAGCAAAGAGTTCTTCTAACTCTTTAATTTTCAAATTTTGCGGCAAATTACCGACGTAAAGACGAACACTCATAAAAAAGAAGGGCTATGGGGAATGAACCGCATCAAGAAGAAAAACTAACTTCCTTGTGCTAGTTAATCACAAAAGGGTTGATTATGTTCCAACCAGTAACGAGCCAATTTAAAAGCTTCATAAGAATTGCGCAACCGTCCAAAGGCTCTTTCCTTACAAAGGAAAAACATTAATTTACCAATCAAAGGTCCTTCAGCAATCTGAAATGTTTCTTTTAAAGTATTGCCATCTAGTGGCGAGGCAGGGTGAAAAAGAGGATCTAAAGGGTCACGCCAACGATTTAACCATACTTTTTTATCCCTGTTAGGGATACTAAGAATGATTGCTGGCAAAAAGGTTTCTAAATCCAAATGTAATTTTAATCGGTCGAGTTCATTAAGATTTACAAAAGCCAATCCATCATTTTTTTGTTGCCAAATTCTCAGAAGATTAGCATTCCTAATTATCTTTCGACTAAAACCTAAATTTACTAATCCTCTATCGCTTAACAAATGCGTCAATCGCACTAAAGGGAAGGCAAGCTTTAACTCATTGGGTGTGAAAGAAGAAACATTTTTTAAAGATAAAGAGTCAGGTTCCTGAGAATTAGAGTTATCTCTCCAAGGCTCTAGTAATTTTAGTTGTATTAGCAAGGGGATTACATCGTCAGCCCAATCACCATTGATAAGACTTTCGATTTCCATTTTAATCCGTTCAGAAGCTACTGTTTCTAGTAGTGCTGCATGTTTTCCAAACAAAAACTTAGTCTGAGGATCAACTGAAAAATTCAACTGAGACATTAATCTAAAGGCTCGAAGAATTCTTAAAGGGTCCTCAATTAAATTGCATTCAGCAATTAAAACAAGCTTTTTCTCATGTAGATCTTTAAGTCCCCCAGAAGGATCTATAAGAAAAGGGGTTGGTAACAAATTTAATGCAATTGCATTTACAGAAAAATCTCGTCTAAGCAAATCTTCTTCAAGATTCTGACCAATCTGACTTGCTAGATCAATTTTCCAATTTTGAAATATATATCTACCAATATCTCTTTTTGAATCAAGTTCTATAGCTCTTCCACCATATTTTCTAACAAGGTTTTTACAAGTTTTAATTGCATGGCTAGGTAACACAAAATCTAAATCTGGGACAATCCCTTGCTTATTTAACAACCCATCTCTAACAGCTCCCCCTACTAAAACGGTTCCTTCTGGCAGGTCCTCTAAAACAAAAGGCCAGGCTTCCGGTTTAAGACGTTGCAAAAGCAACTTTCCCAGATAAAATCCATTAGCGTCAAATATTGATTGAGTTTCAGAACTGAATGTCATGTGCATATGCGTTAATTGCCGATGGGTCGATCGCTGCAAGACCTATCACTCAGTAGAAAAACAACATGGCGTAAAACACTTAACATTAAATCCTGATTTTGACCCTAAAGAACCAATTATCCATGTCAGTCTGATAGATAAAGAGCAAATAAGCACAGAAATTGAATGGGATGTACAAGCATGCAAAAGTTTTTGCTTAGATCATGGTCGATGGTTACGTTTACGACCTAACGAAAAAGTACCTTCCTAAATGTAATGAAAGCAAAAAATCTAATTAAAAATGAACCAAGGTTTTTATTAGCTTTACATAGTTCCACTGAAACCCTAGGAATAGGACTAACAGATTTAAATACTCAGAAGCCGATATTTAAAAAATCAACTATTAAAATTGGCAAAGATTTATCCAAATATCTATTTAGCTCTATTGAAAAAATTTTTCCATCTATTTCATGGAATCAGATCGCAATGTTAACAGTAGCTACTGGTCCTGGAGGTTTTACTGGCACAAGACTAACAATTGTTTTTGCTAGAACAATAGCTCAGCAATTAAAATGCCACATTGAAGGGGTTAGTAGTTTTCAATTAATGGCTTATCGCCTTATCAAAAAATTAAATGAAAATGAAATTGAAAAATCATTTTGGATAAAACAGAACCTCAAACATCGCGGAATAGTTGCTGGTAAATATAAGCTGATTAAAAACATAGAAAAAAAAGGTACCATTAAAATAGAAGAATTAGAAAAGCCACATTTGATAGATGAAAAGACTAAAATATACCCAGCACTAGATGCATCTGAAGATGTATCAAAAGATATAGAAAGACTTTTGGAAATAGGCGTGGATTTGTATACTCAAACCAATAAAAGTAATTGGAGTGAAGTGCTGCCAATTTATCCAACATCTCCAGTAAAGATTAATTAATGAACGTAAAGGGTAAAGTTTATTTAGTTATTTTAATTTTCTTCTCGGCTTTTATAGGTTACAGACATTTATTACCTTTTCTGAAATCACAATTTAACAATCAACAACCTCAATTAATACTAGTATTAGGAGGAGATATTGATAGAGAAGTTGCAGGTATAAAAATTGCTAAAGAATTAAATATTCCATTAGTCATTAGTGGGGGAAGTAATTGGCAATTCTCAGATTGGTTAATAAAAGAAGGAGGTATTTCCGAAGATCTTGTTAAACGTGATTACAGGGCAAAAGATACATTGACAAATTTTACTTCTATAATTGATGATTTAAATGAAGAAGAGATAAATCACATCTTATTAATTACAAGCAAATATCATATTGAACGGGCAAAGGTTGTAGGTGAAATTATTTCATCAAGTAGAGGTATTAGGCTAACAAGTTTATCTGTCCCGTGTAAATCCTTCTGCTCTGTAAAAGAAAAGAAAGAGAGTATACAAAAAAAATATATTGACTTTCTGAGATCGATAATATGGGTTGTAACTGGTAAAGATATTAAATCTTTAGCACCTAACTTTCTAAAGTATCATTTTGAAAGTTGAAAAATGTAAAGCTTAGTTGATAAGTCCCTCATCAATCATTGAATTAATAGACAACTTGAGTTGTTTTGTTGTCTCCTCTAAATCCACTTTTTTGCGACTGCTTGGAGGCAAAATAGGTTTACCGATCCTTAAATGAATAGGCACAAGTCTAGGCAAAGAAAATCCCTTTTTAAGAGCTTTATGACTATTAATTATGGCGACTGGAAGAATTTTTGAACCTGTTCTTGCAGAAAGCAAAGCTGCGCCAGCCATTGGGTTATTTACTCGACCGTTTGCCTGGCGGGTCCCATCCAAGAATACTCCAGTCGCCCATCCCTTTTCTAAGCGAGAAGAAGCAATTCGAATTGCTTCTCTATCACTAGCACCTCTACTGACTGGATATGCTCCGCATGCCTTAATAATAGATGATAATAATGGAATCTTAAACAACTCAGCTTTAGCCATAAATGCTACTGGTCTTCCTAAAGCATGACCTAGGAATGGTGGGTCCAAGTGAGAGCCATGATTAGCCACAACAACCAACGAACAATTTAACGGGACTAAATGATTCCCAGTTGTACGTCCTCTAAATAACAGTCGAAAGACAGGAAAAACAAAAAGATAGCTCACAAGTCTATAGATAAGACTTGGTTTTGGAATAAGAATATTAGTTGTTTCTTTCAACTGGAATGCCCCAAATCACTTGCAGAAGATAATTGATTCAAATTGACCCCCTTCATTGATCGTTTAGCAAGACCACTTAAAACTTTACCTGGTCCAATTTCTAATAAAGTCTCTATGCCAAGATTCCCCAAATTATTCATTGTCTCTCGCCATCTAACACCTGAAATCATTTGACACTGCAACCTTTTCCTCAATAATTCGCCATCTATTGAAGGAGTTGGCTCTGCATTACTTAAAACTGGAAATATGGCATCATTAAAAATCACATCATCCAATTGCAGAGAAAAGGTTTCCGCAGCCTTGGACATAAAGGGAGAATGAAAAGCTCCCGAAACTTTCAATGGGACTTGACGCTTGCACTTTAGTTTTCCCGCAACCAACCCCACAGCATCTGGTGAACCAGATAACACAACTTGATCAGAACTATTGTCATTAGCGATAACAACACCATCATTATTAGCAATCAAATCTTCCAGTGCTGTTCTATCAAAGCCTATTACTGCAGTCATTGCACCACCACCAGCAGAAGCCATTAGCTCAGAACGATTCTTCAAGAGAACCAATGCTGTTTTTAGATCAATCACCTCAGCCGCATAAAGAGCAACAAACTCGCCAAGGCTATGCCCTGCAACAAAACTGGCTTTTCTTCCTTGTCTTTTGAAATCATCAATCAACAATGACTCCACAACAAATAATGCCGGCTGAGTATTACGCGTATCATTCAAATCACTTAATTCATCATTTGAATTGGCAGTTCCTTGACAGATCCGCAACAAATCTCTGCCTAAAATTTCTGACGCCAATGCAAACCTATCTTTAGAACCTGATAGAGGAAGTACTGCATCAGCCATCTCTGGTTTTTGTGATCCCTGCCCAGGGAAGGTCCAAGCAATTTTCATAACATTTTTAACTCAAGCCAAATAAGACTACGACTTACCATGCCATCTAAACAGAGCAACACCCCAACTCAACCCTGCTCCGAAACCACTAGATGCTATGAGATCCTTAGACTTTATTCGTCCATCTCGGACCGCTTCATCTAACATGATAGGTATTGTTGCAGCTGAAGTGTTTCCATAATTTTCAAGATTGCTCAAAACCTTGCTTTTTGGAATAGAGAAACGATCTGCTACTGCATTCAAAATTCTTTGATTTGCCTGATGCAAAAGTAGCCAATCCAAAGAATCAGGAGAGATTCCACATTTTCCTAAAACATCTTTTAAAAGCAAAGGAACTTCTCTAACTGCAAATTTATAAACTTCCTGCCCGTTCATCTGAATTGTAGAAAATCTACCAATTTGATTTTTGAAGGGACCAACTAAGTTTACAAAATCTTTTGACTGAGGAACACTCAAACATTCCCCTCGACTTCCGTCTGATTTAAGCTTAAAAGCAATTAAAGCATTTTCATCATTACTAGATGCTTCTATAGCAACTGCTCCAGCACCATCACCAAAAAGAACACAACTACGTCTATCATCCCAATCCATCCAACTACTTAATTGATCTGCACCAATAACTATTACTCTTCTAAAGGTTCCATTTTGAAGATACTGAGCAGCAGTTACTAACCCAAACAAAAAACCGCTACAAGCAGCTGTGAGGTCAAAAGCAACTGCATTGGTAGCGCCCAATTGAGCTTGAATCTTTGGTGCGATTCCAAATAAATCATCTGGAGTAGAAGTCGCGACTAGCACCATATCAACTGTATCTACCTCCCAGCCAGCCATTTCTATCGCCGATCTTGCAGCTTGAGTACTTAGATAAGAAAGTGATTCATCTGATCCAATTATTCTCCTTTCCCTAATTCCAGTTCTAGAATTCACCCATTCATCATTAGTTTCTACTCTTGCAGCAAGCTGATCATTAGTGATCTTCTGTGCTGGAGTTGCACTACCGCTGCCTACTAAAGAGACTCCGAAAAGAGTTTGGAAATTCCCAGTCAAAAAGAAAAAACTTGCCTAAATTCAATCATAAGAAACAATCATAAAACAATTCGATTCAACTAACTCAAAGCTTTAGGACTTTGAAGCTGAGCCAAGTCATCCATAACTCCATGACTAGCAGCGGAATGAGCGATCCTAAGGGCACTGACAACCGACAAAGCTTTGCTACTTCCATGCCCAATAACACAAATGCCATTCACTCCAAGCAACAATGCCCCACCATGCTCAGCATGATCTAAACGTTTTTTTATTCTTTTGAGGTTATTTCTCAAAAATGCAGAGCCTACCTTCCCTCTCCTTCCTCTTGGCAACTCTGCACGTAAAACATCTAACAAAACACTACCTACAGATTCAAGAAATTTAAGTAAAACATTTCCTGTAAATCCATCACAAACAACAACATCAAATTCTCCAGAAAGAACATCTCTGCCTTCGCAATTTCCAACAAATTTAAAACGCTCTTCTTTCTTCATTAACTCGTAGGTTTGCAGAGATAAATCATTGCCTTTACATTCTTCTTCACCTATGTTCAGCAGTCCAATTCTCGGGGTTCTAACTTGCAAAACATCTCGAGAATAAATATTTCCTAAGAGAGCAAATTGATGCAAGTAAGAAGGCTTGCAATCCATATTTGCCCCTACATCAAGAACCAAAACTGGTTGACCTGGATCTTTTGTGGGGAATAAAGCACCTATTGCGGGTCTATCGATTCCATCTAAACGACCAAGTCTAAAAATTGCAGATGCCATTAATGCGCCTGAATTTCCCGCTGAATAGACAGCCAGTGCCTCTCCTTTCTTAACCAAATCCATTGCAACATTAATACTTGCATCACGTTTCTTTCTCACAACAGTCGCCTCCTCATTCATTCCAACAGATTTCCCACTTGCGACCAACTCCATATGCCCTGCAACAATTGTCTGATTAAGCAAATCCAAGAGTCCCATTTCTTTGGCAGACTCAAGAACCTTTTCCTTTTCTCCCACAAATTTGATACAAAGTGGAAGACGTTCTATTGCTTTTAAACAACCATCAAGAATTGGTCCTGGAGCATAATCTCCTCCCATTCCATCAACTGCCACCCAAACTCTTGTTTCAGAAGAATCACTATCAATAGACTTCTGTGAATCATTTTGCCCTCCTTGCAGCCTCCGTAAAGGATCAAAAACCAACGGTTCTAAAGTGCTTCTTGCAATTGAGCCAGCGCTAGAAACAACATTTCCAGCTGCTGAAGCAGAGTTCGTTGCTGTATCAACCAAAGTAGTAACAGCTGAGTTTCGTCTATACCAAATAACTAATCTTCTAATAGCTCTAGAGCGACTACTTTTGGAGCGAGATTCATGTTCCACTTAATTTATTTTTAATGTTCTGATGAAAGAGGGTCAACGATACGTTGAAAAAGATAGCCAGTACCTCTAGCAGTGAGAATTAACTCTGGATTAGCAGGGTCATCTTCTAACTTGGAACGCAGTCGAGAAATATGAACATCAACAACTCTTGTATCAACGTGTCTCTCAGGAGTGTATCCCCAGACCTCTTTCAATATTTCTCCTCGGCTAAATGGTTCTCCAGATCTACTAACAAGAAGTTCTAACAAACTAAACTCCATACCTGTCAGTCTTATACGTTCGTCACCTCTATACACTTTTCTTCTATTTGTATCAATCCGAAAGGCTGCGACTTGAATGACACCTGAGTTAGGCAAACCTGCAATTTGTTCTTTTTCAACACGGCGCAATACACATCGAATACGTGCTTCAAGTTCTTTAGGGCTAAAAGGCTTAACAACATAATCATCTGCACCCAGTTCAAGCCCTGTAATGCGATCGGCAACATCTCCTAAGGCAGTAAGCATAACTATCGGGACATCTGAGTCCTTTCGTAATTCTTGAATTACACCATAACCATCAAGTTTAGGCATCATGACATCAAGTACCACCAAATCAGGCTCACAATTTTTAAACTGCTGAAGTGCTTCGTTACCATTGCAAGCCGTGACAACTTGATAGCCGATCATCGATAAACGAGTTTCCAGGATTCTCCTGATACTCGCTTCATCATCAGCTACGAGGATGATTTCTTTCGATTGACTGACGGCCGTCATTTTGTCTGTAACTGAATCCGCTTAAAGAAGTTTATCTTAGACAAACCTTTAAAATCATCTAAAAAACCACTTTATTCAACTACAAAGAACTTTCTTTAGACAACCGAGTGACACGAACTAGCACTATCTATATCTGCCAAACATGTGGAGCAGAAACACGACAATTTTTTGGTCGATGCACAAGTTGTGGGGATTGGAACTCAATAGTTGAAGAAGTAATTCGTCCATCAAATTTACGGGCCACAAACAAGAGAAGCACTTCTTCAAAAACTCTGGTATCAAAGCGTTCTCAACCAATTTCATCTATAAATAATGAGCCTATCGAACGCATTTTTAGTGGGTCAAAAGAATTAGACCGAGTTCTTGGTGGAGGCTTAGTCGAAGGTTCTCTTGTACTCATAGGAGGAGATCCAGGAATAGGTAAAAGTACCCTGCTTTTACAAAGCGCAACTGAAATGGCTCGTTACAAATCAGTTCTTTATATAACAGCTGAAGAATCAAGCAGCCAAGTACAACTTCGCTGGAATCGACTCAAAAAAGAAGAATCTTCTCTTCATCTTCTTGCAGAAACAGATCTTGAATTAATTTTGAATGAGATAGAAAATTTCCATCCAGCTGTTGCAATAATTGATAGCATCCAAGCTTTACAAGATAGTAATTTAGGAGGCACGCCAGGTTCTGTAAGCCAAGTCAGGGAATGTTCAGCGGCTTTACAAAGATTGGCAAAGTCAAAGAATATAGCAGTAATACTTGTAGGCCATGTCACCAAAGAAGGAATGCTGGCAGGTCCCAAAGTCCTTGAGCATCTCGTTGATACAGTTTTAACATTTGAAGGAGATCGTTTCGCGAGTCACAGAATTCTTAGGACAGTCAAAAATAGATTTGGCGCTACCAATGAGCTGGGTGTATTTGAAATGCAAGGATCGGGATTAATAGAAGTTCTAAACCCAAGTGAACTTTTCTTAAGCTCTCAAAATGCTCCTGGAGTGGCAACAACAGTAGCTTGTGAAGGAACCAGACCAATTGCTATAGAACTTCAAGCCTTAATTAACAAAACCAGCTATCCATCTCCCAGAAGAACCGCCACTGGGATTGAGAGTAATAGATTGCATCAAATCCTGGCAGTTATTGAAAAACACTTAAATGTTCCCTTATCACGTTTCGATTGTTATTTAGCAGTTGCAGGAGGTTTGGAAGTTGAAGAACCTGCCGCAGATTTAGGAATAGCAGCAGCTATCATCTCAAGTTATAAAAAAGTAGAGCTACCAAAAGGTACCGTCCTACTAGGAGAGATTGGTCTTGGAGGTCAATTGCGTTCAGTAGGACAAATGCAATTAAGAATTCGTGAAGCTGAGAGGTTAGGGTTTAATAGTGCCATTGTTCCAAAGTTATCGAATAAAGAATTTAACTCAAAAAATAATAATCCAATATATATCAAAGAAGCCTCAAATATAAGAGAAGTATTTGAAATCATACTTAAACTAATTTGAAGTTTAAAGTATCATCAATATACATCTATATTACTTCTCCCAGTAGTCTTTAACCAATTTTCAATATCTAAATATCCACCAGGGTAAAGCCTAACTGCCTTAGTCCAAACCTCCGCAGCTTTATCGAACCAAATATCACTTTCATCTGGTTTCCCATCTTGTTGTAAAGCACGACCACGTTTTTCATATATAAGGCCCATGTTTTTTAAACATGATGGTTGTTTTGGGTTTTCTTCTAAAGCTTTGATATAAGTATCGAGTGCTCTTTCCTCTTCTCCATTACTCATATAAATAATAGCCATATTTTTCAGTGTTTCCCCTCTATCAATGGCACTCTCTTCAAGCCTGAGGCTCTCTTCATAATTCTCTAAAGCTTCCGAATAATCACCATTGGTTTGCGCTGCAAAGCCTTCTTTGTAATAGATATAAGCTTGCTTTTCCTTCGCTGGAATAGGCATCATCTTAACAATGCCTTCGGCAATTACAGAAAATGCTTTATCAAAAGGATTGTCGTTATTTTGGCTGCTTGGCACGATGAATTAAGTCAAAACGTTCTTAAGACCATCCTGGCGCCATTCTTGATTTCTTGCTTAAAGGACTTAATTTTTTTTAAAAGCAAAAATACTTCGATACAAATACTCATTAGATTAAGAGCATGAAAAATCTAAATTGATCCTTGAACAGTCCAACCATTCAGCCTGAATATGAATCCGTTTTAATAGATGTAGAAGGAATGAAATGTGGCGGATGCGTGCGAGCAGTAGAAAAAACTCTGCTTGATCAAGAAAATGTTGAGAATGCAAGCGTAAACTTAGTTCAGAGAACTGCCTTAATAGAACTTAAAAATGAAGATGAAAATCTTGAAAGAATTCTCACTGCATTAACAAATCGTGGCTTTCCTGCAAAACAAAGAAGTAATACTCAACCAGTAAACAATGCGGAATTAAACAGCACAAAGCAATTATGGAAACAATGGCAACAATTGATGATCGCCTTATTTTTGCTCTTACTGTCCGTAATTGGACATTTAGCTGAAGGAGGCAAAATTGACATCCCGATATTGGGGACATTACCTTTTCATGCAAGCCTTGCGACTTTTGCACTTTTTGGGCCAGGTCTTTCAATCATCAAAAATGGAATCAAGTCAGCAATACACTTCACCCCAACTATGGACACACTCGTTGGGATTGGGGTCTCTAGTGCTTATATAGCAAGCCTAAGCTCACTAATTTGGCCAAATGTTGGCTGGCCATGTTTCTTCAACGAACCAGTCATGCTTCTAGGGTTCGTTTTGCTTGGAAGATTCTTAGAAGAACGAGCAAGGTTCCGAACGGGAAAAGCACTCAAAGAACTAGCTAAATTGCAACCTGATAAAGCAAGACTTTTAGTTAATAAAGATCAAATCAAAGACATCCGAGTAGGTGCACTTAAAGTTGGAGAACAAATTCAAGTGTTAGCTGGAGACCGTTTTCCCATTGATGGAACAGTCATTGAAGGAAATTCAGCAATAGATGTCTCATCTCTTACAGGTGAGCCCTTACCTTTAACAGCTTCAGCAGGGACAGCGATAACTGCAGGAACACTCAATCTAGATGGGACATTAATAGTTCAAGTGGATCGAATAGGTGCTGAAACAGCCTTGGCAAGGATTATTGGTTTAGTAGAACAAGCACAAGCTAGGAAGGCACCGATTCAAAGTCTTGCTGATCAAGTAGCAGGAAGTTTTTGCTATGGAGTTGTCGCTTTATCAGTGTGTACATTCTTTTTCTGGTGGAAAATAGGCGGTAAATTATGGCCTGAAGTTCTTAAAAGTTCTGGTCAAGGACTAATTAATGGACATGAGCATCTTTTGCATTCCTCTCTTGGTGCGGAAGCTCAAACTCCTTTAGGAATGGCAATTCAACTATCGATTGCAGTATTAGTTATTGCTTGTCCTTGTGCACTAGGGCTGGCAACACCAACTGTCATAACAGTTGCCTCTGGGAAAGCAGCACAAAATGGCTGGCTGTTCAAAGGAGGAGATGTGATTGAAAAAGCTGCATCAATTAATCAAATTGTTTTTGACAAAACAGGAACTCTTACAATTGGTCGTCCTTCGGTAATTGGTTACTTAGCAACAGAAGATAAATCAAAACTAATTCAAATTGCAGCAAGTCTAGAAAACAACAGTAGACATCCAATCGCATATGCAATTCTTCAAGAATCACAAATGATGAATTTACCTCTACTGAAATCTTCCAAAATAAAAACTATCCCTGGCAAAGGTATTTCTGGAGACATTGAAACTATTGAAGGTAGGGTCAAGATAGGAACAATTGAATGGGTCAAAAATGAAGGAGTAGTGTGGGAAAAAAGTATAGCTCAACAATTAGAAAATTCCAGCTATTCTAGTCAGTCTATTGTTGCAGTTTCGATTGAATGTGAACTAATTGGTCTAATAATAATTGACGATCAAATTCGCAATGATGCAATATTAGCACTGGAAGAATTAAGAAAACAAGGACATATACTAAGAATAATGAGTGGTGATCGTCGAGAAGCAGTAGAAGAAATAGGTAGACAACTTGGATTTGCAAACAATCTTCTACATTGGCAATTATTACCTGAAGATAAACTGAATAATTTAGAACATTTAAAGAGAGATTGGAATATAGCAATGGTTGGAGATGGAATTAATGATGCTCCTGCACTTGCAAGTTCTCATCTTGGAATTGCAATTGGTACAGGTACTCAAATAGCACAAGATTCCGCAGACCTTGTTTTATTAGGAGATAGTCTTGAGAGTTTGCCAAAGGCATTTTTACTTGCTCAAAAAACCATCAACAAAATAAAGCAAAATCTATTTTGGGCATTTGGCTATAACATAATTGCCTTACCAATTGCTGCGGGGATACTATTGCCTAAGTTTGGTTTATTACTTTCACCACCTATTGCAGCATTGTTAATGGCTTTAAGTTCAATAACAGTAGTAGTTAACTCCTTATCATTAAAAGTGTCATGAAAGGAACCTTTATTGTTCTTGAAGGTATAGATGGGTGCGGTAAAAGCACACAAATTCAATATTTATCAAAATGGTTGCCTCAAAGTGGTTTGATTCCTGAGGGATCAAAGCTAATCACAACTCGTGAGCCTGGAGGCACAAAATTAGGAAATTCCATAAGAGAATTGCTCCTAAGAAATTCCAAATATAACTCGCCTGAGCCATTAGCCGAACTTCTACTATATGCTGCTGATCGTT
>QCPK01000027.1 GCA_003212555.1 Prochlorococcus sp. AG-436-K22 | reverse complement strand
AAGAGAGAGCCTTGATGAGTTTTTAAAGTCAAAACCTAAATTGAAAGAAAAGCCAACTGAACTATTTATTAGCAGAGGAGTAGAAGCTACAATAAACAAGTCCAATCAAATAAAAAAATCTCTTAACGACAATTTTATTTCCGTTGAGCACCTACTTCTAGTTTTATCAGAAGAAGTTGAAGCAATTAAAAGAATACTTTTGCAAGAAAAGATTGATACTGAACTTCTATCTCAAATTATCAATAAAATTAGAGGAGGACAAAAGGTGACTGATCAACATTCTGAAGGGCAATATGAATCTCTTGAAAGGTATGGAAGAGATTTAACCAATGAAGCAAAAGAAGGCAAACTAGACCCAGTAATTGGAAGAGATGATGAAATTCGAAGAACTATACAAATACTTAGCAGGAGAACCAAGAACAACCCTGTCCTAATTGGGGAGCCAGGAGTAGGCAAAACAGCAATAGTTGAAGCCCTTGCTCAAAGAATAATAAATAACGATGTGCCAACTGCCCTTCAAAATCGCCAACTTTTCTCACTTGATATGGGGGCTCTAATAGCCGGCGCTAAGTATCGTGGTGAATTTGAAGAACGGCTAAAAGCAGTCTTAAAAGAAGTGACATCTTCTCAAGGACAAATTGTTCTATTTATAGATGAAATCCATACCGTTGTCGGAGCAGGTGCAACTGGAGGAGCTATGGATGCAAGTAATCTCTTGAAACCTATGCTAGCTAGAGGAGAACTTAGATGTATTGGAGCTACAACAATTACTGAACATCGCCAACATATAGAAAAAGACCCAGCTTTAGAAAGAAGGTTTCAACAGGTTCTAATAAACGAACCTTCAGTAGAAGATACAATCTCAATTCTTAGAGGCCTTAAGGAAAGATATGAAGTTCATCACGGGGTGAGAATATCTGACAGTGCTTTGATTTCTGCCTCTATCCTTAGTCACCGCTATATAGCAGAACGGTTTCTTCCTGATAAAGCAATTGATCTAATAGATGAATCAGCTTCCAAATTAAAAATGGAAATAACATCAAAACCACAAGAACTTGATGAAATAGATAGGAAAATCATTAAATTACAAATGGAACAACTTTCTCTGAAAAGAGAAGATGATTTTTCAAGCAAAGAAAAGATTAATAAAATAAAACAGGAATTAGATCAACTGAGTAAAAAGCAAGATGTTCTCACAACTCAATGGAAAGCTGAGCAGCAATCTATAAATATTCTCTCTGAAATAAAAGAAGAAATAGAAAAGGTTCAGATACAAATAGAACAAGCTAAAAGAAATTACGATCTAAACACAGCCGCAGAATTAGAATATGGGACTTTAGCTTTGCTGCAAAGTAGACTATCAGAAAAAGAAGAATCAATCCATGGAAAGAATAACAATCAACAATCATTACTCAGAGAAGAAGTTACAGAAAATGATATTGCTGAAGTAATTGCTAAATGGACTTCTATACCAACCGCGAGACTTGCCAAGTCAGAAATAGAAAAACTTTTAGAGCTTGAATCAAATTTAAATCTAAAAGTAATTGGTCAAGAAAATGCAGTTAAAGCAGTAACTGACGCGATACAACGTTCAAGGACTGACATGGGGGACCCTGATAAACCAATTGCAAGCTTTTTATTCCTTGGACCTACAGGTGTAGGGAAGACAGAGTTATGTAAATCATTAGCGAGTGAACTATTTGATAGTAATAAAGCAATTATAAGAATAGATATGTCTGAGTATATGGAGAAACATTCTGTTAGTAGGCTAATAGGAGCACCTCCAGGATATATCGGTTATGAGAGTGGGGGGCAATTATCAGAAGCAGTTAGGAAACAACCTTATTCAGTAATACTTTTTGATGAAGTCGAGAAGGCACATGCTGATGTACTAAATATAATGCTACAAATACTGGATGAAGGAAGAGTTACTGATGGGCAGGGTAGAACTATAAATTTCAAAAATGCAATAATCATTCTTACTAGTAATATTGGTAGCGAATCAATACTAGAAATATACAATTCTAAGAAAAGTTATAAGAATTCAGAGAACATTGAGAAGATAGTACTTCAAGAATTAGGAAGATATTTTAAACCAGAATTCCTCAACAGATTAGACGGTAAAATAATTTTCAAGAGCCTGGAGGAAGAAGAAATGACTGAAATTGCAGGGATACAAATGCAAAGGATTTCAACTAGACTAGAAAAAAATAAGTTTTCTCTACAAATAGGAGAGAAAGTTAATGCATGGATAAGTAAAAAAGGCTACGATCCAGCTTATGGAGCAAGGCCAATTAAAAGGATTATTCAACAAGAAGTTGAAACTCCCTTAGCCAAATTGATATTAAAGAATGAATTTAAGGAAAAGAAAAAAATAATGATAGAAATATCCAACGATGAATTAATGCTTAAATTGATTTAGTAGATTTATAGCTTGTTACAAATAATAGACTCTAAGAGGGAAGACTATCAAGGCTAAATCTATATCCCTGTTGTCTAACTGTTGTAATTCCTCCTCCATCACCTAAACCAGCTTGTTCAAGCTTTCTTCTAAGTGTTAAGACTTGAGTGTCAACTGATCGGGGGCCGCCACTAAATGGGGGCCAGGCCATTCTTAGCAGTTCGTGCCTACTCCTTACCATGCCAGGAGGCATAAGCAATGCACATAATAAAGCAAATTCTCTTGGACTTAGTTCAACTGGCTTCTCTCTCAATGTAACCTGACGAAGAAGTAGATGGACCTCTAATGGACCAACAGTGACTCGCTCTTGAAGACCTATTCGGCCTCTTTTAAGAAGAGTCCTACAACGAGCAGCTAATTCTTCCAGCCCAAAAGGTTTGCGCAAAACATCATCTGCCCCATCATCTAATAAACCAACTATAGTTTCAACTCCAGCTCTAGCAGTAAGAACCATAACAGGGCATCCAAGTTGCTGTCCCAAATTCAAAGCAGAGCTCTGTTCTAATAGCTCAGCACTTACTAAGAGATCTGGAGATTGGTCTCGACACAGATCAATAGCCTCAATTACAGATCCAACAGCTGCAGCAAGGTGGCCATCCTGCCTTAACCTTTGAACAAGAACAGTTCTCAAAGTTGGATGAGGTTCAACAACAAGTATTCTTGAAGGAGTCTGAGCAGTCGGGTGCAGAGATCCACCAGCTAGCGAAGGCTGCGCACTTTGTTCTTCAGAAAGTAGATCTGGAGTTAATGTCACAGGCAAAATCAAGTTGTTTTAAAATAACCAATCAAGTGTCCAACTGTTAGAAATACCTACAGATCATCGCAAAATGACATCACAATCATTTCAGGACCCAACATCTATAAGACATTTTCAGTCGATTTGTGATGCTTGTCAGGAACTTATTAACAGTTTTCATACACCAGCAGAATTAAAAATATATGCCGATGGATACTTACATGCTCTAAGAAAAGGCAGAACTCTTCCTTCAAAAGACTTAGCGAAACTTGAAAAACTAGTAGAAAGATGGATTCTTGATCCCTCGAGTTTCATTGGTCCTGATGGGGATATAAATAATCTGTATTTCCAAAAGCAGCTGGAATAATCTTAAGAAGCCAAGGCTATTTCAAGCTTTTCACGCAATTCACCAGAATTGTACATTTCAACTAAGATGTCAGATCCCCCTAAGAACTCTCCTTTCAAATAAACCTGAGGAATAGTAGGCCAATTTGAATACTCTTTAATTGCCTGCCTAACTTCCATATCAGACAGAACATCGAATGTATCAAAATTCATACCAAGAGCATTCAATATCTGAACAACATTGTTTGAGAAGCCGCACTGAGGCATGAGTTTAGTGCCTTTCATAAAGACCATTATTGAGTGAGAATTGATTAATTGATCAATTCTTGATCGTGTATCAGGATCCATATTAAAAGAATATTTAAGGGGTAGAAGTTTTCAAAGCCAATGCGTGAATAGCTTCACTGGCAAGCTCTTGGTGAAGAGCTTTATAAATCATTTGATGTTGTTGAACTCTAGAGAGTCCGGCGAATGCTGATGAAACCACATCAACATGCAAATGATCACCTCCTCCATTCAAATCCTCAACTTTAACCTGAGCATCTGGGAGGACTTTCTTTATAGATAAGATTAATAGTTCAAAATCAACCATAGGAAAGGATTTTAACATCAACTATTTAATTGAAATTAAGAAATCAATTTATCTAGTTCATTTTTAATTTAAGGTCTTTTCCTACCGCCGCGAAAAGTGGTGTTAACAAAACCTAATTCAACGAGCTCCATGTAGGCTTGATTACCTTCTTCCTTAGCAGGGCCAGATATCCTAACAACCTCTACAAGCAAAGGAACAGCTAATGCTGATTGATCATTCTTTCTAAACAGAGTAGCAAGCTTAAGATTTGCCTTTGATATTAAAGCTAGGACTTTTCGGCTATTTGAGTCCATCTCACGCGGAATTAGAGCATCAACGCCCTTAAAAGAATTACTTAAATCACCATAGAATCCCAATAAAAGTTTTGACATGTCCCTTGCTTTATCATATTTCTTTCGAGCTTGAGAATAGTTTCCTTTCAAAAAAAGCTCATCTCCATCTTTTATAAAATTCTCTACTGTATCAATACTTAGGCCAATCTCCGCCTTTGCTAAGACTCTGTACTCCTCAGAGGAAGAAGTTTGAGCAACTACTGAAAAAGACGACAGCGCTAACCCTGTGCTAAGAGCTAAAACTGTAAAAGGAAGGCGCCAACTCATCGATAGAAAATTTATTTACACTGACTTTATATGGATTAGGAAATTCGGCCAATAGCTTTTTGTGCGGCTTCTTCTGCTAAGCGCATTTTATTTAGTAGATCTAAATCAAATTGTTCCGCTGCTATACGTCCAGTCTTAGAGATTTCAATTGGTTTCTCAAAACAGATCGAAGCTGATCCAAAAAGCTTTGGGCGAATTTCACTATATGCAATCCCCACAGGAACAACCTGAACATCAACACCATTCCTATAAGCCAACTGAGAAAGTCTGATCAGCCCTTTCTCAAGCTTTATTGGTTTACTTCTTCTATTAATTCTGCCTTCAGGGAAAAGAACTAATTGCTGTCCTGCAATCAATAAGTCAATCGAATATCTCAATGATATTAGAGAGGGTTTCTTTTTATCTATTGGATAGCAACCTAATCGTGTCAGGAACCAACCCTGTAGGCCTTGCATTTCTGGTACCGTAACCATAAAACGACAGTCTCTTTTTGTTATTCTTCTACCTGCTGCCATAGTCAACATGAGAGCATCCCAACGAGACCTATGAGTTGGTGCAAGAACAACAGCCCCTTTATCAGGAAGGTTTTCTTGTCCTAATACAATCCTTTTCTTAAAATAAGTCTTCAAGACAATATCTTGTGTAGCAATCATTGAAAGCTTGCCCCACAAGGGATTAATTCCCCTACAAAAATTTTTTTCTCGTTCAATTAGCACAAAGAGGGATCAAAAATTCACACATATTATTAATAACTTAACGGTGAAAAGAATCTTTTATCAAAATGTATTGGGCAGTTAAGACAGCGGCCAATACCATTTGAATAAAAAAAAATGATCTATAACAATAAGATCAATAGAAATAAGTTCCTAAGAATGACAAGTCTTGGTGTAAATATCGACCATGTCGCAGGTGTGCGTCAAGCTCGTATGACTAATGAGCCAGACCCAGTACAAATGGCCTTCTTGGCCGAACTAGGAGGAGCAGATGGTATTACTATTCATCTCCGAGAAGATAGAAGACACATACAAGATCGAGACCTGAAAATGCTAAGGGGGACCATTAAAACACGCTTAAATTTAGAGATGGCAGCAACCCAAGAAATGCTTGAGCTTGCCTTAAAAATAAAGCCTGACATGATTACACTTGTGCCAGAGAAAAGGGAAGAGATAACAACAGAAGGCGGATTAGACATAGTCGCAAATAAAGAAAAATTAAAAATCTTTGTTGATAAAATCCAATCTGCGGGAATTCCTATAAGTCTTTTTGTAGATCCAATATTTTCACAATTAGAAGCTTCCTCTGATATTTCTGCTCGTTGGATAGAACTTCACACAGGTTCCTATGCATTGTCTTCCTTGAAAAATCAAGCCATTGAATTTTCAAAAATCAAAGAAAGTGTAATTAAAGCAAGGAATCTTGGACTTCGTGTCAATGCTGGTCATGGACTTACATACCAAAATGTAGAACCGATTGCATCTATACACGGGATTGAAGAACTCAACATTGGCCACACAATTATTTCGAGGGCTTTAGCAATAGGTCTTCAAGAAGCAGTTAAGGAAATGAAAGAGATAATAAGAAACCCGCGCCAAGAACCATTCTTTGGCTAATAGCAATATCATTCTTTAAAAGCTCAAAGTCTTGTTAATTGTCTACAGAAGCAACAGGGCCGAATGGTTGGCTGAGCTACTTTCAGAACAGCTGCGACTGAACCCACCAGCTCCATTCGAAACGATCGAGGTCATGGTAAGTACATGGCCAACAAGTCGATGGCTTGCAGAACAAATTGCTGTTGTAAATGGGATATGTTCACAGGTTAACTTTCCTTTCCCCACAACTCATTTAAGAAAGTTTATACAGTTGTCTCTAGGGTTGGAACTAACATTAGATGACCCATGGAAAACAAATAGGTTAAAGTGGACTATCATCGATATATTGCCGCAATTACTTGAAAAAGAAGAGTCAATTTATCTTCTCAATTGGATAAATGAAGAAATCTCAATTCCGAAAGATCTAACAAAAAGAAAATGGGAGCTAGCAAACAAAATAGCTGCTGTATTTGATGATTATATGTTATACAGGCCGGAGTTAATTTGTAGATGGTGGGAATCAAATCATAAAGCTGATGAGTCAATCCAAAAACTTCCCCCTCAAATGCGATGGCAACCACTCTTACTAAATCTTTTAAGAAAAAGAATAAAACAAGAGCCATTGCCGCTACAGATTAATAAAATAAAAAATAAACTGAAAAGAGATTTGATTTCAAAAGATTGCCTCCCAAAAGAACTTTGTATGTTTGGTATCAGCAGTCTTCCAGCTATTCAAATAGAACTTTTACAAGCTTTATCATCAATTATAGATATAAAGATTTATCTACTAACACCTTGTCAAGACCTTTGGAAACGCTGCAGAAATAGAAGAGAAGAGCTTGGAGATAATTGGAATAAAGATCTGGATAATCATTGGCTTATAAATGCACCCCGATTAGAAGCAAACCTTGGTCGGATGGGAGCAGAATTCCAACAACTACTTGAGGGTAGTGGTGAATATCAACTCGGTGAATGTCAAGAAAAAGACTTATTTGCTATGCCTGCAAAAATCGCGAGAAACTGCGAAAGATTACCATCCTTATTGGAGCAATTACAAGAAAGTCTTGTAACATCTGATCAAAAGCAAAGGCTAAGAAGAGAAGCTCATGATACATCCTTAACGTTCCTCTCAGCCCCTGGCAAAAAGAGGCAGGTTCAAATAATTCGAGATCAAATTATTCAGTGGTTAGCAGAGGATGATAGTCTTGAACCGAGGGACATTTTGATAATGACTCCTCAAATCGAGACATATGCACCATTAATCACATCAGTATTTAATGATGTCTCAGCAACAAGTGTAAGTTTACCTTGGAAAATAACTGATCGTAGCCAACATCAAAAAACAGGTCTCATACAATTTCTACTTGAAATAATTGATATCACTTCTAGTAAATTAACAGCTACAAAACTTGAGAGTCTCCTCTCAAGCAAATTAATTCAAGAACAATTTGATATCAGCCAAGATGATGTCGACACAATGACACACTGTCTACAACGCACAGGATTTCGATGGGGGATTGATGCTAAAGATAGAGATGGTGATGATACCCACAGTCTTCACTGGTGTCTCGAACGATGGGCTCTTGGAATAATCCTCCCAGACAGTCCCGGATTAGCTCCTAGAGGAATCTCTCCTTTCTCAGACAACTTTTCTATTCAGCAACTTAACAACTGGACTAAAATACTTTCTAGACTAATATATTGCCTCCAAGAACTTAGAGCCAAAAGAACTTGTACCGACTGGATTCATATTCTTAAGAAAAATATTAATATGTTGTTCCCTAACGGGGGCTCATGGACATGGGAGATTGAGTTGCTTAACCAATATCTAGATGAATGGAAGCAGATTGCAGGAAATTGCAATCTAAAAATGGAGATTACTATAGTCAGTGAAATCCTAAAAGATTCATTGGGACGAGAAAGTGGAAGGTTTGGTCACAGAAGTGGGAAGATTACAATTAGTGCATTAGAGCCGATGAGAGCAATCCCTCACAGGGTAATTATTATGATGGGGTTAGATCATTCAGCTTACCCTCGTATCGAAGAAAGGATTAGTTTTAACTTTTTAAGTAAACAACGTCTACTAGGTGATCCCATAAGCACAGACAGAGACCGATATGCCCTACTAGAAGCACTTATGTCCTGTAGACAAAATTTATTAATAGCGTGGAATTGTAGGAATGAAAAAACAGGAGAATCACTTGATTCACCAGGAGTAATACATCAATGGATAGAATATCTCAAGTCCGAATTAAGCAAAGAAGAATTTTTTGGCTTAATCATAAACGCCCCAGCAAACCCCCTAAGCAACAATAATTTTATTGGTCACAAAAATATTCCTCCAATTAGTTGTGATAGAAGAAATCTTAATGCCAAAAAATGGTTGAATACAGATTCAAGATCAGGATCAGAATCACTGGCTTTAGCTACTCCACTCAAGTGGAATGAAAATTTTGTACGAAGTGATAATAAGATTAACAATGAAATGGTCAAAGCCTGGCTAAAAGAACCACAAATTTTTTGGCTTGATCAGATGGAAGTAAGAATAAAGGAAAACAGCACTCATCTGGAAGATCTTGAGTCACTACGATTAGATGAACTACAAAGATTTAATTTATTAAACCAACAATTTCTAGATAGCAAGAAATTTCTATCAAATCCAGATGAGATCACAAGAAAGGCTAACTGGCAGCGGCAACTCAAAGGGAAAGGAATACTTCCATTTAAAGCTGCAGGCGATATAGAATGTGGCATTCTAGATGCTAGATGGAATAGCTTGAGCTCACTTCTGAGAGATATAGGTAAACTAGAACTAAAAAAGCTAGGGGTTAAAACCGAGACAATAGATATACTAATAAGCAATAAGAAACTTGTTGAAGTCGAACTTGGGAAATTAAAACCCAAATCAATCATGAACACTTGGCTAAAACATCTTCAATCTTGTGCATATGGCAATTATCCAAGAGAAACAATACTCCTATCAAGAAGTAGCTCCTATACAAAACAAGACCAATATGAGCTTTCAATTGAATTTAATTCAATCCCAAAAGAAGCTTCAATGATATTACTAGATACAATTTATTCACTTGTTGATCAGGGCCGAGTTCAGTGCTGGCCAATCCCACCTGAAAGTGGATGGGAGATCGCTAAAGCAATTTTCACTAAGAAGGTTCTAGGGCATGAAGAATTTAAAAGAAAATGGGTAGGCTCTTATAAAAGAGAAGGTGAAAGGGGAAAGCCTGAAATGACAATTGCTTTTGGAAATAACGCAGATAGTAAACTTTTCCTTGAAAGCGAAGTCTTTAGAAAATGTTTAAAGGCTCTATATGAACCATTGTTTTTGAATCTTATAAAAAGATAGTTAGTACATGAAAAAGCGTCAAAGTAAATCATTTATTGATTTAATCTCAAAGATATTCATAGAGTGGGGTTTTACGACTGAAGGGTTAAAGGATAATAGACGAGGTGAATGGTGGTTATTAGCACAGATGACAATCTTATTAGCTCACATAGTGCCAACATGGCCAATCTTAACTCATTCGCCTTTTATTATTAAGGTATTATCTATAATTATATTTTCCTATGGATTATCTCGATCGTATTTATCATTAAGTGCACTAGGGAAGAACCTTTCTCCTCTTCCTGAACCTAAAAAATCAGCAATCTTAATCACAAAAGGTGTTTACAAATCTTGCCGACATCCCCTTTACCAAAGTCTATTATACCTTTCTTTTGCTTTCACTTGTTTTCATGGTAGTTTAATTCACCTTCTCTTGCTAATATTGCTTAGTATTATTTTAATTAAAAAAGCAAGACTTGAGGAATCAAAATTACAAGCTAAATATTCTAACTATAAAGCTTACATGTCCAATACTCCTGCCATATTCCATGGCATAAAATTCTTCGACTGGCGTAACTAGATATAATTTTAAATGAAGATAGGAAACTCCGAATTCATCTTTGATCCTAATCAATATCCCCTGGAACCTGGGACTAGACTCATAGAAGCAAGTGCTGGAACAGGGAAAACTTTCTCCTTAGCTCATTTAGTTCTCAGGTTAATTACAGAAAAAGATATCTCTATAAGTGAGATGCTTATTATTAGTTTTACAAAGGCAACCTCCTCTGAAATCCAATCAAAAATATCAGAGCGGATTGTCTTGGCACTCAAGGGACTTGATCAAATAAAACACGAACAGCAAAAAGAATTAGCTGATCAAGTTTTACAAGAATGGATTAAATTAATAATGCACAACGATTCTAATAAAGTTCGTTTTGCAACTCTTCTGCTAAAAGCACTAGAAGAAATTGATTATGCAGATATAACTACAATCCATGGTTTTTGTAGCAAGACTCTCCGTAGGGAAGCTATAGAACTTGGTAGTCATATGAATCCAGTCCTATTAACAGAAGCAGAGAACAAACAACTAATCAAAGAAATTGCTCATGAATACTGGAAAGAGCAAATGATGGAGTTACCAGAACACCAACTAAAAGGTCTCCAAGCTGCTGGTTTATCTTTTGAAAATCTTGTTAGTACAGTCTTAAATATTGAAAATGACTCAAGTGTAAAATTTCATATTGAAAGGGAGAAAATTAATGATAAACAACCGCTCTCAGGACAATTTAGTAAATGGGTTAACGACTTCTGGGAGTCATTCATAATAAATTGGGAAAAAGAAGGCTTTGAATTAGAAGAAGCCCTTAAAAACAAGGCTCTAATATGGAAAGAAATGGGCATAAGTAATACAAAGCCATTTTCCGCAAAACCCAAAAGAGATCGTTTTAAAGAAATAAATGACTGGGTTCAAAACTTTAGAAGAAGAGATAATAGAAATAACCCAATAAGAACTGTTCCTAGTTATGATGTTATAAGAAATAATGTCTTATTAAAGGACTATTTTCATCCTAGTAAGGTATCACATATAGAAGATATTAATGACTTAGAAATAACCTCCTTGCTTCAACCAAAATTGCAACAATCAATAGCAGAGGTTTTTGATTCCCCCGCAGAGTTAGCCTGGCAACATGCCATAACCTACTCTCTCAAAGAATTAAAGAAGAGGAAATCTAAAGTTGGTCAAGTTAGTTATAGCGATCAAGTAAAGGCTCTAGATCCAGAGAATACTGAATTATCCAATGAGGCATCAAAGATACTATTTAAGAGATTGCGTGAAAGATACAAAGTCGTAATAGTTGATGAGTTTCAAGATACAGATCCTGTGCAATGGAGGATTCTCAATGAAACTTTCGCCAAAAGTAGAAAACATTTTGTTTTAATGATAGGGGATCCCAAGCAGTCAATTTACAGATTTCGCGGTGGAGACCTTCAAACATATATAACAGCCAAAAATCAAGTAACAAGAATCGACTCGTTAAGAACAAACTATAGATCAACCCCTAAGTTAGTAAATTCTCTAAATATTCTAATGAAGCCTGGACTAAAAAATTCTGGGCTAGAAGCACCTTGCTTAATCTCCGTGTCAAAAAAAGAAACTGATTTAGTACCTAAGGAGGAAGCTCCAATTGAAATTATAAATTTCAAAGTTAAACCTAACCATAACAAATCATCCAAGCGTGAATTGCCCTCGCAGTCTCAGGTTGAAGCATCAATTCCTTCTCTTGTAACAAATTCAATTATCCAACTCCTTCAGGCTAAAGATTCGAAGGTTAAACCTGATGACATATGTGTCCTAGTAAATCGTCATGATCAAGCAGAGAAAATTAGGAATAATCTTGTAAAGTCTAATATTCCTAGCAGATTACTTAGTCAAGGTGATGTATTGCAAAGTCAGGCTTCTCATGTTCTACAAGTCTTTTTAGATTGCCTAGCAAATCCTACAGATTCCTCAAAAATTAAGCTTTTAGCATGTTCTCCTTTACTACAATGGAATATTGATAAGATTAAAAACTGCAGTCAAAATGGTGAATTAGATAAACTTGTCGTAAAATGTTTTGAACTTTCAGAAAAGTTAGAGCTCATAGGTTTAGCCTCTTGTTTATCAGAACTTTTAGAAAGTAAAAACCTAGCAATTCTTTCGGAGCAAGGTAGGCTTCTAGGAGACATTCAACAATGTACAGAAATAGTTCAAGAGGCAATTCATTTACAAGGACTAAGTTCACAAGGATGTGCTAAATGGTTACGAAAACAACGTCAACTCGTAATCGAGCCAACCCCTGAGACTAGGCGACCAAATAGTGACATAACAGAAGATGCCATAAATATAATAACAATTCATAGTAGTAAAGGACTTCAATATAAAATTGTGATATGTCCATATCTTTGGCAATCCCCGCCTAAACCTAAAGGTCCCTTATGGAAATTCAAGGAATCTAAAAGCTGGCACATTTCACTTTCGACAGGATGGGGAATCACTAGAAAATTCATCAAGGGTTCTGAAAAAGAAGCAATAGAGGAGTCAGAAAGGCTTGCATATGTAGCCTTAACACGTGCTCAACAGAAATTAATAGTCATTTGGAGTCATGCAGAAAGACAACAAAACAATCCTTTAAGACATCTATTATTCGGCAATAAAATTAGAGGAGAGAGTCAAGATAATTTTACTAATGAAAAGATTGCAGCCTGGTTAAATAATGAACATCACAATTTTAATATTCATGAAATAGAGGCACCCCTTGATATCAAGAGTTCTTGGATACCTCCGCAAATAAAGATTCCTCTTAGACTTGGCCCTGTACCCAAGAGAAAACTAGATAAAAGTTGGGGAAGATATAGCTATTCAAACTGGATTTCTACAACAAGGCAACAAAGTGATCTATACCAGAATCCAAAGTTTCTTGAAGAAGGCAAAGACACTGATCAAGATAATCTTACTCAAGATACATTGCCCAACAATATCAATCAACTAGAGCCTTTGCTTAATCAATACTCCAATAGCCCATTGGCTAATTTTCCACGGGGTCCCATTGCAGGAGATTGCCTTCACAGAATACTTGAAAAAATAAGCTTCGAAACCTCTTTAACTGACTTAAATTCTGAAAATATAATTAAAAGTGAGCTATCGCGATCTGGCATAGACCTTAAATTTGTCAACAAAATTCAAGAGGGATTGGACAGGGTTCTAAGTGTTCCGTTAGGAGGAGTACTAGGCAACATGCAATTAAAACAGCTAACTAAAAACAGACGCATAAATGAGCTCCAGTTTGATTTGTCATTAGCTAGATATGGTAATCCTATTGAATCAATAGATTTATTTAATGTGTTCCTAAATAATCCTGATAATCGTTTTGGAAAAAAATATCCAAAATTACTTAAAGAACTCGATATTTCAAGCAAAGGGATTCTTACAGGCTCTATAGATCTTGTCTTCACAGATAAAGAAAATCCCTCAGATGGTCGATGGTGGGTTGCAGATTGGAAGAGTAATTGGATTGGCAATCTTTCAGAAAATGAAGATCAATCAGAGTGTGGCCCTATTCATTATTCTGACAAATCAATGGAAAATCAAATGATTATTCATCATTACCCACTTCAAGCACATCTATATTTAGTAGCCTTGCACAGATATCTCAATTGGAGATTACAAGCTTATAATCCATCTAAGCATCTTGGGGGCTACATTTATATCTTTGTTAGAGGCATCCCATCCCAAAAAGAATTAGAAGCTCATAAGTCAAATCAAAGGGTTCCTGGTCTGATAATTGAAGAAGCACCTCTAGAAAGAATATTGGAATTGGATAAATTAATTAATAGGAGAGCCTGATGAAAGATAATGATTATACAAAACTAGATTCGCATTTTGTAGATCTCATAAAAAAAACATTAATGAAGAGGATACCTCCAAGTACCTCTTCACAACATCTTGAAGATCTTATAAATATACTAATGGAATCACTAAGCAAGGGGGAAATCTATACTGCATTGAACAACAGCCCCCCTCCTATAGAACTTAAAGCATCAGGGTGGCCATTTAAGCATCTTCAAGCATTAAAAGATAGTGGATGGCTAGAAGGAGAAGACTCACCAATAAAATTAGAAGGAAGTCTACTTAGTTGGAGACGATGGGATGAAGAAATGCAAAGCATAATACTTAATATAAAAGACAAGTCATCTCATAGACCAACCCATATTAATAACAATAATAAGGAATTCAATAGACGCAAGCAAGTAACTCTTAATGAAAGTCAAGTTCAAGCAGTAGAAGCAATTCTAAACCAGAATGTAATTCTCCTTAGTGGTGGTCCTGGGACTGGTAAAACAAGCACAATTGTTGAGATGTTGCTAAAAGTACTTTCAATTAATCAAGGCTTAAAGATCGGGCTAGGAGCACCTACAGGCAAGGCCGCTAGGCGCTTGGAAGAAACCATCCAAAAGTCAATTATTCATTTAGACGATGAATATAAAGACAAATTATTGAGTATTCCATGTACTACTCTTCATCGGTGGTTACAAGCAACTGAAGGGGTTTTTAGAAAGAATGAAGCAACCCCGATACAACTAGATATTCTTGTAGTAGATGAAATGTCAATGGTAGACCTATCACTAATGCAAGGGCTTCTAAAAGCTTTGCCAAAAGAAAGTCAATTAATCCTAGTGGGAGATCCAGATCAATTGCCGCCAGTTGGGAATGGTGCTGTATGGCATAAACTGCATGAAGAAACCACTCTAAAAATCCTTAGTAATTGCGCATTTCGCCTTAATAAAGTCTATCGAAATAGAGGCGATTTGGCTGAGTTAGCAAACAAGCTTAGGGGTAAAGAACTAAAAGAATTTTTTGATGAAGTCCTAAATTTAAAAAATTCATCAAGTATTAAAGTAATGGTTTCAACAAAGAAAGAGATTCCTAAAGAAATCATAAATAGGCTAAAACTTTATCAAGTTAAATTAAGAACTAAAGCAACTTCATTTGAGACCTCATCTGAGGCTATAACTACTTATAAAGAAAATCATAAATTAGCAAATGATTTACTAAATTGTATTGAAGAGCTAATGGTACTTTGTCCTAGGCGATATGGCCCTTGGAGCGTAGAGCATATTCATAGGACAGTACTAGATAAGTCTTTAGATAATGGTGTCATGGGTTGGCCAGCAGGTACGCCTGTTATATGCGGGCAAAATCAACCTGAACTAAACCTAGCCAATGGAGATATAGGGATAGTCGTAGGAGAGAAAGAAAGCAAATATCTTTTGTTTCGTCTTCAATCAACGAAAAATAAGCGTGACTATAACGTAATCCACCCCATTAGAGTTAAAAACCTAAGTCCTGCTTTTGCGACAACAGTGCACAAGGCCCAAGGGAGTGAAGCTAAACATGTTATTTTCCTTTGGCCAGAGCCAATTAATCAAAAACCTTCTTCAAATAGCAACCCTTTATATAACAAAGAATATGAAAGAAAGTTGATTTATACAGCTATCACAAGAGCTAAATCAAATCTTGACCTGGCAATAACATTGGACAAATAAAGGACTGAAACGCCAATTAACTATCTAATTGGACTAACTAAATGATAGATTAAAAAGAACCTTTAAAAAAGGCGAGTCAACAAAGCACGGCAATTGCCGATTGGAGGTTGTCTGCCTGATTTTCAAGGTACATTATCAGGTGTTCAATTTCTAAATGACCAAAACCAAATCAACCGATGAGTCCCCCTCGTCTGCCATTAATAATGAATTAATGGAGGTTCATAATAAAGAAGAAAAGATAAAAGTTGATCAATCTAATCAGCTCGATAAATCATCCTTATTGCATCAAACTAATAATGAAGACAAAGAAATTGATGGTTTTAGTGGATTTGGCTTTAGTGAAGGCTTAATTAATACTCTTTCCAAGAAAGGTTATAAAGAACCCACACCCATACAAAAAGCAGCAATGCCTGAATTAATGCTTGGACGAGATTTACTTGGTCAAGCTCAAACTGGTACAGGAAAAACAGCTGCTTTCGCCTTGCCTTTATTAGAAAGAATTGATGCTAAAGAACGTCATCCGCAGGTTCTAGTTCTTACACCTACTCGTGAACTTGCTAT
>QCPK01000026.1 GCA_003212555.1 Prochlorococcus sp. AG-436-K22 | reverse complement strand
TCTACAGATATTCGCCTTAATCCTTCATGATCATTTGATGGCACTGCTGAATATCAACTGAATTTACATTAAGTGTCTATTTAGATTTATACGGCGTGGGGAAATTCTTATTTACATTTTGATAGAGTAAATAATTTTCTGTTATTAGGTCAGTAGATAGGGTTGGCAAATAAAGATGAAGTAAATACAAGCATCACACCTTTTCTAATTTTTAAGTATGATAGAAAAAATAAGTTCTAAATCATGTTTATTTCAGAGATTTGTACATCTGCTAGTTCAGCGGAAAAGAGAAGAAATTATTTTCATAAAAGGAAACTTGAAATGCTAACAATATACAGGGATTCATTAGAAAGAAGAATATCGGCTATATCAGCTTCGATAAAGACTTTAGAAGAGCAAATCGATAGAGATTCAAATTTATAAGCATAAATTAGTATCAACAACATTTTCTAATAATTTAATTGGTCCATTTTCTTGAAACCATTCTTCATTTGAATGAACTGTTCCAAGGAAATATCCAGCAAAAGCTAGCGCATTTAATCCATATCCATGTGAAAACTCCTTTGATCTTCTAATTAACACAATCCATGATGGAGATATCAATAAGTTATATGGGAATAATGGCTTTAAAATACTATTAGGACAACCTAATCCTGCCATAGAAGTAAGCTCTAAATATTTTCTATACAAATCGCTCTCTCTATTATTATCTCTAGTTTTAACAAATATATTCTTGCTGAGTAAAGAACTTCCACAGAAGCTTGATGTGCCTTTCTCATTATACCAACTCTCAAATGGACAAATCATATCTAAATCGGAACGTCTTAACAATTGAAAGTGTCTATGAGTTTGACTTGCTCCAGCCTCTGGACAACTATTAAAAAACCATAGACCAGAGGTATCTATTTCTATTGATAATAGTGATATAAAATCTCTATAATCTAGCCATCCATTCTGGGGTTTCCAGGAACTAGTAATTAATAGCATATGACCAATCTGGACTGGATATTTGTTAAGTATTAGGACATGACCCTTTCCAATTAAATCTATCTGAAGATTTCGGTCCCATGGTGAAAATGGATTGACTTTTGGACCTATAAGACTAGATAACTTAAAATTTTTAGAGGTTATATTTCTATATTCACAATATAATTTATTATCAACTAATAATTTTTTGCATACTGTAGAAATTGGCTGCAGACTATTCTTATTTATTGCCAATTTACTAATTTCTAGAGATTTTTGCCAATATAGTTCTTTTCTTTTGCTTACCATATCAATTATTTAGATAATATTGTAAGGTTTAAAATAAAAATAAACTCATTAAGCTTGTATTTATTATACAGACTAGTTATATATCAATCAAATATATAACAAGTTATATTTACTGAGAAATTTGTATTTGATATGATGTCATTAGATACGAGCTATATTAGGTGATACTCGAAAAGTCTCTTTTCAACTGGCTGCTATGGGGTTCAGCAGCCTCTAAGCCTATTTCCAGGCTATAACCTACAAGAGTTCGCTAAAGGAGCTTGATGGGTCATCTGGAAGCTTATGCAAGAAGGTGTATATTCCTCATTCTATTCAACGGTTTAAAAATTACATTTTAATATTTCAGGTTAGATTTATTTCCATTCTTGAAAAAATAAATTATGCCTATGTGGATCAGAACCCTTGTTATTAGAGTATTTTCAACAACCAGCAAAAAAAACATATCATTGCTTTCTTAAATTTTTGCTAGCTTCTGAAGAAAAATACTTGACGTAATAGGGGGGGGGAAGGCCTAAGAATCAATCAGTAATATCTCCTCAATGGATTGGGAGTTCTCAGAAGACACGGCTTTTATCTCTCTATGCGCAGCATTTCGTGAGAGTGGTGAAAAAGCAGCAATTGAATTTCTGGCTAATGGCGAAGGAGCATTACATTACCAGGAATTAATTCAAAATGCAGCTGGTGAGGGAGTAGATCTGAGCGACTCAGAAGAAATGGAAATATTTCAAGAAGAAATAATTGAAATGATGGAAAATATCTGTATTGAATCAAGTTAATTGCTTTATCTCATGCACTGAAATATTTAGCCTGTGAATGCAAGGCTATTATAGCTGTGGTACTTTGTTCAGGTATAAGTTGATCAGAGTCATCAATAGTCAATCCAATTCGAGAAGCTTCAAGCCAGTCTAATTGTTTTCTAGAATCACTAACATTAGGGCAAGCAGGATATCCAAATGAATATCTACACCCTCTATATTTTTGAGCAAGAATACCTCTTAAATTATCTGGCTCATCTGAGATATAACCACATTCAATTCTTATTAATGAGTGACAATATTCAGCCAAGGCTTCTGCTAATTGCACAGTCAATCCATGAAAATATAAATAATCAGAATATCGATTTTCTTTAAACAAAGACTGAGCTACATCAGACGCTACTTGCCCCATAGTCACTGCTTGCATAGGTAGGTAATCTATAGGTTTGTTATTTAAACCTTCATTAAAGTAATCTGAAATACAATATTGACTCTTACTTTTCTGTCTAGGTAGTTTAAACGTGCCTAGTAATCTTAATTTATTCGATGAATAAACCTTTAATTGATTACCATGCCTCATACATGGGAAATAGCCATAAATGACAGATGGGCTAATTAATTTTTCTTCTATTATTCTATATTTCCAATCAGAAAGGATTTTAAAAGCTTCTGACTCAAGAAATTTGTTATGATCAGCTTTAGATTGATCCTTAGCTTTTTTAAATTGCCACTGGCTAGAAAATAGAGCATTCTTATCTAAAAAATAAAATAATTTTTCTACATCTATTTCTTTATATTGCAAAACCCTTGTTCCTAAAAAAGGAGGTACTATAGGTTGTTCCTTCTTAATTAATGGAGATCTTACTGAAGAAGTATTTAATTCTTCAATACTAGTTTTAGTTGAAGAGCTAAAATTATCAATTTGAGTTTGCTCTAGTAATGATTTTTGTGCGATAGATATTCCCTCAGGTACAGAATCTATAAAACCAACTTTATCATTCCATTTATTGGAATTTTTTGCTTTCATATATTCATCCATAAACCTTAGATCTGTAAAAGCATCCTTTCCATAAATAACTATACCTTTATAAACATTATTACAATCTCCATTTACAAATTTTGGAGTAAGTGCTGCCCCTCCAAGGATTACTGGTACAGTAATACCTACTTTATTAAGTGATTCTAGATTATCCTTCATAAAAGCTGTCGATTTAACAAGTAATCCACTCATTGCTATGCAATCTGCTTCGTATTTATTTTGCGCATTTATGATCTCTTTGATGTCCTGCTTTATACCTAAATTTATAACTGTATAACCATTATTTGATAATATAATATCTACTAGATTCTTACCAATATCATGTACATCTCCTTTTACAGTTGCTATCAAAAATTTACCCTTTGATTGTATCCCATGCTCGTCAGTTTCCATGTAAGGTTCTAAAATTGATACTGCATATTTCATAGTCTCAGCTGCTTGTAAAACAAATGGCAGTTGCATTTTCCCTGAACCAAATAGATCACCCACTACCTTCATGCCATCCAAAAGAAAGTTGTTTATTATATGTAATGGTTCATATATTTTAAGAGCAGAATTCAAATTATCCTCAAGGTCAACCTTTTCTCCATCAATAATATGTTTCTTTAGCCTTTCCTCTAACGGAAGCGCCTTTAATTCGCTTGTTCGTTGCTTAAGACTTTGAGGTGAAACATTAGAAAATAAATTAGTTAAATGAGTTAATGGATCATAAATACAAATACCATCGTCGAATATACGTCTGTCATAGATAAGATCCAAACAAACTTTTAGTTGCTCTTTAGTTATTTTTTGAAGAGAGAGAATCTTAGCTGGAGAAACAATTGCAGAGTCTAGTCCAGCCTTTAAACATTCATCTAAGAATACAGAGTTTAAAGTGATACGAGCAGCTGGATTTAATCCAAAACTTACGTTAGAAATTCCAAGAATGATATGAACATTTGGATATAAGTCATCTATTTTAGCGATTGCTTTGATTGTCTCACTAGCATTTTTACGATCCTCCTCTAAGCCTGTAGAAATTGGAAGTACTAGTGGATCATAAAAAATATCCGATTCACTTATGCCATATTTTGTAGTATCTAGATAGGATCTTTTAACTATTTCTATTTTTTTCTCGTGGCCTCGAGCCATACCATTTTCGTCAATTGTTCCAATAACTAAAGCTGAGCCATAAGTTTTGCAGAGTTCTAAAACCTTGAAAAATCTCTCATTACCATCTTCATAATTAGTAGAATTTAGAATACATTTGCCTCCTGCTCGCTGTAATCCTCGCTCCATTTTTCTAAAATCAGTAGAATCCAACATTAGGGGAAGATTTATATTAGTTACTAGTCTTGAAACCAATTCTTCCATATCTGCCTCTCCGTCTCTGCCTACATAGTCGACATTTACATCTATTACATGAGCTTGCTCCTTTAATTGTGTTTTAGCTACCTGAATTAGTCCATCCCAATCATCATTGTTTAAAAGGTCTCTAACTTTTTTTGATCCACTTGCATTTAAACGTTCACCGATTATCAGGAATGAACTTTCTTGATTATATTCTGTCATTTCATAAATTGATGAGATACCTTTTCTTCTCTTAGTATTAGTCCTGGCTATTATCCTTGAATCATTTATTTCACGAGTAACTTCCACTAATGATTTAATATGTTCTGGAGTAGTACCGCAACAACCACCTACAATTCGCACTCCTAAATCGTTTATAAAATGCATTAATTGAATTTTTAATTCTATAGGGGTTAATCTATAATGAGCCTTACCACTTATATTTTCTGGTAGACCTGCATTTGGTACACAACTAATTTCGAATGGAGATTCCGCACTTAAATATTTAATATGTGATTTCATTTCTGCAGGACCAGTAGCACAATTAATTCCTAGAATATCTATTGCAAACGGCTCCAGAATATTTATAACTGCTGATATTTCAGTTCCAAGTAACATAGTACCTGTAGTCTCCATTGTTACTGAAACCATTATAGGAAGTTGTTTCTTCCTAGAATTGAGAGCCTTACTTACTCCATTAATTGCACACTTTATTTGAAGAGCATCCTGGCACGTTTCTATAACTATTAAGTCTATACCGCCATCAATAAGTCCCTCTGCTTGTTCTTTATAAGAATCAACCAGAGCATCAAATTTAACATGGCCAAGTGTTGGTAGCTTTGTTGTAGGACCAATAGATCCTGCAACAAACCTAGGCTTAACTTTAGTACTATATTCGATAGCTAATTCTTTTGCTATATTAGCTGCTTTAAGGTTTATTTCATATACATATTTTTGTAAGTTATATTCTTCTAGAACTATAGATGTGGCTCCAAATGTATTTGTTTCTATTACATCGCATCCAGCTTCTAAATAACTTTTATGTACCAGCTTAACGGCTTCTGGATTTGTTCTAACTAAATTCTCATTACAACCCTCAAATTCTATTCCTCCAAAATCAATTGCCTGGAGATTTTGATCTTGAAGGGCTGTGCCCATAGCTCCATCAAAAACTATAATAGGCTTCAAATCTGAATTAAAATAACTTTTAAAATCTGTCATATTTTATAAAACATGTCATAGAAATAATGATCTTAGCTAATCAGTCCCTTAGGTCAATTTTAGTAACCCAATCTCTAAATTGAGTTGATTTATTTTCGGTAATATTGATTAGTAAGTTTCTTAGTTTCATCATTATAGGGCGATCATTATTAAGCTCCGTAGATTCGATTTTCATAACTGGAGTGATTTTTGCTGCTGTACCAGTAAGAAAAACTTCATCTGCTATAAAAAGTTCTGTTTTATCGATTGGTCTTTCTATTACGTTTATATTCAAGTAATTGGCAATTTCTATGACACTTGCCCTTGTAATACCTTCAAGGATATCTTGATCAACACCAGGAGTAATTAGATTACCATCCCTAACAATAAACAAGTTCATACCACTTGCCTCACTAACTTTGCCTTTTGAGTTCAATAATAGTGCCTCGTCAAATCCAGATTTAACAGCCTCTGTCTTAGCCAAAGAGCTAGTTATATATGCTCCGCTTATTTTTCCTCTCAACGGTAAGGAACAATCTTCTTGTCTCTGCCAACTACTAATTCGGCAACTAACCCCTCTAGGAGATAGGTAATCTCCAAGCTCTAAACCATAAATGAAAAAGTCTGTTTCTATATCATGTAACCTTGGTGCAATACCTAGATCACTTGTAAAAACAAATGGTCTTATATAAATAGGCTTTGAAGGTTTGTTTGCCTGAATCCACTTTACGATACTATTAATAATGGTTTCTTCACTTAATTCGGTGAGGAGAAGACGTGCACTTTGGGACAGTCTTTTAGCGTGTCTATCTAGCCTGAATAAAAGGAACTTGCCAGAATCAGTGGGGTCAGGGATAGCCCTCATTCCCCCAAAAGCCCCTGTACCATAATGGAGGGCATGGGTTGCTATAGAAATTTTGGCTTCTTCAAAGGGTACGCATTTGCCTTTGAACCAAGCATATGGAAGAAAATCATGCATAACAATAAACCACCTTGCTCATCTTTCTTTTACGGTTTTTCACGATTAGATCAACCAACTTAGATAATAGGTTAATGCATAGAATCGCCAGTCTTCCAACTGAAGAACCTTCTGAAAATTTAGCACTAATTGAGCAACCTCATGCGCCTATCCTTTTCATTACATCTGCAGCTTCTGATGTTTCAACATTAGCTTATGTTATTCAAGAGAAAAAGTCTGTTAAGCAAAGATATGAAATAAGAGCTATTCATCTCAATTCACTTCAACATAATGCACAAATTGACCATTATATTTCTACCACAGGTTCTAAAGCTAAAATAATAATAGTCAGATTCCTTGGTAGTCGCTCTGTCTGGTCTTATGGTTTTGAGCAATTAGTTAACTGGGCTTCTAAAGATACAATAAATCGAAAATTGATAATTATATCTGGAACTGAGGAAGATGAATTTGAATTAAATGGTATGAGTAATATAAATTATGATGTTTCAAGGAAGCTCGGCAAATTGCTAAGAGTAGGTGGTTTTGAAAATATGCAAATATTCCTTGGTGTATTATTTGATTATATAGACAATAAAGAGGTTAATATTAATGATTTTAGCGTAAAAAAATTAGAAGACCCATATTTATGGAATTGGGAAAAAGGCAATGGTAATAAAGTTGGAATCATTTTCTATAGCTCAATGCTGAATTCTGGAAATACTGAATACGCTAATAATTTATTAAGCTTACTTAGACAAGAAGGTATTAATCCAAGGGCTATCTGGGTTAGTAGCTTAAAGAAGGATTATGTTCAGAAGAGAATACTTGCACTTTTCAAGTATGAGAAAGTAAGTTGTATTATAACAGCAACATCCTTTGCTTCTGTTAACTTCGAAGATTCATCTGATGGCACACAGATATGGGATAAATTAAACTTGCCAGTATTTCAAATAATAACCTCTAATAAACAAAAAAAAGAATGGGAAAAATCGTCTAGAGGAATCGATCCTATCGATCTATCTATGCAGGTTGTAATGCCAGAACTAGACGGTCGAATAACAACCAAAATAGCAGCTTTTAAAGAAAAGATTGAAGATGATTTATCGCTCTACTCTCCTATATATAAGTTAAAAGCAGATAATAAAAACCTAAGTTGGATTGTTTCATTTACTTCGTCATGGATAGCCTTGCAAAAAGCTAAGAACAAAGACGTAAAAGCAATAATTATTTTATCGAATTATCCAATTAGGGATGGGAGGCTAGCAAATGGTGTTGGATTAGATACACCAGCAAGTATTTTATCTATTCTAAATCATCTCAAGAATGATGGATATTATCTTGGAGACGATAGCTTACCAAAAGAACCAAGGGCATTAATGAGATTATTACTTTCTAATAGGACAAATTCACAAGAAACTAAATCAAATCCAGCCCTTGCTTATTTATCCCTAGAGCAATATCTTAAATATTGGGAAGGATTATCAGAGAAAGTTAAAGATAAAGTAGTTAAATCATGGCAAAAACCACATCTATCAAAGGAATTAGAAAAGGATGGTTTTGCCATTCATGGAGTTCAATTTGGAAATATTGCACTATTAATTCAACCTTCAAGAGGCTATACAGAAGACAATATAGACGATATTCACTCACCAACACTTGCTCCTCCTCATCGGTACCTTGCTCAATATCACTGGATAACAAATCATTTTAAAGCCAATTTAATTTTACATATGGGTAAACATGGAACTGCTGAATGGTTGCCAGGAAAAAGTGTTGGGTTGAGTCCAAACTGCTTTCCACAAATTATAATTCCTCCTCTACCATATTTTTACACTTTTATAGTCAATGACCCTGGTGAAGGCTCTCAGGCTAAAAGAAGAAGTCATGCGACTATTTTAGATCATTTAACTCCTCCTTTAGCAAGGTCTGGTCTTACAAATGACCTTATTGAGGTTGAATGTTTATTAGACGAATATCATGAGGCTAAGTTATTAGATTCAAGTCGCATTAAGATTATAAAAGCTAAACTTGATAAACTAATTAAAGAACTCAATCTTACAAATATTTTCTCAACATCGAACTCAGCAAATTTAGAAGTAAACAAAGAAATTATCTATAATAAAATAGAAGGCTATTTATGCGAGTTAAAAGAATCCCAGATAAGATCTGGATTGCATATATATGGCTCACTGCCTTGTAAAACAAAGTTAATAGAATTAACATTGTCTATATTTCTTCCCCCTAACATTAATACTATGGGGATCACACAGTCATTAGCTTCTCATTTAGATATTAATATAGATCCCTGGAGCGATGCTGAGGAAGAAGAAATTGACAAGATAGATTTGGATAAAATTTCAGCTTTCACAAGTACTAAGATGAGGATTAAGGGAGATTTTATAAATTGGATCACAAATCAAGCTCAACATATAGTTGCTTTTTATCTTATAAAAGCTGAGGTGATTGATGGTCCTAATCAATCAGATTTGATCATAGATCCATTACAACACTTCATAGATGAAGATATTAATAATCCATCAATCTCTCATCTTAAAAACAATATTATACCTAAAATTATAACCTCCCCTAATAGGGAAATGCTTGCTATTAAAAATGCCTTTAATGGTTTACGAATTCCAAGTGGTCCTTCGGGCGCTCCAACAAGAGGAGACATAGACGTCCTACCAACTGGTAAGAATTTCTATAGTGTTGACTTACGTTCCTTACCAACAGAATCAGCTTGGGATCTTGGACGTCGTAGTGCTGAATTAATTACAGAATTATATCTTTTAGAGAATGGAACAAATTTAACTCATCTTGCACTTTCTGTTTGGGCTACTTCTACTATGAGAAATGGTGGAGAGGAAATTGCTCAGCTTTTAGCATTAATAGGAATTAAACCGGTCTGGGACAGAGTATCACGTAGACTAATTGATATTGAAGTTATTCCTCTAAATATATTAAATAGGCCAAGAGTAGATGTAACGCTTAGGATATCTGGATTATTTAGAGATGCTTTCCCAAATTTAATTGTACTAATTAATAAAGCTCAAGCTAAAATAAGATCATTGAACGAACCATCAGAGCTAAACCCTTATGCATATGGAACTAGGAATGGAGAACCTGTATCTAGAGTATATGGATCTTCCCCAGAAGGTTATGGAACAGGCTTACAGGAATTTATAAGTCTATCTAGTTGGGATAGCCAGGAAGAATTAGCTAATTGTTTTATAGAGCATAGTAAGTGGCAATATAATGGTAATAATGAACCTGTAAGTAACAAGAAAGAACTAGAACAAACCCTAAAAAATATAAGTGTAGTTATGCATAACCAGGATAATAGAGAACACGATTTATTAGACTCTGATGACTATTACCAATTTCATGGAGGATTATCAAATGCAGTAAAGAAAATCTCTGAAAAACAGCCACAGTTATATTTTGGAGACAACTCTAGACATAAGCGACCTAAAGTCCATAAATTAAAAAGAGAAATCGATAAAGTTATTAGATCAAGATTAATAAATCCTAAATGGATTGAAGGAATTAAAGAGCATGGGTATAAAGGCGCCTTTGAGATGTCAGCTAGCCTAGATTACCTTTTTGCCTATGACGCGACTACTAATGTAGTTACAGATTGGAGCTATTCATCAATACTTAATAGTTGGCTAAGGGATGAGGATATACTGAAATTCTTTATGACAGAAAATCCATGGGCCCTAAGAGATATATCAGAACGATTCCTTGAGGCGTCGAATAGAGGTATGTGGAATGCAAATGATAAGGATCTTGACCTAATAAAAGAAATAGTATTATTATCTGAGAAAAATATAGAAGAATTTAATTTCTAGGAATAGAAGCGATGTTTATTATTACCTACCTAAAAGTGAATAGCCGTGGCTATCTGTACCACAAGAAGACAACATATTGTATTTCATAGCAAGTTTATGTATAGATTTGCAGATTAATTCAGATGGACTCCACTTGGGAGATAGATCATAGTCATACCATACCTCAATGCCATTGATTCCAATAAGATGAGCCTCCTTAATTAATACGGGGAAATCAAGCCTATACCTGGCGGGATGAGCCAAAATGGAGATTCCACATGATTTATGAATAGCATTGACAACATTCTCTGCTCTTAAGGATGAACCAGTTACGGCTTCTCCGTGACAGTATGGTTGAATAGCTTGAGATGTAATGTCGAAACCCAATCCTATAACGTGTACAAGACAACCCTTTAAAAGGCAACTAATTTCTATCCCAGTCCATAAATTAGTAGGAGATATTGATAAATTTGTTTTTTTAAGGTAACTTTGTATTTTAAGATAACCTTCGATTGAATGATGATCAGTTATTGCTAGGTGCTTTAGACCTAATGTAAAGGCCTGTTTAATAAGTACTATAGGGTCCATGCTACCATCACTAGAAGTAGTATGGCAATGAAAATTGATATTTTTTGGGCAACTTTGACTATCTATATTTGTTAATAATTTAACAATAGGATGCTTAGGAGACACAAATAAATAGATCCTTAACTATTACGTAATCGTCGATATCTAGCGTAGAATTGAATAGAAAGCGCCATAAATAAGACAAGTCCTACTATTAGCCAGGTAGCTGAACTGGTGGGAAAATTATTTTTAAAAACAACTAACATAACAACAATTACCAGAAACAAAGTAGGAAGCTCATTAAGAATCCTTAATTGCTTACCTGTCCAAAGACATGTATTATTAGCTAATGCATTCATTAATTTATAACAATAAAAATGGTAACAAAGCAAAAGGGCTACAAAAAATAGCTTTGTCTGCATCCAACGTTCTGATAACCAGGATGGCTGTAATATTAACAATCCAGCGGCCATACTGACAGTAAGTATCATGCCAGGAGTAGTAATAATATTGGCTAATCTCTTTTCCATTAATGAGTATTGGTTGACAAAGGCTAGCTTTATAGTTTCATCTAGCTCTTTAGCTTCTACATGGTAAATAAAAAGTCTGACTAGATAAAATAAACCAGCAAACCAAACAACTACTCCAATAATATGGAGAGATTTCAACCATAAATATGCCTCTGGTGGCAAATTCATAATAGTAATTATATTATATTTATGATAGGCATAAATTTGATAAATGTCATCTCATATAATTAAATTTGTTATATTTTAATGGTTTTAAAAATTATAGTTAGTTATTGAAATATGACCAGATAGTAGTTGCTAAATCATTTCCTAAGCCTTCAACTTTTGAAAGTTGGTCTTTTGATGCCATTCTGATGGCTTGGATAGATTGAAAATGTTCTAATAATACTTTGATCCTTTTAGGCCCTACTCCAGGAATTCCCGAAAGTTCCGATCTTGTGATTCCTTTGGATCTACGATCTCTATGAAATGAAATCGCGAACCTATGAGCTTCATCTCGAAGTCTTCGCAAAAGCAACAGGCCCGTATCTTCCTTAGATGTTAAAATGGCCTTACTTTGTCCTGGGACAAACAATTCTTCATTCTTTTTTGCTAGCGCGCATAAGCGTATATCATTTTCAAGATTTAACTCTGAGAGCGCTTTTAAAGCAGAATTAAGCTGACCTTTTCCTCCATCTATCATTACCAAGTCTGGAAAATCCTGAACCATCAATGGATCAAACACTGATGCCTTCTGACTCATTAGCTCTGAAATTAATATTCCCTCTTTCTTATAAATAGACCACCTTCTAAATCTTCTTTTTATAACTTCATATATTGCTAAATAATCATTATTATAACCAACCTTTATCTCTTTTGATTTAATTTTATATTTTCTATAATGATGCTTAGCTGGTAAGCCATCTACAAAAACAACCTGTGATCCCACAGCATCACTTCCTTGAATGTGGCTTATATCATAACCTTCTATTCTTCTTGGTTTTCCAGGCAAGTCTAAAAGCATAGAAAGATCCTCAAGGGATTCAGATGCCTGTTCAAGTCCTTGAGATAGCCTATTAAGCTCTACTTCTGCATTTTTCTTAACTAGGTTAACAAGTCTCGCTTTAGTATTTCTCTTAGGTGTAAACAACCTAACTTTATTTGATTTTAATTCTGAAAGCCATTGTTCTATTAAATGAAAATTATCAAATGAAGATTCTATGTTAATTTCCGAGGGTATCTCTACAGGATCAATTTCACTATAATGCTCTTCTATTACTCTCCTAATAACATTGCTAGGAGTATAGTTAGAACTATCGGCAGAAAAGGCTAATCTACCAATAATTTTGCCAGACCTTATTTGAAAAAGCTGTACACATGTTATTATTTTATTACTAGCAAATGCTATAACATCCCTATTAATAGATGAGTCTGGATCTGTGATTTTCTGTGATTCCTTAAGTTTATTTAATCCCTCTATCTGAAGCTTTATCTCATTAGCCTTTTCATATTCTAGTTGTGATGAGTACGACAACATCCTAGAATGAAGTATAGAGTTAAGTTCTTCTGTCCTTCCTTGAAATACCATAGTGATACGTTTAATTGTTTCCCTATAGTCTTCTGCACTCACAATCTCCTGGCATACTCCAGGGCACTTGCCAATTGAATAATTCAAACAAGTCTTATCTTTGTATAGTGGCCTTAAGCGCTGTCTAATTGGAAAGACTTTTTTTATTACATTTAGTGTATTCCTGAGAAGATTGACATCTACATAAGGTCCATAATATCTGTCCTTTATATGCCTATTACGCCTTCTCCTGGTAATAAATATTCTAGGGTAACTATCACTCCATGTAATACATAAGTAAGGGTATTTTTTATCATCCTTTAGGAGGATATTATAGTAGGGTTTATTTTTTTTAATCAAATTAGACTCTAGTGTAAGTGCTTCACTCTCTGTATCTGTAATAATATATTCTATATCAAATATTTGTTTAACCATAAGCGATATCCTTGGTGATAATCCCGATTTTTGTCTAAAGTATGAACTTACCCTGCTCCTTAGGCTTTTAGATTTGCCTATGTATAGTATTCTTTCATAGTTATCCTTCATTATATAGCAACCTGGCAAAGCAGGAATTAAACTAATAATCCTTTTAACCTTATCCTTATCTTCTATAAGTGATATTTTAGCTTTATTAAAAGACAATGTTAACTTAGCCTCCGTAACTCCATCCTGTATCGGATAAAATTAATGGATTGGTATCGTTATGGACAACAGCTGAAACCACCTCGGCTACAAAAACAGTATGGTCACCATGCTCAATTGAATTGATAACATTACATTCGAGGCCACCTATACCATCCTCTAAAATAGGGAGACCATTCGCACCAAAAGTATAAACTGTTGATTCGAAGCGACCTCCAAGGCCTTTCTGTGGTTTAAAGAATATCGCTGCAAGTTCTTTTTGATCCGATCTAAGTACGTTGAGGCAAAATTTATTAGTTCGTTTTATCATTCCATGACTGGAGCCATCTGCCCTTACAGCCATAACAACTAAAGGCGGAACAAACGAACCTTGTGTTACCCAACTTGCTGTAAAGCCGTTGATTTCGTCACCTTCACGAACAGTGCAGATAAATAATCCGTGGGGTATCTTTCTGAGAAGAGTCTTTTTTGCTTCTAAATTAAGTTCCATGGAATGCCATTAAGTATCCTAACTGTAATCACTTAATCAAAAATATGATCATACAAGGAAGTAAATTATGAAAGTTCTCTACCCTGGTAGTTTCGATCCACTAACATTTGGACATCTTGATCTAATCAAACGCGCAATTGATTCCTTTGGGGAAGTAATTATTGCTGTTCTTGAGAACCCTACGAAAAAGTCTACTTTTAGTGTAAATAGAAGACTTGAGCAAATAAAGCAAGCAACATTTCAATTAAACCAAATCGAGATAATTTCATACAAAGGGCTAACTGTAGATTGCGCTAAAAAGTTTGAAGTTGATTTAATATTACGTGGTCTTAGGGCTATGAGTGACTTTGAGTACGAACTTCAAATTGCTCATACAAATAGGTCGATTGACGACTCAATAGAAACTATTTTTCTTGCTACAGAGGCACATCATAGCTTTTTAAGCAGTTCTGTAGTAAAAGAAGTAGCTATGTTTGGCGGGAATGTTGACCATATGGTTCCAAAGATCATAGCTAGAGATCTTTATAAAAAGTTCGATATTAAATGTAGCTAACTGCAGTTTTTCTCTGAACTTACAACGGAGAGTATATTACTAAATATACTAGAATCTAATATTTTATTATTATGAATAATGCTAACAATAGTTTTGCCTGAAGGAGTATATAGGTAACCGGATAAGGAGCGTACATCACTTAAAGTCCCTGACTTACCGAGAAAGCTAATCTCAGAATTATTCATATCATAATGATTGCGCAGCGTTCCACGTATTCCAATTAAAGACATTGATGAAATATAATAATTGCTGTAACGATGCTTATCCATAAAAGCTAGAACATAAGACAGTGCATTTGTAGTAGTTCTATTATCTCTAGACAAACCACTACCATCTGCAAAATAGAATTCTTCCTTATCGACTCCTATAGATTCAACCCAATTAGAAAGCCTTTGAGTTGCAATTTTATTATTCCAACTATTAGAAGTATTACGTAAAAGTATCTCACTACTAAAGTTGTGACTTTCTGAATTAGCTAAATTTAGCAACATATAAAGTGGAGCTGATGTTATATTTAAAAGTAGTTTTCGATTTAATCTTTCATTAAAAGAACTATGCATATTAGTCAAAACATCAACTTTTAAATTACTATTTAAAAGAATTGAAGAAGAGATAGATTTAAATCTCAATAAAGGATTTTGGATTGCGAAATCTTCTGCATTTCCATTTAACGCTAAACGAGTTATAGGCGCTCCATAATCTTCTTTTCTATCTGGAATTGACCATGATTCAGGCCACCATAAATTCTCAGGCTCCTCATACAAAATAAGGGAGCTTTTTGGATAGGAATAAAAACGATTTTTCTTAATTAATTCTGCAAATATCTTTATATCTTTTAAGCTTATATCAGGATCACCACTACCAATTATCTCGTAATATCCTCGGGAATTCTTATATATATGAGTTTCTAGTCTAAAAAGAGGTCCCAATTTATGCAGAGCGTAAGCGGATGAATATAGCTTTTGATTCGATGCTGGTATATATAACTTATTACCATTAATATCTGATATAATATTATGATTAGAGTCTAATATTGTTATGGCTATATTCTTATAATTTGCTCCTACTAAATTAATCAATTTATTTTGAAGAGAATAACAAATGTTAGTTACTGAAGTTGGCCTATTAACTAATGAATAAAGATCTGTATATGTAGAATTAAAAAATAAGAAAAGAAATCTAAGGTTATTCCTATATTGTATTGAAATTATTATTATAACAACGGTGATATAAAAAATAAAGTTTTTAAATTTCATAAATAAGATAACATATTAGTTTAAAACTAAATCTAATAAATCATTAGCAGGATACTTGGAATAGGCATTCTGATAAATATATCCATCTTTTGTATATTTAAAGACTTGCCATTCTGATGGATATCTACGATATATTGCTCCCTTCGGAAGTGGCTCTAACCAAAAAATATATTCCCAGGATTTTATAAATCTTACCCTCCTTTCTCTACCAACAAGGCCCACTCCTATAGATGTTTCTTCTAATCTTCCATTGATCATGAGGATGTCATTTTCATTATTATTAGACATCGCCTCAAACTGATCAAAATCATAGGGTTGTGGAGATACAGCTATAATTAGAGTATCAATATCTACCTTTTGACTAGATATGAGATCTTTAAATGAGAAGATTCTATCACTAATATCTGGATAGTCCCTTTTAGCGAGTGCACAGCTACCTACATCAGAATATGCTATACAACTGCTAACCTTTGATGAATCTAGTCGCTGTACAAGTCTAAATAAAACAGGGTCTATTTTTAATCCCTCAAACTTCAAATTGACCGCTAGTCTATTAAAAAATTTATTTTTTTTGCAGGTAAGCAATGAATCTGCTAATGCTTCCTCGCACTCTAATAAATCAGATGGTAAGACCAAAGTTTCTGAAGGCATCATTTGATCAGTGCAATTTTTTCTATAGTTTTAGAAATAGTATTAGTAATATAGTCAAAATCTAAATCTGTCAACCAACTTCCCAAGCTAATACGTAAGCTTGATTGAATTAACTTTCTATCTATGTTGATTGCCTCCAATACACTACTAGAGTTCTTCTTAATTGAAGAACAAGCACTCCCG
>QCPK01000025.1 GCA_003212555.1 Prochlorococcus sp. AG-436-K22 | reverse complement strand
AGTATGGAGGTAACTGGAAAGGGAATTTATACATAATGCTTGACATGTCATCAGTAACGCTTTTGAAATCCATTCTACTTACACCCATATCAACTGCTGTTTCAAATACGCTTTCAAAAGCAGGAACTATAGGTTTTAAATCTACATTTTTGTCTAGAAATCCAAGTGCAACAAAGTCTTTAGATAATTTTTCAAAGTTCCTATTAACAAGATGTACAACTGCTTGTATAAGTCCTGTTCTCGATTGATCTGAGACTTCACTCATCATTCCAAAGTCTAGATAGCAAAGTCTTCCATCTTCAAGGGCTAAAATGTTACCAGGATGTGGATCAGCATGAAAAAAACCATGTTCAAGCAATTGCTTTAAACTGCAATTAACTCCTATTTCTATCATCTCATTTGGATTAATTCCTAACTCTCTAATTTCTTTTATATTAGTTAATTTTACTCCATCTACCCATTCCATTGTTAGAACTCGTTTACTAGTAGTTTTTCTAAAAATTTTTGGCACTTTAATATTTTTATTTTCTTGATGTAGTTTTGCAAATTTTTCTGCATTATCCGCTTCATTTATGTAGTCCATTTCCTCGAATACTCTTCTACCAAGTTCATCAATTAATGCAACTAAATCACTTTTGATATAACCTATATATTTTTTTAGCCATTGTGCAATATTGCGAACAATATATAAATCTAGGGTTATTTGTTCTCTGAGACCTGGCCTTTGTATTTTTACTGCAACTTTTTCTCCTGTTTTTAGAATTCCTTTGTGAACTTGTCCAAGTGATGCAGCTGATATTGGATTTATTTCGAATGAGTCAAAAATATCACCATGAGATTGCCCTAAGTCTTCTTTAATGCAGGCTAAGGCCAAATCACTATCAAAGCCTGGTAGTTGATCTTGTAGTTGAGATAACTCTTCTAGAACTAATCTTGGAACAACATCAGGTCTTGTTGAAAGTGCTTGTCCAGCTTTTATGAACGCTGGTCCTAACTCTACAAGCAAGTTAGTAAACTCTTTTGCTCTTTCTCTTGAACGTTTTTCGCTTTTTAAAACTCCTATTAGCTTTTCCCATCCAACTCCTATTAAAAATAATAAAATAGGTATAAGTGTTTGCCACAGTCTTTTAATTAACCGGGTTGGATATTTTGTATAAATACTTTTTATTTGATTGGGGTCATATGACTCCAATCCAGCGGATTCTATGAAATCACCAAGTTCCTCTTTCATTTTAATTTGGTGCTTTTTACCCCTTCTAATTCATTAAAGGAGTAGCTAGGTTTTATAAGGTTACTTTAAAGACGTGCTTCTAGGTTTACGACTAAACAACATTGCTCTTATCGAAAGCCTAGACCTTAGCTTTGAAAAGGGATTTTCTGTTTTTACAGGAGAAACAGGAGCAGGGAAATCCATTTTTTTACTTGCTATTGATTCCTTGCTTGGAGCTGGTAGCAGTTCATCTTTTTCCAAATTAATGCGTGTTGGTTCAAATTGTTGTTCTATTGAAGGATGTTTTTTGATTGATCGTAGTGTAAAAAATTGGTTAGAAAAAAACTCTTTTGATATTCCAGAGTCTGAGCTTTATATTTCTCGTGATTGGAAAGTTAATGGTAATCGATTAACTAATCGAATTAGGTTGAATGGCGAAATTATTAATCGCAAACAATTACTTTCTTTAAGAACGTGTTTGATTGATTTAGTTCAGCAGGGTCAATCTCATCAGTTGCTTTCGCCTACATATCAATTAAAAATGTTGGATTCTTTTGGAGCTTCTTCGTTTCAAATTTCTTTCAAACGATTTCAATTAGCTTGGAATACTTGGAAAAAGGCTAAATCAAAACTTACAAAAGCTATTGTTGAGTATAAAAATATTGAAACGGAGTTGTTAAAGGCCCAAAATTTCTTAGATGATCTTGATTCGATTCAAATAAAAAATCCTTTAGAAGAACAAGATTTAAGAAAAGAACAAGATCGTCTTGTTCATGGAGTTAGAATTCAAGAGTTATTAACATCCTTATTTGGATATTTAAAGGAGAGTATTAATGATTCGCCTACTGCATTAGATCTTCTTTTAGGTAGCATTCATGAATTAAAATCTCTCATTGCTTTAGACTCTTCCTTTGCTTCAGAATTAGATTTGTTATTACAGTCTTATGAAAAACTGGAAGAATTTCTCTTTGCATTGAATAAGTATCAAGTTGAGTTGACTAATGAAACTAATGAATTAGATATAGTTCAGAATCGAATTGCAGAAATTAATCGACTTAAGACTCGTTATAAGCTTGATTTTGATGGATTAATATTAAAACAAAGGGAATCTGTTCATTTTTTAGATTCAATAGCTTCTGAGCATTCTTTAGAAGTTTTTGAAAAGGCAGAAATGGAGGCTAGATTAACCTTAGAAAAGGAAAGTCTGAAGATCACTTCTTTACGTAAGCAATATGCTAAAAAACTAGAAGAAGATTTATTAAAATATCTGCATCCTTTAGGCTTGGAAGATATTCGTTTTCAAATAGCCTTTTCTCTTTCTGATCTTAAGGAAACTGGAGCAGATTCCATAAAATTTTTATTTTCAGCAAACCCTGGTCACCCATTAAAGCCTTTAGCTGAGACTGCATCTGGAGGCGAGCTTTCACGCTTTTTGCTTGCATTGAAAACAGTTTTTTCTCAAGTCAGTGGATCGACAACCTTAGTGTTTGATGAAATTGATTCTGGTGTAAGTGGAAGAATTAGTACATCCATTGCTAAATTACTAAAAGAAATATCTGCAAACAAGCAGGTTTTTTGCATTACTCATCAACCAGTGATTGCAGCATCTGCAGATTTTCATTTCTCTGTTTCAAAAACAGTAGAAAGTGGGGTGACCAATTCTAAAGTCCTTTTATTAGAGGAGTTTAGTGACCGTCAATCAGAATTGGCTAAATTGGCTGGTGGTACTTTTCTGGAGGCTAGTATGTATGCTGCAAGTTTGTTAGATAATAAAGCAGCATAATATGCAACAAGTTTTATAAGATCATATGATTGACTATTTCGATTATGAGGCCCTCAGTGGCTAAAGAAAATCAAAAATCTGTACCATCGGATTCTTTTGAAGATGTAATAAGGATTCGTGGTGCCCGTCAACATAATCTAAAGAATGTTGATTTAACTATTCCAAGAAACAAGTTTATTGTTTTCACTGGAGTTAGCGGTAGTGGCAAAAGCTCATTAGCTTTTGATACTATTTTTGCTGAAGGTCAAAGAAGGTATGTAGAAAGTCTTTCTGCATATGCGCGTCAATTTTTGGGACAGGTAGATAAGCCTGATGTTGATGCAATAGAAGGACTATCACCTGCTATTTCGATAGATCAAAAATCAACTAGTCATAATCCTCGTTCTACTGTTGGAACGGTAACAGAGATAAAAGATTATTTGCGTTTACTGTATGGCCGAGCTGGAGAGCCTCATTGTCCTGAATGTGGTCGCAGAATTAGGCCGCAAACGATTGATGAGATGGTTGATCAGATCCTGACTTTGCCTGAAGGCACACGTTATCAGTTACTTGCATCTGTTGTTCGGGGGAAGAAAGGTACACATGCCAAATTACTTTCAGGATTAGCTTCAGAGGGTTTTGCGAGAGTTAGGATAAATAAAGAGGTTCGAGAATTGTCGGATAATATTGAGCTTGATAAAAATCAATCACACTCTATTGATGTTGTAGTTGATAGATTAATCGCAAGGGATGGTATTCAAGAACGATTAACGGATTCGTTGCAGACAGCTCTAAAACGAGGAGATGGATTAGCAATTGTTGAAGCTGTACCAAAGAAAAATGAAGAATTACCGGATGGAGTTGAAAGGGAGCGTCTTTTTTCAGAAAACTTTGCTTGCCCGGTTCATGGAGCTGTCATTGAAGAATTGTCTCCTCGATTATTTTCATTTAATAGTCCTTACGGCGCTTGTCCTGATTGTCATGGATTAGGTCATTTAAAGAAATTTACTTGTGACAGAGTAATTCCTGAACCCTCTTTACCTGTTTATGCTGCAGTGGCTCCTTGGAGTGAAAAAGAAAACTCGTATTATTTTTCTTTATTATTTTCAGTTGGTGAGGCATATGGCTTTGAAATTAAAACACCTTGGAAAGAGTTATCAGAAGAACAACAAGATGTTTTACTTAATGGAAGTAAAAAACCAATTTTAATTCAGTCAGATAGTCGTTATAAGCCACAAGATGGTTATAAAAGGTCATTTGATGGCATTTTGCCTATTTTAGAAAGACAATTACGTGATGCTAATGGAGAGTCTGTTCGTCAGAAATTAGAAAAGTTTCTTGAATTAGTTCCGTGTTCTACCTGTTCAGGTAAAAGATTACGACCTGAAGCTTTAGCAGTTAAAGTTGGTCCTTATTCTATAACAGATTTGACTCATATTAGTGTTGCAGAAACGCTTGATTGTATAGAAAAATTGATGGGGATCGGAATTTCTGAAGGTTCTGAGCCATTGCTTTCATCGAGACAAAGACAAATTGGCGAATTAGTTTTGAAGGAAATTCGTTTGCGACTGAAGTTTCTTCTTGATGTTGGTCTTGATTATTTAAGTTTAGATAGACCAGCTATGACTTTGTCTGGAGGGGAAGCACAGAGGATCCGCTTGGCTACACAAATAGGAGCTGGATTGACAGGGGTTCTTTACGTTTTAGATGAACCTAGTATAGGCTTGCATCAAAGAGATAATGATAGATTATTAGCCACTCTTGAACGACTTCGGGATTTAGGAAATACCCTAATTGTTGTTGAGCATGATGAAGATACAATTCGTGCTGCAGATTATTTAGTAGATATAGGTCCAGGTGCCGGAGTTCATGGTGGCAAAATTATTGCAGAAGGTTCTTTGGAAAATTTGCTATCTAGCAAGGATTCATTAACAGGGGAATATTTAAGTGGGAGATCATCTATTCCTACTCCTACAGACAGAAGAGAGGGTGTTAATAGAAATTTGCGTTTGATTGGATGCGATCGAAATAATTTAAAGAATCTTTCAGTGACTTTTCCCTTGGGAAGGCTTGTTGCAGTAACAGGAGTTAGCGGCAGTGGAAAAAGTACTTTGGTTAATGAGTTATTGCATCCTGCAATTAATCATCAATTGGGTTTAAAAGTTCCTTTTCCTAAAGGATTGGAAGAAATGAGAGGCATTAAATCAATTGATAAGGTTATTGTTATTGATCAATCTCCCATAGGAAGAACCCCTCGTTCTAACCCTGCAACTTATACAGGTGCATTTGATCCGATAAGACAAATTTTTGCAGCATCTGTTGAAGCAAAAGCCAGAGGTTACCAAGTTGGCCAATTTAGTTTTAATGTTAAAGGAGGACGTTGTGAAGCATGCAAAGGTCAAGGTGTAAATGTTATTGAGATGAACTTTTTGCCAGATGTATATGTTCAATGTGATGTTTGCAAAGGAGCTAGATTTAACCGCGAAACCCTTCAAGTGAAATATAAAGGTCATACAATTTCTGACGTCTTAGAAATGACCGTTGAGCAATCTGTAGGTGTTTTTTCTGCAATTCCTCAAGCTGCGGATCGGTTAAGGACTCTTGTTGATGTAGGTTTGGGATATATTAAATTAGGTCAGCCTGCCCCTACTTTATCTGGAGGAGAAGCACAGAGAGTGAAGCTTGCGACTGAACTTTCGCGAAGAGCAACAGGGAAAACTCTCTATTTGATTGATGAGCCCACCACAGGTTTGAGTTTCCCTGATGTACATAAATTGATGGATGTTTTACAAAGATTGGTTGATAAGGGAAATTCAATTATTGTGATTGAACATAATTTGGACGTTATTCGTTGTTCGGATTGGATTATTGATTTGGGACCTGAAGGGGGAGATCGCGGAGGAGAAATTTTAATTGCTGGGACCCCAGAAGAAGTTGCCCAAGATGGAAATAGCTACACTGGCAGATATTTGAAAAAGGCTTTACTTAAGCATAAAAGTAATCATGCCAAAGCAGAATCGAGTGAGAATTGACAAATTTTTGTTGTACTTCTCTATAATTTTTAAAATATTAAATTGATTCTTTTCAAGATTCATTGACCCATAAGCATTCTGAGCATCCTATTTGAAATTGCCTAAAAATCTCCATTCTTTCTTTAGATTTAAATCAAGCAATTTAGGTTATGAATTACACACATTTTAAAGTGAAAGGAGGTTTCTATGGGTTTAAAACTCCTTCATTTACATTTACATGGATTGATACGTTCACATGATCTTGAATTAGGTAGGGATTCAGATACAGGTGGCCAAACTTTATATGTTTTAGAACTGGTTAAAGAATTAGCTGCTTCAAAAGAAGTTGAACAAGTAGATTTAGTTACGCGTTTAATACAAGATAGAAAAATTTCTGCTGAGTATGCCCAGTCGCGTGAACACATATCCAAGGGTTCTCAAATTCTTAGGATTCCTTTTGGCCCAAAGAGATATCTGAGGAAAGAATTGTTATGGCCTTATTTAGATCAACTGGTTGAAGAGTTGGTTACTAGATTAAAGAAACAGAAGGATTTACCTGATTGGATACATGCGCATTATGCGGATGCTGGGTATGTTGGGGCTTTGGTTAGTAGTCGTTTAGGAATACCATTTGTTTTTACTGGCCATTCACTTGGAAGAGAAAAGAAGCGTAGGTTGCTTCAATCAGGTATGGATCATTTACAGATTGAAAGTAATTATTCCATTAGCAGAAGAATTGAAGCAGAAGAGTTGGCTTTAACTAACTCTAATTTAGTTATAACAAGTACTTTGCAGGAATCCAAAGAGCAATACGATCGATACAGAAACTTTGTTTCTAATCACGCTAGAGTAATTCCCCCAGGCGTTGATTTAAGAAGATTTCATACATACTCTCAGTCAGATGTTGTTGCTGATATTAAAGATTTGTTTGATCCCTTTTTGCGCGAACCGGACCTGCCTCCCCTTTTATCAATTTCAAGAGCTGTAAGACGAAAAAATATTCCTGCTTTAGTTGAGGCATTTGGCAGATCTACTATTTTACGTAAACGTCATAACCTTGTCCTAATGCTAGGAGTAAGAAATGACATGAGAACATTAGATAAACAACAAAAAGATGTGTTTCAGCAGATTTTTGAATTAGTTGATAAATATAACCTTTATGGAAAAATTGCTTATCCAAAATGTCACCGACGAGATCAAATTGCTTCTATTTATAGGTGGGCTGCAGATTTGAAGGGATTATTTGTTAATCCTGCCTTGACAGAACCATTTGGATTGACCTTACTAGAAGCTGCCGCTTCTGGATTGCCTATCATAGCAACGGATGATGGTGGTCCAAGTGAAATTTTATCCCGGTGTCGAAATGGTTTATTGGTAGATGCAACTGACTTAGGTATTTTACAAAATACTTTAGAATATGCTGGCTCCAATCAAAAAAAATGGAAGCGTTGGAGTGATAATGGAATTCAAGGCATTACTCAACACTTTAGTTGGAACTCTCATGTAAGAAAATATTTATCCTTAATGAATAATCAATTTAATTTAACCAAATCTCAATCACTTGCAGAGGTTATTCCATTGTCAGGTATTAAAGCTAGTTGACGGAATGGTGCTTCTTCACTAATAAAACCCCATTCATTAAAAATATTTGAATTTTTGTGAGTAATTAACTGTTTATTTTTTCTTATTTGAAGAATGAACCCTTCATTTGCCATTTTTCTCATTAATTTGGCAGATTCTTCAAATCTCGATGCCATGGCTTCTAGTGATTCGCAATCTTGAGTTAGACCTGTTTCTTTCCAAGTGAAATAGCTCATTGATTATTTTAAAGACTAGAGCGTAGTATGATTCCCAAAAAGACAAAGAAAATACTTATTAACCAAAAGTGTTGCACAATTTGAATTTCTTTTTTGCCTTGAATTTCAAGGTGGTGATGAATAGGGGCCATAAGAAAAACTCTATAACCTTTATTGATTCGACTCATTTTTTTTGTAATTTTAAATATTCCTACTTGAATAATTACAGAGAGAGATTCGGCTAAAAAGATCCCTCCCATTATTAATAATGACCAAAGTGTATTTGAGAGTATTCCAATTCCTGCCAGCATTGCACCCATTGCTAAAGAACCAGTGTCCCCCATAAATATTTGGGCAGGTTTATTATTAAAAATTAGAAAACCTAACCATGCACCTGCAAGTGCCATGCAAAAACTTGCCATTGAATAGTCTGAATTAGTTCCTTTGATAACTAATTCAATTGATAAACCAGTTAAGACAATTGCTCCGCATCCACTAGCTAATCCATCTAACCCATCTGTCAAATTCGTTGCATTACTTTCAGCAAGTAAAACAATTAAAGCAATTGGCCAAAACAATATGCCTAAATTAATTGAATTATTGCCTAATAAATTAATGCTTTCAGCTATCAATTCCTGCCAGTATATATATGTTAAAAAAATAAAGCTTACGATGATTTGCAAAATAACCTTTTGGCTTACTTGTAAACCTGTATTTTTGTTTGTTTTAATACTTTTCCAATCATCTAAGAGACCTATCAGCATAAATGACAAGCCTAAAAGGCTTATTGCAATTAATTCCTTACTATTACCATTATTTTGATTCACTAAATTTCCAACAATTATACCTATTGGCACTATTAATATGCCTCCCATACTAGGAGTCCCTGATTTCTTATAATGCTCTTCTGGCCCTTCTTCTCTTATAACTTGACGAAGTTCGAGGCTTTTAATTTTTACAATTCCCCATTTTGTAATAATTACTGTAATTAGGAGAGCTGTGATTAAAGGAATAAATAGGAAACTATGATTGCTTAATAAGTCTATAAAAAAACTAATTATTAAAATTAAGCCAATTAATTGATAATGTCTAAAGTTAGAAGTGTCTTTTATATTGATTTTTGTCAATTCCTTCAGTTCAATTTAATCTTCCCATTCTTCTTCTGTAGTTTCTTCATCTGTTTTGAAGTCTTCCTTTTCACCCATCAGTGCAGAAAGCTCTTCTTCTTCTACTGTGCTAATTTCTTGGAGAGAAGATGATTCGTCTGCAATAAGCCTTCCACTTGTCTCAAGCCAACTTAGTAGGTCTGGTTCTTCTCGTAAGGGTAAAACTGGAGCTGGCTCTTCTTTGCCATATCTAGTAAGTGCTGGATTGATAGTATCGAGGGAACTCATTAATTTTGATCTCCTTTGTCTAATAAGATAATGCATAATGCGCTTGAATTGCTGTGTTAGGGAATAAGTATTTTTTGTTTGGCTTGACTTGGCTTGCTGCTTTTGGCACGAGCGCTTTTTTTCGTTTTTGGGGCTTTCAACATCCTGATTCTTTTGTTATTAGACCGTTTATAGTTTTGGGGATGCTTTTTGGACCATCGCTTGCTTTGTCTTTTTATTTGGCATTTATTGCACGCCAAACGCAGATTTAATTACAAGGAGGTTATTTGAATGGGGAATTCCCGCAAAGTAATTCTTGCTTATTCTGGTGGAGTGGATACTAGTGCTTGTATCCCTTTTTTAAAAAATGAATATCAGATCGAAGATGTAATTGCTTTCGCAGCAGATTTAGGACAGGGTGAAGAATTAGAGCCTATTCGCAAAAAAGCTTTATTGGCAGGAGCATCTGAATCTTTAGTGGAAGATTTAATTGAGCCTTTCATCAGAGATTTTGCATTTCCAGCAATTAGGGCAAATGCTCTGTACGAGGGAAAGTATCCTTTGTCTACTGCTTTAGCGAGACCTCTTATTGCGAGTAGGTTGGTAAATCTAGCTCTAGAAAGGAACGCTGAGTTTGTTGCTCATGGTTGTACGGGTAAAGGTAATGATCAGGTTCGTTTTGATTTAGCGATAGCATCGTTGGCACCTCAATTGAAAATTCTTTCTCCTGCTAGAAAATGGTCAATGAGTCGAGAGGAATTAATTGTTTATGGGGAGAAATATGGCATTCCTGCACCAGTGAGCAAAAAATCTCCTTATTCCATTGATTTAAATCTTTTAGGACGCAGCATTGAAGCTGGCTCTTTAGAAGATCCTTTTATAGCGCCTCCTGAAGAAGTGTTTCAACTGATTTCTTCTATTGAAGAATCCCCTGAAGAATCTCAGGAAATAGAAATTTCTTTTGAGAAAGGTTATCCAGTCTCTATAGATGGAAAGGCTTTAGAACCTGTTCTTCTTCTTAGAACAGCTAATTCTTTGGCAGGAAAGCATGGATTTGGTCGAATAGATATGATAGAAAATCGAGTTGTCGGAATTAAAAGTAGAGAAATATATGAGTCACCAGGCTTGCTGTTGTTGATTAAATGTCACCAAGAACTTGAAAGTCTTACATTATCTGCTGACGTTTTACGCACCAAGAGTCAACTTGAGAGGCAATGGTCGGATTTGGTATATCAGGGTTTTTGGTTTAGTCCTCTTAAAAATGCCTTAGATTCATTTATTGATTCTACTCAAGAAGATGTAAATGGAACCGTAAAAGTAAAGCTTCATAAAGGCAACGCAATTATTACAGGTCGCAAGTCTTCATCTAATAGCTTATATGTATCTGATATCTCAACATATGGGGCAGAAGATAAATTTGATCATAGCTCTGCTGAAGGATTTATTTATATTTGGGGCCTTGCAAATCGTCTTTGGGCTTCAGTAACTAGTAAAAAATAAAGCTTTGTTTTCTTCGAAAGCTATTCTTCTTTTTTTACTTCTTTGTTCTCTTCTTTAGTTGCTTTTTTATTTTCTTCTTTGTTAACTGTTTCTGTATTAGCTTCTTTTATTTCTTCTTTAGTTACTTTCTTGCTTTCTTCTTTGTTAACTGCCTCTGTATTAGTTTCTTTTTTCTCATTTGTTTCTATGCTTTCTTTTTCTGATGTTTTTGGAGTTCTCTTTGCAGGTAAGGCACCATATTGCTTTACAGTTAAATATCTAATAACATCTTCACTTAATCTCATCGATTTTTCAAGAGCTTCTATATGCTTGCCTTCACCTGTGTGACTTAATTGTACATAGATTCCTTCTTTGTACTTGCCAATTGAATATGCAAGTCTTCGTTTGCCTCGCATTTGATTGTCAATTATGACAGCTTTTGCTTTTTCAAGTACCTCGCTATACTTCTTTAAATGATTTTCCACTTCATCCTCCGGAATATCCGGACGGAGGATGTACATTGTTTCGTAATAAGTTGGATTAGACATAAGATTGTTCCGACTGGGACTGAAGGCTCAGGTCATTGAGCGTCGAAAGCACTACTCTATACCTACAAGGCTCTTTTTTTTTTAAATTTGTATTTTTGCTGAATTACTGATTCCTGGAAGATCTGGTTCCAGCCCTCGGAGGGATTGAATGCATGCAAAAATTATAGTGCTAAGGGTTGCTATAAAAATGATTAGTTCTATAGTTTCTAAAATTTGAAGATTACCAAAAATGAGAGTCAGTAAAATGCTTAGATAATTAAAGATAATTAGAATTAAATTTATAAGTATTGCTTGCATTGTATTAAACCTTAGAAAATATGGAATTTGTTGATTTCTAGCTATTCCTAGTAAAAGAAATAAAAATAATAAAAGACTTCCTAGAGGCAGGCTATTTTTAATAAATATTATGGGCATAGCAGGAAATATAAGTAATTTAGTTATAGGAAAATCATAGTAAAGATTATTTCCATATTGAATTGTATCTGCCCAAGGCACTATATAAATCAGACTACAAACTAATCTTTGCCAAATTTTAATCATAAATCCCTATGATTACTTTTCAATGCTTTTTCGGCGGCCTCTTTCATTATGTCAATTGGAATTTCTTTTATATTACTCCACAAACTTAAGGAGGCTGCTCCTTGCTCAATTAGCATGTCAAGGCCATTGATTTGATGGCAATCATGCTTTAGTCCTAATTTCAGCCATTCTGTAGGCTTTGGTATATATATTAAGTCATATAAAATAGTACCTGGACTAAGATATTCCCAGCATTCTTTCCCAAGAGGAATAGCCTTAGAGTCTTCCTTTTTGGATTTATTTAGCATTCCAACAGGTGTTGTATTGATGATTAAACTTGAATCTCTAATATATTCTTTTATTGATAAATCACCTTCTATTAGGCCTAAATAGGTTGTAGAGCTTGATTTGGTTGTCTCTATACAGTATAAAAATTTTTCTAATGAATTCTTATTGCGACTAATAATAGTGATGTGAGAAAGATCTAAGGAATTTAATCCATGAACTACAGCTCTAGCGCTTCCGCCGGATCCTAATACGACTCCATTTTTCCCTGCTAGACTTTTGTATTTTTTTAATGGAGACAAAAATCCTTGAATATCAGTATTTGTTCCATTCCAGTAGCTATCTTTAGCAGGAATTAATGTATTCACTGCACCAATATTTTTTGCAATTGGTTCAATAGTTTTACAGTATTTGATAACTTCTTGCTTGTGAGGAATTGTTATGTTTAGTCCTTTGCAATTTATTTTTCTTAAGCTTTCTAGCACTAATCCAAGATTTTCTGTTTCGCACGGAATCGCTAAATAGCACCAGTTGAGGTTAAGAGCTGTTAACGCAGCATTGTGAATGATTGGAGATATAGAATGTTTTATTGGCCAGCCAAGAACCCCTATCAGACTTGTTTCTCCATTAATTAATTCTTTTTTTGTGTGTACCATTTTTTTAGGGTAGTTTAGTTTCCTGTTCGGGAACCACACCTCGCTTCTAAGTGCACTCACTGCCGAGGATGAGTCTAATTAATAAAGACATTAATTCAAGGAGAGGTATTCCATGGGGAAGGTTGTAGGGATTGATCTTGGTACAACTAATAGCTGTGTTGCTGTAATGGAAGGAGGGAAACCTACTGTTATTGCTAATGCAGAGGGCTTTCGTACAACTCCTTCAGTAGTTGCGTATACAAAAAATCAAGATCAACTTGTTGGTCAGATTGCTAAGCGTCAAGCTGTCATGAATCCGGAGAATACGTTTTATTCTGCGAAACGATTTGTCGGTAGACGCGTGGATGAAGTAAACGAGGAATCTAAAGAAGTTAGTTATGGAGTTGAAAAGTCAGGTTCGAGTGTAAAACTAAAATGCCCAGTTTTAGACAAACAATTTTCTCCAGAAGAGGTTGCGGCGCAGGTTTTACGAAAGCTATCTGAAGATGCTGGTAAATATTTGGGTGAAAGTGTCAGTCAGGCAGTCATTACAGTTCCTGCATATTTCAATGATTCTCAACGCCAGGCTACAAAAGATGCAGGAAAGATTGCTGGTTTAGAGGTACTTAGGATTATCAATGAGCCAACTGCTGCAGCATTGGCTTATGGTTTAGATAAGCAAAGCAATGAGAGAATATTGGTTTTTGATTTAGGTGGGGGAACTTTTGATGTTTCAGTCTTAGAGGTTGGAGATGGTGTTTTTGAAGTCTTATCAACCTCAGGTGATACTCATCTTGGTGGGGATGACTTTGACAAGGTAATTGTTGATCATCTAGCAGCAACTTTTAAAGCAAATGAAGGTATAGATTTACGTCAGGATAAGCAAGCACTCCAACGTCTTACAGAGGCTGCAGAAAAGGCAAAAATTGAATTGTCTAATGCTACTCAAAGTGAGATTAATTTACCTTTTATTACTGCTACCCCGGAAGGTCCAAAACACGTAGATTTAACTCTTACAAGAGCAAAATTCGAAGAATTAGCATCTAAGTTAATTGATCGCTGCAGAGTTCCAGTTGAACAAGCTTTGAAAGATGCCAAGTTATCGACAGGCGAGATTGATGAAATTGTTATGGTTGGTGGCTCTACTCGCATGCCAGCTGTCAAAGAATTAGTTAAAAGGGTTACAGGTAAAGATCCAAATCAGACAGTGAACCCTGATGAGGTTGTTGCTGTAGGAGCAGCAATTCAAGGTGGTGTTTTAGCAGGTGAAGTGAAGGACATATTGCTTTTAGATGTCACACCCCTTTCATTAGGTGTTGAAACCTTGGGAGGTGTCATGACAAAAATGATTACAAGAAATACAACTGTTCCTACTAAAAAAACTGAGACGTATTCAACTGCAGTTGATGGTCAGACAAATGTTGAAATTCATGTTCTTCAAGGAGAACGAGAAATGGCTTCTGATAATAAAAGTCTTGGTACTTTTAGGTTAGATGGCATTCCTCCATCCCCTAGAGGTGTTCCTCAAATTGAAGTTACTTTTGATATTGATGCTAATGGAATTTTGAGTGTTACTGCAAAAGACAAAGGTAGTGGCAAAGAGCAGAGTATTTCGATTACAGGTGCATCAACTCTTTCAGATAATGAAGTTGAGAAGATGGTTAAAGATGCTGAAACCAATGCAACTGCAGATAAAGAAAAAAGAGACAGAATTGATATTAAAAATCAAGCAGAGACCCTTGTTTACCAAACTGAGAAGCAACTTGAAGAGTTAGGAGATAAGGTAGATAATAATGCAAAATCTAAAGTAGAGGATATGCGCGTTAAGTTAAAAGAAGCTACGGAAAAAGATGACTATGAGACTATGAAAAGTTTAGTAGAAGATCTACAGAAAGAATTATACTCTTTAGGCGCTTCTGTTTACCAGCAAGCCAATGCTGCTGCCCAGGCTGCAGATGGATCAGCTCCAGACTCTAACAATTCAAAAGAAGGTAATGATGATGTGATAGATGCTGAATTTACAGAAACAAAGTAGTTAAATGTTAATTTGATTGGCGACCCATTCAGCACAAGCAGGAGCTAAAAGGATTCCGTTTCTATAATGAGCTGTATTTATAATAAGTCCTGGTTCAATTGTTTTTAATAGTGGGGCAGGTTGCCCTAAAGGCTTTGCTCTTATTCCGTACCATTGTCTTTTTATTGAGACGTTCTTGATCCAATGTGGTGCGTATCCATTCAGGCTTTTTAATTTACTTAAGGCGCTTCTGCTAGGTTGAATTCCTGGCTCAAGAGTTGCACCAATTAATATTTCATTTCTTTCTATTGGGATGAAATTAATTCCATTACTTGTTAATACAGCAGGCCACTCTTTCCAGTTGTTCTGATCATCATCATTCAGAGTAAAATGTATAGCTTGGCCAAGGACAGGTTCCATTTTTTGCTCGTGACCTATTTGATTGAGTAATGATTGACTACCTAAGGCAGAACAAATGATTACAAAGTCTTTCGTAAGAATCGTTCTACTTTCTAACATAATTTTCCATTGCGCTTGTTTGCCTTGTGAAGACCTAGATAAAGAGATAACTTCTGCACTTATTTTTTTGACTTTTAGTTTATCTAAAGTGATCCTGAGACACTTGAGTAATGTAGGTGGATTTATTCGTCCATCATTTATTGAGACTAGACCTCCATATTTGTTCCTAGGCCAGCTTCTCTTAAGAGTTTGACCTATCGTAGGATCTAACATCTTTAGGCCTAAATTGGCTCTTTCTTTACATAATTTTTTCATTAATTCTAGTTCTTTTTTGTCGCTTGCTAATTGAATTAACGGCTTCTCTATTCTGATTGACTTATCAACTTCATATAATTCTTGAATTAATTCCGGCCAGAGCGACATGCTTCGTTGCCTAAGTCTCCAGCTGCGGCCTGTTGATCTTCTAAATATGTTCCCCATGATAATTCCCAGAGATGCTTGGCTTGCATTTGTATAGCGATCAAAGTTTTGATCTTGATTCAATTCAGGATCAATAATGACGACATTGTGACCCAATTGAGATAATCTATAGGCTGTCGTCATACCTACAATTCCAGCTCCAACAACAGCAATTTCTTTAAATTCCATGTTTTAAATCCCTCTTAAATGTTGGCAATGCTAGTTTTATTAGTTGTTATAAGTAGATAATGATGTGATATTTAGGATTTGTCTGTGACTTCTGTAATCCTGCAGCTAATCTGTCCAGACCGACCTGGCCTTGTTAGTGAATTATCTAGTTGGATATTTAAAAATAGTGGGAATATTCGTCACGCAGACCATCATACTGATGAAGGAGCGAGATTGTTTCTAAGCAGATTGGAATGGAACCTTGATGGATTTCAAATACCACGTGATGCAATTAAAGCTGAAATACATGATCTTGCCAATTCCTTGGGAGGTAAGGCTCAATTACATTTTTCAGATGTGTTTCCAAAAGTTGCTATTTTCGTCAGTAAACAAAGCCATTGTTTGTTAGATCTACTTGGACGAGTGTCTAATAATGAGTTAAGAATGAAGGTACCTTTAATTATCTCCAATCATAATAGTTTAAGAGAGTCTTGCAATCAATTTGAAGTTGAATACAATTATATTCCTATAGATAATGAGAGTAAATTAATTTCAGAGAAGATAATTTTAGACTCTCTAGTTAAGCATAATATCGATTTAGTAGTATTGGCTAAATATATGCAAATTCTAAGCCCTAATTTTCTTAAAGCATTTCCAAATATTATTAACATACACCATTCTTTTCTACCAGCATTTAAGGGAGCCAAGCCTTACCACAGAGCATGGAAACGTGGTGTAAAATTAATAGGTGCTACTGCTCACTATGTTACTGATGCATTAGATGATGGTCCAATTATTGATCAAGCGATAGCTCATATTAGCCATCGTGACGAAGTAGATGATTTGATTAGAAAAGGTAGAGATATCGAACGAATCACTTTAGCTAGAGCATTAACATTTCATTTGCGAAGGCAAGTGATGGTTTATGAAGGTAGAACTGCTATTTTTGCATGAACCTTTTAACCTGGCTCTCTTATTTTAGACCCCAAAAGATATTATTAATAGGTTGGGCATCTTTTCAATTAGGATTATTTTTTCTAGCTTCTAGTCCATTTATATCAGCTTTATTTTTTATAATTGCCTTATTTTTTGGAATTTATAAACGGTTTAGATTTTTTCTTAAAGATCAATGGAATTATAGTTTTACTCTGATCTCATTACTAATGTTAATAGGCTCTTTTAATGCCTATTCTGGATCGCTTGCATGGATTGGCTTAGCTAATTGGATACCTTGCTTTTTTTGTTATTGGGCGTTTCAGCCATATCTTTTGACTGCTCAAGCAAGACAACGTAGTGGTGTGTTACTACTTTTAGGTACTTTTCCAGTTGTATTTACTGGGATTGGACAAATGTGGTTTGGATTACATGGGCCTTGGGAAGTCCTTAATGGTTTGGTTATTTGGTTTATTGACGCAGATGGTCAGCCAACAGGCCGATTGTCTGGACTTTTTAGCCATGCAAATATTG
>QCPK01000024.1 GCA_003212555.1 Prochlorococcus sp. AG-436-K22 | reverse complement strand
AGACAAATAGAATGTTCTATTTGCATGAGTAGCTTTTAGCTTATCAATTTCTTCTAATCTACTTCTAAGTTTTATAACATCTTCAGGGTGTTCAAGATTAACTGGCTCATAAAAAAGACGACTAGAAAACTCTTCCCATTCTTTAGGGCTTTGTAGGATATTATTTGTAAGAGATTTAGACATCTTATTCCTAAAAACTTCATCAGACCAAGGACGCCTTGCGCAACCTAGTAAGGCGAACTCACTGGGAAGTCTTCTTTGCTTGAAAAGTTCAAAGAGAGCTGGCACAAGTTTTCTGTGTGTTAAGTCTCCACTTGCCCCAAAGATCACTAAACACTGAGGTGAAATAACTCTTTCTTGCCTGAGACCAATTCTTAAGGGGTTAGTTGCCTGTATCATCTTTAGATTCAATCATTTGATTGGAAATATAACTAATAATTAAATTCAAATTGCTTAGTGAGATATGGCTATGTTTTGTGGTCAGATCACCAAAATTAAATTTATTTCTGAGATAGAAAAAACTCTTTATCTTCCAAAAAAAATTGAAAGATAAAGAGTGATTACTCAATTGATATTTAAATTTAAGTCAGTAAGTCTCCACATGCCATCTGCCAGCTTTCTTAAGCTGAGGTCTTAATTCAGACCAGACTAGACCTTTCGATGCTGCAGCAGAAGACATTGCTTCGTCTATTCCAGGTTCCATTCCTTTTAGGCCACAAAGATATATATGTGTCTTGGGGTTTTCAATTAAGGCAAAAATTTCATCAGCATATTCTAGAACTCTATCCTGAATATACATTCTGCCGCCTTTATTATTTTGTTGTTCCCTACTTATTGCTTTTGTATATCTAAGATTCTCTGGGAATTGAGACTTGTAATGTTCAAAATCTGAGTCATATAAAAGATTGGCAGTTTTTGGTGCTCCCATGAATAACCATGCTTTTCCTTTAAAGTTCCAATTGTTCTTTTCTCTTTCTTTTGGCTCAAACATTTTGCGAAGGTAGGCTCTCATAGGAGCAATACCAGTACCTGTTGCAAGCATGATGATGTTTGCATCCTCATCATCTGGAAGGAGCATTTCCTTGCCTACTGGTCCAGTTATTTTGACTTTATCTCCAGGTTTTATATCGCATAAAAAGGTTGAGCAGACGCCATCAATGGTCTCTCCATCTTTTTCATACTGCAGTTGACGTACACATAGAGAGACTGTGTTCTCATTAAAATCATCTCCATATTTTGTGCTTGCAATTGAATAGAGACGAATTTTGTGAGGCTTGCCTTTTGCATCTTGACCTGCAGGAATTATTCCAATGCTTTGGCCTTCTACATACCTTAGCTGTGGATTTCCAGTTGATAGATCAAAGGTTATGTGATTAACCCTTCCTATTGCTCCATCTTTTAGGAGGCTATAGTTTTCAGTAACAGTTCCCTCAAAAGGAGCTTTAGGCTTGTAAGTGTTGACAGGCACATTGGGGTGAGCAGGCTTCTTAACCACTTTTGGCTGGGAAGAAGGCTTCTCTGGGGGTTGAGGGGATTTATTCTCTGCTAACCCTGCTTTGACAGGTCCCTTCGTAATAGTTCGGTGGAATTTTTTAAAAAAACCAACTAATCCAATCAAGATTGGAATATGAACAAGGCCACCGGCCAGGACTGTTGCTTCCGAATAAGCCATTAAAAATTCAAAACCGCTAGAAGAATACCAATATCTCGACTTTATTTGGAGAAATATACCTTTTCAAAGTTCACGTTTTGAGATTGGCACAAGTCTGCACATTAGATCAAAGTGCACAATTTGAAATTATTTTGTGTAATGTTCATGGACTTCTGCAGTCTTAGCTAAAATAAAATTGATTCCTAAGCAAACTAATACCATTTCTTCTTTTGATGCCTCAGCGTTGAGCGAGGTTAAGTCCACAAGCAGCAATGATTTTAAAAACGTTACTAATAGGACTATTGAACAGACAATGGAGGTCCTTCCAGCTGGCACAAGACGGCTTGCTGCTCAGCTGACAACTATTTTAGATTTTGATTCTCTATGGAAAGTTCTGACTAATTACAATCAGCTAAGCGACTTTATACCAAACCTTTATTCAAGTGAGGTTATTTCAAGAACTGAAAATCAAGTCCATATAAAGCAAGTGGGATCTCAAGAATTTCTAGGATTAAATTTCTCTGCAGAAGTTTTGATTAATCTAATAGAGGATAAAACTAATGGAATTTTAACTTTTAATTTAATTAAAGGAGATTTTCGGAGATTTGAGGGCTCATGGCGTATTTCTCATTCTCCAGTTGAGAATCGCAACTCACTTACCTATGAGTTAATTGTTCAGGGTTGCTTTGGTATGCCTGTTTCTCTTATCGAAAAACACCTAAGAAAAAATTTGAAAACAAATCTATTAGCAGTCGAAAAGGCTGCTTTTGAATTGAGTTCCCAAGATAAGAATCTTGTTTAATAGCCCCAAGGGGATTCGAACCCCTGTCGCCTCCGTGAAAGGGAGGTGTCCTAGGCCTCTAGACGATGGGGCCACCGCGTGATCATACACAAATGTGACAAGAGTCACATTTGAAAACTACGGTCAACCCTAGCCCTGCGTCAAGGGTTGCGAAGACTTGTTTTGGTTATCCCAAACTGGAACTGTGAAATAAAAACATGATCCTTTGCCAGGGTCTGAGACTACCCATATCTTCCCTCCGTGAACTTCTACTATTCTCCTGCATACTGCTAGTCCAACACCAAAGCCTGATGTTTGACTGGAAGTTTGAGGTAAACGAACATGGTCGAGGAATATCCGTTGTTGCTCTTCATTAGGGATTCCTGGCCCTTTGTCACAAATGCTTACTTGTACCCATTGATTAGTTCTATGTAGTATCCCTATCTCAACTGTGTCTCCTGATTTAGAAAACTTGAGAGCATTTTCTATTAAGTTTAGTAATACTTGCCTCATCCTTCTCTGATCAGCAAAAACCTTTGGAAGGTCTGATGGTATATCTGTGTTTATTCCAATTCCCCGACTTAACCAATATTTTTCAAGTTCCAATATTACTTCAGCTGCAATATGGGTAAGATTTGTTTTTTGGGGATTGCATAGTGCTTCCCACCTTGTTGTTCCAACTTCTAGAAGATCATTAGAAAGAGATTCAATTTCGTCTAACCGCCTTTTAATAACTTCCTTCAATCTACTTAAATCAATTTGACCAAGTGATTGACTTTGCACAGCTAATTTAGCGGCAGAAAGTGGTGTCCTTAATTCGTGAGCAACCATTCTCAATAGTCTTTCCTGCGACTCGATTTGATTTGCCAGGGTTTCATTCTCTTGTCTTAAGACGAGATTTTCATCTTCTAAAAGTAATTCCTTTCTTGTTCGAATGGTTTCAACATCACTGTGCCTAACATTTATACCTAAGCCACTGATTAGAACTTCTTCTTTCTCCCATCTTGGCAGCCAGTTTTGAATTTGCTGAAAGATACTTGTACCAGCAAAAATTTGTTTCGGCTTAGGGTCAATTTTTATTAGGGCTGGTATAGCAACTAGTTTATGTAGCTCTAGTAGCTCAGGTTGCTCTTTAGGATCTGAGAATTGAAGGTTTACATCAAAACCACAATCTTCAGATTCTAAAAATCTAATGAGAGACCTTAAATCACCACGGGACAAATGATTTCTATTTGCTACAAGAAGAAGGTTTAGCTTTGTTTGCTCATTAGCTGTTTTCTTATTCACAGCTTTGAACTACTAGTTGAATCTTTTATATACTTTAATGGATTATGAGTGCAATTCGAGAGAATCTATTAATTAAATAAATACTCTTTTATGAAATCTGACACTATTTCTTATGTTCTTTATTGATATTGTCAGAAGTAGCAAGCCACTCTCACCAGAATTTTCCAAGAAATTAAGCGCTTTTATAGATATTATTTGCTTAAATGGTTCATTAGAGCTATAGGTTTTTGGTATAAAAAAGAATGTGGTCTTGTATCAAGAAGGTTTTTTGTATTCCAAGATGCTTTGTTCTGTTAGGAGAGTTGGCACTTTAATATTAAAAATAATCCGCGTTAGCTTTTTTACCTGTTCTTCTTAGAAGATAATGTTATTTTCGATTAAAACCATCTATTTCAACATAAGGAGTAATTGAAGCATATTAACTTGGAGATCAAATGAAAAGAAATAGTCGTTATTAAAATTGCTATTTCTGAGTTTTGAATATAATATACTTTTTATAGCATCAAAAAAGATTTTTTTAAATCTAGCTGCCAGATTCTTTGAAATTCTCATTTATATAGATTAAAATCCTTATCATTCCAGCTATTTATAAAGCTGTAGTAATCAAAAATGAAAAAAATAGTTGAGATTTTTATGAGATGAGTTCTAAGCTTAGTTCTAAAACCTTTTGAGAAGATAATTTTTTAATTCTAAAAAATTAAGTATAATATCCAAACTGGGCTGATGCATCATAAAGTATAATGAAAACAACTTCCTTCTCAACATTGTATAAATATCTGTATTCTTTCTCTAGAGTTTCTCTTAGTATCCTTTTCTTTCCTTTAATAGCATTTGCTTCTTTATCAGACTCTGCAATTGCAGATGAGAAAGCAACTGCAAAGAAAGCAGCAACTAATGAAGAAATATTTACATATAAAGTAATCGGTGGGCTAACGATTTGCAATGCTTTAAATCTTGGAGTTGATTTTAAGAAGGCTCAGGAAATTGCTGTAAGGACATATATAAATGTATTAGTAGGAAAGCATGATAAGAAAATCAAAAATCCACAATTTAAAGAGGAGACTTTGTCAGAAAATAATTTGATATATGGCAGTCAGTTTATGTTGATATCTGATGCTACTACTCGCTGCCCTAAAGATATACCAGACGAGGTTAAGGAAGCTGTTGAGGACCAATACAAGAAACTTGATAAGGAAATTAAAAAGAATAACAAGAAAAACAAGAAAAACAAAAAGAAAAGATAGTTGCTTTGCCTAACTCATCTAAACATAGAACTTATTGAACTTTCTTCGTGAATCCTCCAAATTGCTTCACCTAACATATTTGCTACTGAAAGAACCTTTAATTGATCGAAACAGTGATTTCTTGGTATAGGAATACTATTGGTAACTACAACTTCCTCAAAAAGCCCTTCAGCAGATAATCTTGTGATTGCTGGAGGAGAGAACACTGCATGAGATGCGCAAGCTATAACTCCTTTTGCTCCTTCTTTCCTTAAAAGCTCAGCACCAGCGCATATTGTCCCCCCAGTGTCAATCATGTCGTCAATTAAAATGGCTGTTTTATTTGATACGTCTCCAATAACAGTAAGGCTTTGAGCAATATTGTGGGCTGCACGGCGTTTGTCAATAATTGCTAAAGGTGCATCATTCATTTGCTTAGCAAATGCTCTAGCACGAGCAACACCTCCAACATCAGGAGATACAACTACAATCTCCTCTAGTTCCTTTGTTGATAAATAATCAATTAATACTGGAGAACCATAAATGTGGTCACATGGTATATCGAAATAACCTTGAATCTGTGCTGAATGAAGATCCATAGCTAAAACTCTGTCAACTCCTGATGCAACTAAGAGATTGGCAGAAAGTTTTGCGGTAATAGATTCTCTCCCAGCGGTTTTTCTATCTGCTCTTGCATAACCGTAATAAGGTATAACCGCAGTTACCTGTCTGGCTGAGGCTCGTTTACATGCGTCAACCATTATCATTAGCTCCATAAGACTGTCATTGACAGGAGCACATGTAGGTTGAATTAGGAATACATCACATCCCCTTATAGATTGCTGAATTTGTACGTAAAGCTCACCATCCGCAAACCGTTTAGAGACAAGAGGAACATCTTTAATTCCTATGTAAGACGCAATCTCTTTGGCTAGAATTGGATTAGATGTACCGCTTATTAGCTTGAGCCTTTGAGTGTTCTGATTTGTCTTTAAATTTTGAGCAGTAGATGCGGTGATAAAACTAGTCACGGTCTCCGCATTAAATAACCCTTCAATTTAATGTTAAAGCTCATGCTCCATCTTTCCAAATTTTATTTTGTTCTTGTAGTCGTTCGATGATTTGTCATATGCCATTTATTCTTGCAATTGGAGACATTCCTAAGCCATTTGAGGACACAGGATCCCTTGTTATATCAAGGTTCTTAAATTCTAAATTGCTTAGGATTCCTTGTGAGGAATATCCCAATGATTTCTTAAGTGAATTTGAGAATCGAAATGAAACTGTTCAGCTTATTGGTGATGCCGCTATCACCAATTCATTAGGAGGGAGTTGGTTGGAATCCTTAGGAGATTGGAAAAAGCCTGTTATCTTTTTGACTTCTCCAGCTTCTTCTGGTCACATCCCTGGGACAGTATCGGCTCATGTTAGTTTGTGCAAAAGATTCTCTGTTCCTTTAGTTGGTATTATTCAACTTGGTGGGGAATGGGATTCCAGAAAAAGATCTTTAGATTGCCTTCCATGGCGTGGGTATATCCCTAGTGAATTATTAAAAAAGGATTTCAACTTAGAAAGTGCGAGTTTAGATGAAGCCTTCTTGCTTGAAGAGATTTCCATGAACTTGAAAAAAAACATCTCTTTTTTGCTTCGTAATTAGATATTTATAAAATTTATTTATGAATATTATATCTTTTTAGCTTAAATCAACTTTAATATTAATCGTATCTAATTTAAAATTTTCTTTTGATTTTAGAAAGATTAGATTTAATATTTTCTGGCCATAACGAATTTATAAGTGTGCTAAAAGATATTCACCAGCTGTTTACATTTTAACTATATTTATCACCCTACTATCTTATTTAATTCTCATCTGTATGCCTTATCTGATTACTTGAATGGATTTGTCGTGGTTCACTGATCCTATTAAAAGTTCTGTACTATTTTTAGTATTTTTGAATTAATGGTACATTCTAATTTCTGTAAGCCCAGATTCAGCGGAATTTTACTGCATCTTTCTTCATTGCCTGGTGAAGGAACTTGTGGGACTTTTGGGGAATCATCCAGGGAATGGATTAGATTGCTTTCCCAGAATGAAATAAGTGTTTGGCAATTTTTACCTTTAACTCCAACAGATGATACTGGCTCTCCATATAACTCTCCTTCTAGTTTTGCTTTCAATCCATGGTTTCTAGACGCTAATGATTTAGCAGATGAAGGTTTCGTCTCCATTCAAACTGTTAAAGAATTGCCTGATACTTTTTGTTCTAGTAACACCTTAAAATTAGATTTTTCATTAGCAAATCTTCGTAGTAGCAAACTTGCTAGAGCTTTGAGAAATAATTGGGATCAACAGAGTCTGGAAAGACGTTTGGAGTTTGATGAATGGAGATTGAGTCAATTTTGGCTTGATGATTATGTATGTTTTGTGGAACTTAGTCGCCAATACAATGGGTTGCCTTGGTGGAAATGGCCTGATAAATTTTCATTACATGACTTTGAGCAATTAGATGAGTGGAAGAATAGATATCAAGATTATCTTCTTGAGCAGAAATTGCTCCAATGGCATTTAAATAGGCAATGGAAAGCTTTAAGAAGAATTGCCCAGGCTAATGGAGTGCTTCTTTTTGGTGATTTGCCTTTTTATGTTTCTAGAAATAGTGCAGATGTTTGGTCGAATCGAACATTATTTTCAGTTTTGCCTGGAGGTAATCTTTTAAATCAAAGTGGCGTACCCCCTGATTATTTCTCAGAAACAGGGCAACTTTGGGGTACACCTGTTTATAGATGGCAAAAACATAAAAACACTAGTTATAAGTGGTGGAGAAGTAGATTAAAACATCAATGGTTGCAGGTTGATTTATTGCGGTTAGATCATTTCAGGGCAATGGATTCATATTGGTCAGTTCCTGGATCCGATTTAACGGCAGAAAATGGTTGTTGGCTTCCATCACCAGGGTTGGAACTGCTTTCAATTTTGAAGAATGATTTTGGACCATCCCTTCCTTTAGTAGCAGAGGACTTAGGTGTTATTACCGAAGAGGTTGAATGTCTAAGAGATTATTTTGGCTTTCCTGGTATGAAAATCTTACAATTTGGATTTGATGGTAATTTAAATAATCCGTATCTACCTGAAAATATTAAAGGTTATAAATGGATTGTTTATACTGGGACACATGATAATGCTACTACTAATGGATGGTGGAGTGAACAAGTTGATGAAATAAAAGAACGGTTTTCTCAGAGAGATAAAGGTAACTTCGAGTCTCCGGCATGGAAGTTAATTGAAATGGGAATGTATACAGATTCAATCTTATTTATTTCCCCTCTTCAAGATGTTCTAGCTTTAGGTAATGAAGCCAGGTTGAATACGCCTGGTACAAAAGAAGATAATTGGAATTGGAATCTCTTGGACTTTGATAATAAATTACGCTTTGCTTTAAAAGAATACGGTGCCTTATCGAAAACAAGTGGCAGGTCTTTTAAGAAAGTTCATAATACATTTAAAGATTTTTTATAATTTAAGAAGATTAAGAGTGATAACTTCTGTCTTTGAAATTAGAATCTTTAATCCACTACTTTAGAATCTAAGGATTTATTAATCTCATCATTTGGCTCAGTTTGATTATATAGAATAGGTGTAATTGTTTGAAGGTTATTTTTAGACAGAACCAACTGATACTTGTTTAACAGAAATATACTAAAGAATATAAATAGAATATATATTGTAATCCCTTGAGAGCTTGAAAATACTTTTGTTGAAATAGATTTATTATGATTACTTAGATGCCCGTCTCCTTTGAGTTTTCTACTTTTAATGAGTTTCTTAAGGCTCTGTTTTTCTAATCTTAATTCTTTTTCAATTACTTCTAGCATTGGAGCTAGGTATGTTATCTCAGGTAGATTATGCGTCCATCCATTTTCAATGGCTTCTATTACTGCAACTGAGATTCTTGTTTTTCTTGAAAGATCAGATTTTGTTATGCCAATGCTTATTCTCTGGTTCTTTATTTTCTGACTAAGCTCTAGATATAAATTATCATTAGTTAATAGATTTTTTTCATTAGAATCTATTATTCTATTATTTAAAAAATTTCTTATTTTACTAAGCATAAATATATATTTAATTGGTTTTTATTTTAACAGATTTTCCCATTCGGAAATATCCAGTTCTCTCCATGATCCTTCTTTAAGGCTGCCTAATCTTATAGTAGCTATGGAAACCCTTTTTAGATCAATTACTTTATGACCTAACTTGGCGGCAACTCTTCTTATTTGCCTGTTCCGACCTTCTGAAAGAACTATTTTTAAGAGAGTCTTGCAATTATCTCTTTTTAAAATATCCACAATAGCTGGTTTAGTTATTTGATCATTTACGTATACCCCACCCCGCCATCTACTTATTGATTCATTGCTTGGTTTGCCAGAGATCCAAACTTCATATGATTTCTCATGCTTGTACTTTGGATGGGTAAGTTTTAGGCTGAGTAGACCATTATTTGATATTAATAATGCACCGCGGCTGTCCTTATCAAGTCTACCAATAGGGTACAAACCCTTTCTCAATACTCTTGGTAATAAATCCAACACAGTTTTTCTGCCATGATTATCCTTGCAACTGCAAATTATTCCTAATGGCTTATTAAGTAGGATAACTTTATAAGAAATATCCTTAGAAATAATCTGATTATCTACTTCTATTTTGTCATTTTGGAGATCTGCTGTTTCTCCTATTAATGCAATTTTGCCATTTACATGGATTCGTTTTTGTCTTAGGAGCGTCTCGGCTTTTCTTCTAGAGCAAACTCCTTTTTTACTAAGTATTTTTTGTATTCTTTCTTTCATTGCTTTAATAAATAATTAAGATTTTCTGGTCAATTTAAGAATCTTTAGTAAGAATCATACTTATTATTTACTGTTAGAACATTATATTTTTAAATATTAACATTGTTATTTTGGCTTAGGTTAAGAGGAGAGAATTTTCTCGATATTACTTGAATAAGTCCTAGCATATTCCCGAGATTAAACTCATCATTTTTTATTAAAGATAAAAGCAATTTCTTCCTAATTTCATAACCTTTCTTACTTAATAATAACTTTAGACCGTTTGTTGCTACTGGAATTAATTCTCTGCGAGGATTATTTGATGTCTCTGAAATTACTTCAAGAAGGCCTTCAAGTCTTTCAACTCGAATAGAGTTCATTTCATCGAAGATGATGTCCATAAGTATTTCAACAAGTTCCTCATTCTCTTCTGTTAATAATCTTTTTGCTACATAGGGATATGCAAACCTAAGTATTTTAAACTGAGGATCCAGTCTAAGTGCTAGCCCCTCTTGACTTACAACTGCTCTTATTATTAATGCAAAACGCGCTGGTACCCTGAATGGATATTCAAACATTAAGTTTGAGAACTTATCTGTGACTGTTTTGAAATTAAGGGAATTTACATCCTTATCAATCACTCCACTTAGGACTTCTTCTAGTACAGGCGAAATTTCATTTAAATCCTGTTTATTTGATAGAAAACCTAGTTTCCGAAAATCCTCAGCTAGCAATTTGAAGTCTTTGTTTATTATGTGAACAATTGCTCCTGTAAGTGTAGTCCTGTCTTTGTCACTAATTGAATCCATCATGCCAAAGTCAACATAACCAATCTTGCCTAGATGTCCTGCCTTACCATTTAGGGCAAATAGATTGCCTGGATGAGGATCAGCATGAAAATAGCCAAACTCAAGTAGTTGTTGAAGTCCGCTAATTACAGCAGTTCTTATTATTGAAGTTGGGTCAATCTTATGCTCTATAAGAGTTTGTCTATCTTTTAATTTTGTACCTTCAATCCAACTTGTTGTAATTACTTTTGTAGAAGAAATTAGTCTTTCAACTCTAGGGACTTCAATCGCTTTGTTTTCTTTAAACAATTGTCCAAACCTTTCTGCATTATCAGCCTCTTTTTTGTAGTCTATCTCATTAAATAGACTAGTCCCAAACTCATCTATAATTTCATCTAAACCAAATCCTAGGTTTAAAGGTAAGAGTGGTCCTATAACCCAGCATATTGATCTTATTATGACCAGATCTCTACGAATTATATAATGTAAATTTGGCCTTTGTATCTTTACAGCTACCCAGAATTTAGAATTAATTCTAGCTTTATAAACTTGGCCAAGGCTTGCTGAGGCAATTGGTTCATTCGGAAAATATTCAAATATATTTTCTGTTGAATCACCTATTTCTTCTTTAAATATATTTAATGCTAGCTTATGATTAAAAGGAGGTAAATCATCCTGTAGTTTTGTTAGTTCTTCTAACCACTCTTGTTTTACTAAATCTGGTCTCGTGGAAAGTGCTTGTCCGAGCTTAATAAAGCATGGGCCTAATTTTCCTATAGTATTTAGTAAATAAACTCCTAATTGTTTTTGAATTTTTTTATCCTTACTGCCACCTTGAATTAGAAATCTAATTATTAGGCATAAAGTGCTAGTTAATATGTAAATTAATCTTGGAATCAATATCCATGGTCTTAAAATCAGCCATATGAAGTCGCGTTTAGCTTTATAAGGCATAGTTTCAACATCTTTATTAATTTTTTGAGAGGTTTCCAATTGTTTAAGGTAGAGAAGAATGAGAATCCTTTTGTAAAATCATTCTTGATTTCATGAGGCTTCCTCAGCTGTTAGTCGCCAGAAGAGGCAAGAATTTATTTTTGCCTGCACATGGTAGAGGAAATGGTTTGTCGATGGGAATAAGAAGATTGTTGAGAAATAAACCTGGTGTATGGGATTTACCAGAATTACCAGAGATTGGTAATCCTACTTTCAGTCATGGTGCCGTAAGCGAGAGTCAGTGTGAAGCAGCTGAGGCTTTTGGTGCAAAGAGATGTTGGTATGGAGTTAATGGTGCTACAGGGCTTTTGCAGTCTTCTGTGTTGGCTATTGCCAAACCTAAACAGGCCATATTAATGCCTCGGAATGTCCATCAAAGTATTATCCAGGCTTGCATATTGGGAGACATTTCACCAGTACTGTTTGATTTGCCTTTTTTAGAGGATCGAGGACACTTCTTTCCGCCATCTTTGGCTTGGTTTCAAAAGGTTCTAAATAAGCTTGAAGAAGAGAAAATTGTTATAGCAGCTGTTGTTCTAACTAACCCTACTTATCAAGGTTACTCAGAAGAAATAGAACCTTTAATTCAAGCAATTCATGAACTTAGAATCCCAGTTTTAGTGGACGAGGCGCATGGAACATATTTTGCATCTTTCCTGAGTGAAGTTGATGTGCCTAAGTCGGCCTTAAATGCTGGAGCAGATTTAGTTGTTCATTCCTTGCATAAATCAGCTCCAGGCCTTGTTCAATCGGCATCATTATGGTTACAAGGAGATCTTATAGATCCAGATGTTATAGATAGATCAATTGGTTTACTGCAAACAACTAGTCCTAGTGCTTTATTGATGGCCTCTTGTGAATCCGCATTGCATGATTTAAGTAGTACAGAGTGGAGGCGAAATCTAAAAAATAAGCTTGACAGTGCTAAGGATATTTCATATCAACTTCGCCAAAAAGGACTTCCTTTACTAGAAAATCAAGATCCTTTGAAGTTTATCTTGCATACATCTTCTGTTGGTATTAGCGGTATAGCCGCTGATTATTGGTTGATGAATAGGGGCATAATTGCTGAGCTCCCAGAACCTGGTACATTAACTTTCTGCTTAGGGTTTACAAAACATAAAGGTTTGGTAAATCTTTTAAAAGTAACTTGGGATAATATTCTTTCTTCTAACCTCGAAAGGAACTCTCTCCCTCCATTTACCTGTCCTCCTTCTTCCTTGATTAAAACTTTAAATACTTCATTGCTTTTAGCATTTAAAGCAGATTCGGAAATTGTACCTTTAAGCTCCGCAGTTGGAAGGGTATCGGCTGAGTTGATTTCCCCATATCCTCCTGGTATTGCAATCCTCCTTCCAGGAGAAAAATTAAATAATGACTTAGTTAGTTGGATGATTTGTCAAAGAAGATATTGGCCTGAACAAATTCCATCCAAAATAAAAGTGGTAGTTTGAATGAGTTCTAGTATTTTCAGCAAGAGAATAGTTAGTGGCCTTATCGCTGGCATGTTTGGCCTAATAATTGTAGGAGTTGGTGGCATTTGGTTTACTTTAGCTCTGGGGTTAATAGTTCATTTGGCTCTTCTTGAATATTTCCGAATGACAGAATTTGCAGGTATTAGACCAGCTACTAAAACTACACTTCTTGCTTGTCAAATTCTTCTTTTAACAACTTACTTTGATACTCAAGGCCTTTTCCCAAAGGAGCTTGCAAATGCAGTAGTTCCGCTTTCTGGAGCTGCTATTTGTGGTTGGTTGCTTTTACAACCTCTTACAGGATCTATTTCTGATATTGCCACCTCAATATTTGGGTTGTTTTATTTAGGATATTTACCTAGCTATTGGATTAGATTAAGAAACCTTTCTCAGCTAGATTTATCTTCATCATTCCATTTAATTAGTCATTTACCCATAATATTTACAGTAGGTTTTTTTATTACGTTTGTTTCTTGTCTAATGATAGTGGCATCAGATATTGGTTCTTATTATTTTGGAAAGATCTTTGGTAAGCATCCTCTCACACCTGTATCTCCATCTAAAACATTTGAAGGTGCTGTATTTGGAATAGGTTCTTCTTTTGCAATTGGTTTGCTGACGGGATTGTTTCTAAAGCTAGGAGCTATAGGTGTTTTATTTCTTGCAATTCTTGGAGCTCTTGTAGGCTTTTTTTCTATAGTTGGAGACTTAATTGAGTCAATGATGAAAAGAGATGTAGGGTTAAAGGACTCTGGTAATGCATTGCCAGGGCATGGAGGGGTCTTGGACCGTATCGACAGTTATATTTTCACACCAGCAATTGTTTATTTCCTTATAAAATTGATAATAACATTTTTTCCTGTTTAGGCTTTTACTCTTGATTCGATTAGAAAATTTACCGTATCACCAGAAAAATAAGTATCCTTTATAAATATCAAATCTTCGATTGGGAAGTCTTTTTCACAACAGGAATTAATATCCCTAAATAATAAGCTACCGTTTTTAGATTGAAGTGAAAAGATTTTTTCTTCTAGATTTTCTTTCTTATTAAATGAATCAAATGCTTGTAAAATTAGTAAATTATTCTTTATTTGGCTATTTACAATTGTTTGTTTATTAAAAAAACTCGATATGATCCATTCTTTTAATGAATACCATTTTAAAGATGAAAGTACTAGATTAATATCTTTTGAACTCATTGATAATCTACCTTCTATTTTGAAATCATCTTCTATTGATAAAATACCCTCACTATTATTCATTAGATTCAGTCTAAACTTGATTAATTCAGCATTTATATTAAGTTGTTCAAAATGGATATCTTTGAAATTGATTTCTTTTGCAATCAGATTAATGTCTGATACTTCATTTTTTGGGAAACCTAATGATAGACCTTTAATAATTATTTTTAAGCTGCCAATTGACTTGCACTGACTTCTTACCCAATATGTAAGCCCAGTTTCTAATAGACGTTTAAAGGGAGTCCTTTGCTTTTTATTAACATCCATTAATAAGAATATGATTCCCAGGTACTAGCAACAACATCAGGTTTGTCTATGTGAGGAAGGTGCCCACAGCTTGGAATTTCCTGGCTTGGACAACTTAGAAGATCCATGCAACTTTTTCTAAGATTGCTATTTAGAATTCTATCGTTGGCTCCCCATAAAACTCTGATAGGTTGAATTGGCAAAGGGAGTCCACAATTTGCTACCCCTCCGCTTCTTGCAAATGCTGCCAGTGAAGGCCTCCAACCTGGGACATTCAAGTGAATAGAAGCAATTTGTTTCTCTGCTAATCCTGCGTCATTAGGGTTCGAAAAGGCTTTTTTGCATAGATCTTCTCTTACGAAACGTTGTTTTAAGAAGCAAACACCTAAAGCATCTAATGGAGATGGGATTGGTGTTGACTTACCTGTTAAACCAGCTGGAGATAATAGTAAAACTCTATTTATTTCCGTTTGTTTGGACCTTGCTAATTTCATCGCGATGCCACCTCCCATTGATGCTCCTATAAGCCCTATCCCTGAAGATAAGTTTAATGTTTTTAAAACTTGCTCCAAATGCTGAACTATTGAGTTTATGCCATATTTTCCGTTTTGAGGCCTTGGACAAAAGCCAAAACCAAAAAGATCAGGAATAATTAGCTTGAATTTTTTTGCTAGGTAAGGGACTAGTCTTCGATACTCCATAAAACAACTATCAAAACCATGTAGAAGTAATATTGGCTTGCCTTCACCAAGAATTGCAATCGGATAAAGGTCAGTGGAATTACAAGAGATACCTTTTAAATATGTCCAATTGACTGATTCTGCGATCTGAATAGCTAATGGATCTATCAACGTGGGTTTAACTTTGTTTAATTCTTCTATAGGATTAGTGGAAAATTTCTTCATGAAGTTGTTATTACTTCTCCCAATTAGATTTTTTCATTACTTGATATTAAATCCAGCTTGTGAGCATCAAGTAAAGCTTCCATTAGAGTATTTTCATTAACCTTGAAAGGCAGATTATGTATTTCAGAATTTCTATTGCATGCAAATATACATGCTTTTTCTAATTCTTTCTTTTCATAAGATTTTAGCCCTAAAGATTGAATATCTATTGGAAGATCTAAATCTATAAGTAACTCTATTAGTTGTTTTTTAGTTTGAAGTGCTAATTGATTTTTACTTAGAATCTCCTCAATGCGAAGTTGAACAAGTATTCCATATCCAACAAGTTCACCATGGAGTGATTTCTGTTTGAAATCCAATTGAGTCAATCCATTATGGACAGCATGTGCTGCAGCTGTCCTACATTTTGCTCCTCCAATCCCTCCAATAAGACCTGCAGTTAAAGCACATCCTTCAGCTACTTTTATCCAGGCAGAACTATTTGGATCTTGCAATGCTGTTTTGCTATCTATTAAAAGTTGATCCCTTAACACTCTTGCCATTTGAACGGATTGTTGCACAAGACTATCATTTGAATTACCACTACTAATTGAGGCTTCATACCATTTTGCTAAAGCATCTGCAATGCCGCTGGCTAGGGTTCTTTTTGGAGCTTTTCTGACTAGATTATAGTCAAAAATTAATAATTTAGGACATTTATCTAGGATTTCATCTTTTATAAATGAACCTTTTGGAGAATATATATTTGCTAGTGCTGTCCAGCCAGCACATGTTGATGCACTTAACGGAACTGTTATGCAAGGTATTTTTAGTCTATTGGCAATCAGTTTTCCAGCATCTAGAACTTTTCCTCCGCCAGATGCAATAATGGCATCACAAAAGGAATGCTTTGCGATAGAGGATATACGCTGTAAATCAACTTCACAGCAATCATGATTGAGTTCTTCATTTATAATATTGAGTCCCATTGAACTTAATTCAATAGATAGTAATCTTCGTATCTCATATGTACAATTGCTTCTACCGAGTAAAAGAGGCTTCTTACATAAAGAGGGTATTAACTCTTTTGCTTCTTCCCAGGCTTTTTCTCCTCTAACAACCTTCTCAGGGGATATTTTATGCAAATGGTTAATAGCTTGCATATGTAGTTGTGCGATAGTTAGGTTATCATTTATTGCAAATCTTATATACCAGCTGTTGCAAGCTCAGCTTTGTTGGTATTTCTATCTATATGTTTGACAATTATATTTTTATTTTCGTCTATGTCTACTTCTGCGTTGTCTCCATCTTTTATTTTTCCGGACAAGAGTTCTTCAGCCAAGCTGTCTTCTAATAGTCTCATGACAGCCCTGCGAAGTGGCCTTGCTCCATAAGACGGATTGTACCCTTCTTCAACCAACCTTTCCTTAAAGGCATCAGATACAGATAAAGTTATACCTTTGTCCTTTATTCTTATAAAGACTTCTCTTAACATTATCTCTGCAATATCTTTTACTTCTTCACGGGTTAATTGTCTGAATACAATAATTTCATCTAATCTATTCAAAAATTCTGGTCTAAAGTATTGTTTTAGCTCTTCATTAACAAGTGATTTAATCCTGTTATATTGACTATCCTCTTGACTATCACCAGTCATTTCAAAGCCTAACCCTCCTCCTCCTTTCTCTATAACTTTTGAACCAATATTAGATGTCATGATAATAAGAGTATTCTTAAAATCAACAGTCCTTCCTTTTGAATCAGTTAAACGACCCTCTTCTAGAAGTTGAAGTAGTAGATTGAATACATCAGGATGTGCCTTTTCAATTTCATCAAATAGTACGACTGTGTACGGGCGTCTTCTAACAGCTTCTGTAAGCTGGCCACCTTCATTGAAACCTACGTATCCAGGTGGGGAGCCGATTAATTTACTAACAGTATGTCTCTCCATAAACTCTGACATGTCAAGTCTTATCATTGCTTCTTCACTTCCAAAGAAATATGCTGCTAATGCTTTTGTTAACTCGGTCTTTCCAACACCAGTAGGCCCTGAAAAAATAAAGCTAGCAATTGGTCTATTTGGATTTTTCAGTCCAACTCTTGCTCTTCTTATAGCCTTAGAAACTGCTTTGACAGCTTCATCTTGTCCAATAAGCCGCTGATGTAAGGTTTCTTCCATATTTAATAGCTTAACTGACTCACTTTCAGTGAGCTTTTGTACAGGAACCCCTGTCCATGAGGCAACTATGTGTGCAATATCTTCTTCATTAACTAATGGCAAGCTTTGGGGATTTTTTTCAGGTGAGGATTTTTCTTTTTCATTTGTTTTTACAGAGGGAGTTTGACTTACTTCTGCTTCTTTGACAGTAGAATTTGGAATAGCTTGTTTTGTATTATCTAAAATATTTCTAATTTGATTTCTTAAATCAACCTCTTTTTCTCTAAGCTCACCAGCTTGAGTGAAATTTTGTTCTCTAACTGCTTCTTCTTTTTCCTTTTGTATTTTTCTTAGTTCTTTGTCAACTTCCTTTGCTTCTGGGGGAAGTTTAGAGTTTAGAAGTCTTACTCTACTTCCTG
>QCPK01000023.1 GCA_003212555.1 Prochlorococcus sp. AG-436-K22 | reverse complement strand
GACTTAGGCAGCATTTTTACTCTCGTTTTTACATTAATAAAAAGATAAAATGAAGACTCCTCTTAATTCTAATTATGAGTGGTCCAGTAAATCAGATTTACCAAATAGGTATCATTTTATTATGCTTCCTAGCTGGTAGCATAATATATGCATACATTAGGAAGGTAAACTTTAGCAAGTTATTTGAGTACTTATCAAAGAATAGATTCTAAAGCAATTATATTTTTATCCAGTTAAATACAATTTTTTTTCTAAGCTATTATTTTGGAACTGAGATCATTAAGATTATGCTATAATATAACTATGATGATTGATATCTACTAAACAAAAAACAATCATGAGCAAGACTCAGCTAAACATTACGATAGAGCCTGAGTTATTACTTGATCTTAAACGAAACTCAATAAAATCAGGAAAAACTTTATCTCAAAATGTCTCGGATATTATTTCACAGTTTCTTTCTACAAAGAAAGCTTCAAGTTCACCTCAGCGACTAGACCTTCTTGAAAGAAAGATTCTGGTTCTAGAAAGAAAGCTCTCAGATCTTTCTACAGAAAAACAAAAAATAACTCCTTTTAATGAAGTTGAATCTAAAAATTACTCTGAATTCATGAGAGAAGTCTTCAATCAGAAAATCAGGAAATCACAAAATATTAATAGGAAAAAAGCTTTTGATGAACTCGTTAAGCAGATTGATTGTTTTCATCAATGGGATCAATTTTATACTATGAGGCTTAAGGAAGTTTTATTTTTAGATGACTTTGATCCATTCTCAGCAAAAGAACTGAATCATTTAACTCTTGGGAAAGAGTGTCCATGTCCAATACGTACTGGTCTAATAAATTGGATAAACGGAAGTAAAAAAGGGCAATGTTCCTGTTCAAACCGAACCTTCCCATCACAACAACAAATTTGTGAGAATGGATCTGTTTTAGCAAAGAATTTCGCAAGGACTATAAAATAGAGGCTAATAAATATAAAAAAGCTATTTATAATGCAAGACTATACTTTGTTAAAAGTCCAAGGGTGAAATGGGCGAATGATAAATTTGGTCTCATTGAAATAGCAATGAATTTACTTTAAATGCATGAAGAGATTCTAATTTGACTGATCGTCTTTCTATTAACACCCTTAGCTCTATTATTTTAGTTGGTCTCCAGGATTATTGAACAGGCAAGCTTGACAGTTATGAACTAGAAGCTGGATTCCTTTAGAAGTTTCGTTTAACTGAAAAATCTACGGGAATTAGATTAAAAGAGAAGACATTGCTGCAGCAAGAGGGAAAAGCCTTGGGGTTAAAGAATGGGAACTAGCTTCTCGCTTGGGAAAATATATGAGAATTGCCTTATTATGTATTTCCAAGCAAAAGATCTTGCTATTAATTTTTGAAGTTAGTGTAATTATCAATTAAAACTTTTTTATCCTTTAGAAAAACTCTATTTATTTGAGTTCAAAATCCTAACTAAATAATCTCATATAAGCAATTAGACTAACCCAATACTAACCAAGTTTGGATTTACATTATGAAAACCAAGGATGGAACAGGCTGTTGTGATTTCAAAACCCTAACTAATCCTAACCCCAAAAGCGGCAAAATCCAGTCAGGAGAAGGCTATTGAACTTTCATAAGATAATCACAATAATATTGATACAACTAGATTTTCGGAATAAATCCTAACCAAATCCTAACTTTAAAAGATCAAATTTATAACAAATCCTAACCCCAAATTTTCAAGAACTCATTGGGTACAAGATTATGAACTTTCAGAAGAGAACTAAAACACAAGTAGCCTACAAGGTCAAGTTTTTGGCAATGACCACCATTGGAGACAGAAGCTGTTGTATATCCAAAAAACAAAACTTGCATACCCAAAACATTGATATTTCTAACCTAGTATTTTTCTGGATAGAATTTAATCAGTCATATCAAGAGACAAGAAGTTAAGCGAGGTAAAACCAAATCTTCCAAATACTTTTGCTAAGGACCTAGGCTTTAATTTCCCCTTGGAAATTTATAGGTTTATATGTACTAAGAGATCTCTTTCTTATAGATCCTGCTATAAATTATAAAGTCTATGAATCTTTTTGTGACCAAAAAAAGCTTAAAGCTACTTCCTTTAGCCACACTGTCAATAATATTAGGCACCTTAAATATTGAAACAGCATTATCAAAAAGCAAAATCAATTGTCAATCCAAAGCTTGGGAGGATCATCCTAGTTGCGATGATAGCAAAGGTGTCAGAACAATTGATAAGGACTCTGGCCTAGAAGTAATTGAATTAATTAAAGATTTAGACTGGAAATCAAAGTCAAGAAGTAAGCTCCCCTATTCCAAGATAGTAAAAGTAACTTCAAAACTTGATGGAGAATATGAACTTGCTGTTTTTGATAAAGATTTCAAAGGATCATTATGGACAGGAGGTGGGGAGAGAGCAGTAACCAAGTGGACTACAGATAGGCTTCTAGGTTATACCTTTAGTTCAGGTGGATGTGGATTATTGACTTGCAATTATCAAAGGTCATCTTATAACGATTTCCCTGATGTGATAGAACTATTTGTTGCAAGCAAGAGCTTTAGACTTTATGGCGATCAAGGAGAATTTCAGATCCCTCAATCTTTTGTTGAATTAGTTAAAAAAAGCAATGAAAATACAGAGTTGAATATTAAATTAAAAGGAAGCAGTGGAGCCGTTATACCAATAGGGGATAAGACAATCTTCGCCTTAAAACAGCTTTACACTAAAGCTATAAAATCATGGAATAAACCAGATTTTAAAATTTCAAGAACCAAAGTTAGTAAGAATGCTCTTTCAACTGAGAAGATTGCAGAAAAGACACTTCAGTCAGTTGTAATGCTTAAAAATGAGAGAGGATTAGGTAGTGGCTTTTTGATTAATAATAAAGGACTAATTGTTACTAACAGGCATGTAGTTGCAGGCGGTGATAAGAAGTTCCAGATAGTTGCTCAAGGTGGCATAAAATCTAATGGAAAGGTTATATATGTTGATAGGAAATTGGATTTTGCTTTAGTTAGTTCTGAAGGTATGAAAAGAAATAAGCCATTGCCTCTTTGTTACGCAGATTATCCAGCTCCTGGACAAAAAGTTGTAGCGGTAGGTTCACCAAATGGCCTTGCAGGAACAGTTACTACTGGAATAGTAAGTGCCATTAGATATCCTGCTGGAGACTTAGAAGGAGTTGCACCAAGTTACGTAACTTTAATCCAAACGGATGCAGCTATTAGTCCTGGGAATAGTGGGGGACCACTTGTAAATTCAAAAGGAGAAGTTGTAGGAGTAAACACCTTTAATGTTGGAGCAGGAGGAAAAGGACAGAATTTAAACTTTGCTGTTTCTATTGTTGATATTTTAAGAGCAATAGGTGCTGAGGCTCCCGATAAGATCGTAGAAAAAGAATGGTTGCCGACCTGGCTTAACCCTTTTCAATCTGAAGCAAATAAATGTGGTAATTTAATCTAAATTTAATTATGATAAAGAGCCTAATTGATCTATGGTTAGAGAAAGAACTATTCTTTAAAACCCTTAAGCAATTTGCTTTTTCTGAAAAATAACGGTGAATTTTGTTCAAGTGCATCATGTTCTTCTAATTTGACTGATCGTCTTTGTATTAACACCGTTAGTTCTATTTTTCAGTTGATCTTCAGGGTTAAGGAACAGGTAATTCTGACAGTTATGAAGTATAAGAAGAATTCCTTTACAGCCTGGGGAAACTGAAAAATCTATGAGAATTAGATTAAAAAATAAAGCATTGCTGTTAGCAAAAGGAAAAATCTTGGGGTTAAGAAATGAGAACTAGCTTCTCGCTTGGAAAAATATATGAGAATTGCCTTGTGTGATTTTCAAGCAAAAAATCTTGCTAGTAATTTTCAGAAGTTAGTTTAATTATCAATTAGAACTTTTTTATCCTTAGAAAAACTCTATTTATTTGAGTTCAAAATCCTAACTAAATAATCTCACATAAGGAATTAGACTAACTCAATACTAACCAAGTTAGGATTTACCTTATGAAAACTAAGGATGAAACAGGCTGTTGTGATTTCAAAATCCTAACTAATCCTAACCCTAAATTCGGCAAAACCCAGTCAGGAGCAGGCTATTGAACTTTCAGGACATAATATCAAATCTTAATATTTTTTGGAGAGACCAAGGCTGTATTTTGCTGCAACCGTATGACACTGAAAAAGGAGCAGGGACAATGAGTCCTCATACCGTCTTAAGAGCAATAGGACCTGAGCCATGGGCTGTGGCATATACTGAGCCATGTCGCAGACCTACAGATGGAAGATATGGCGATAACCCAAACAGAGCTCAACATTATTTTCAATACCAAGTACTTATTAAGCCCTCACCTGATGAAATCCAAGAAAAATATATTTCCTCTCTTGAAGCAATTGGAATCAATCCAAAAGATCATGATATCCGTTTTGTAGAAGACAATTGGGAGTCTCCAACCCTAGGGGCTTGGGGGGTTGGTTGGGAAGTTTGGTTAGATGGAATGGAAGTCACACAATTTACTTATTTCCAACAATGTGGTGGCATAGATTGTCGCCCAGTCTCAATAGAGATTACCTATGGTCTAGAGAGAATAGCCATGTACCTCCAAAAGGTTGAAAGTATTTGGGATTTAAAATGGAATGATTTATATAACTATGGAGACATATGGCTCCCTTTTGAAAAAGAAAATTGTCAATTTAATTTCGAAAGTTCAACACCAGATAGCCTAAATAAACTCTTTGATTTATACGAAACAGAAGCAAAATCATTATTAGATAAAGAGTTGCCCGTCCCAGCATTAGACTTCGTACTTAAATGTAGTCATACCTTTAATCTGTTAGAAGCTAGGGGGGTAATTTCTGTTACGGAAAGGACTGCCACAATTGCTCGCATTCGTAATCTATCTCGAAAAGTTGCTGAACTTTGGCTCGCTGAAAGAACCAAGCTAGGGTTCCCTCTTCTTCGAAAAACTCCTTAAGAAAACTCCAAAACATCGAAGTTAGGTAACAATTTATACCTAATATTGTCTTCTTTTTGTCTACTTGCTTTGTTCTATATAGATAAAATTATTTATACCCAACTTTTTTGGGTAATTTGTGAGGAATCCTAAAATGAAGCTTTTCCAGAAGCTACTTGTAGCTCCTGCTGCTTTGGGTCTTTTAGCTCCTTTGGCTGCTAATGCAGCTGAAGTCAACATCAATGATGTTGCTAGCTATGCGACTCCATCTGCAGACGTAACTACTGCTCAATTCTCCGACGTTGTTCCTGGAGATTGGGCTTATACAGCTCTACAAAATCTTAGCGAGAGCTATGGCTGTGTAGATAACGCCTACACCCAAAATCTTAAGAGTGGTCAAGCCCTAACTCGTTATGAGGCTGCTGCTCTTGTCAATGCTTGCCTAGAAGGCGGTATTGCTTCTGCTGACGTTAGTGCTGATGCTACTCGTCTTTCTAATGAGTTTGGCACTGAAATGGCCATCCTTAAAGGACGTGTAGACGGACTTGAGTACAAAGTTAAAGAACTTAGTGCTGGTCAGTTCTCTCCATCTACAAAGATGAGGGGTCAAGTTACTTTCAATCTAGGCGTACTTGACACTGATGCTGATGGAGTCACTAACGCATCAGGTGCTGCTGTAAGAGAAGAAACGCTTCATATGCAATATGACGCTAAATATGATCTTTATTCCAGCTTCAGTGGTAAAGACCAGCTTTACACAAGAATAAGAACTGGTAATGGATCTGGTCCTTTTGAAGACACAACTTCAGGTACTCACCTATCTAAGTCTAATTCAAATAGTGGTTCTCTAAAAGTTGACAAAATTTGGTATCAATTCCCAATTGGTGATGATATCACTGCTTGGGTTGGGCCAAGAATTGAGAACTACTACATGCTAGCCAGTTCACCTTCAATATATAAGCCAGTTACTAAGCAGTTTGCTTTAGGTGGCAACGGTGCAGTTTACGGTTCAAGCACAAGCCCAGGTTTCGGAATGGCTTGGACTCAGCCAACTGAAAGCCGCAGTGAAGCTAGATTTGCTGTAAGTACTAACTTTGCCCAATATGGTGGTGATAGTGCTTCCACTGGATTAATGACCAGACAAGGTGACTCAAAGTGGCTTTCCAAAGTTGAGTATGGTTCATCACAATGGCAAGTATCAGGAGCTGTTGCCATACACAATGGAACAAAAGATTGGGGTGGCTATTACAACACCACTCAAGCTGGAACACTTACTGGCGACCAAACTGCATATGCTCTAAGAGCCTCTTGGAGACCTGATAACTCAGGAGCAGTTCCTTCAATCCAACTTGGTTATGACTGGTCAACTGTTACCGATGATGGCAGTGCTGGTGCAACAGAAGAAACAGGAGGCTACATGGTTGGTCTTAGCTGGACTGATGCCTTTATTGATGGCAATAGAGCTGGCATAGCATTTGGTTCACCAGAACATGCAACTCAGCAGGTTGCTGGTGGAACAGCAGATGAGACTCCATTTGCATGGGAAGCTTATTATGACTACAAAGTCAATGATGGCGTTACCATTACACCTGCTATCTTCGGTTTTGAAAATCGTGATGGAACAACAGGCACTGAAGATGACGGTTTTGGTGCTCTAATCCAAACCACTTTCAAGTTCTGATAACTGATTTTAAGCAGAACTTAAAAAAAGGCGCTCTTAGGAGCGCCTTTTTTATTTTAAAGAGCTATAAAAACATTTAAAAACTAATTGATATCAAATATTTATTAGTTGATTTCGTTAATCACCAGCAGTTTTCACCTTCTCCAATTGGTATACAATAATCTTCTTCTTCAGCTTCCTTCATTAGATCTTCAGCATCAGCATCAAGCTTGCTTTCCTCTTCAATAGATTGATCAGTAGTCCATTCTTTTAGGCCACCCATATTGTCACTTCCAGCATGGCTAACATTTGGATTTAATGAAGTTGCAGCTAATAGTGCAGATGCAGCTATGAATATGGCAACCGGAGATTGATTACTCATGGAATAATTTTCTTTTTTATCATTCTGCCTTCATCCTATTCAAATAAAGCTCTAAAAATTACATGTCCTAGTATCAATTGTTGCTGCCTCTAATCTCCTAGCCTGCGAAGCAGATTGGTATAAGACTGAAAAAGTAGATCAACTTCCGTCGTCCTTCCATACTTAGCAAGAATGGATCTCGCACCACTATCTAAATTAAACAATGATTTCCTGTCTTCATTACTAGATACATAACTATGAATCCAACCTACACATACGAGCCGAATACCAGATTGAACTTTCTCTACTGAATGAATACTGGTACTTGGATAAATTACGATATGCCCCTGAGGAAGTTTGATTTTTTTTGTTTCTTGAAGTGTCTGAATAGCAAGTTCCCCTCCTTCATAGTCTTTAGGATCACTTAAAAATAATGTAAAGGAGAGGTCACTCCTACCAGAACGCATGTACGCATTATCGATATGCATTCCATAGCCTTGTCCAGCTAATGATTTTGAGAACATAATTCCATGGACTTTTCTTGGCAAAGTAAAGCTTTTAATTAACTCATTTGCTCTAATTGCTTTGCTTATGACCGTGCTATTTCTTACTGAAATTTCCGAATCTCTTTTTAATTGTAGATTATTTTTTACAAGTGAAGCATGAGAACCAGCCGTTTTCTTTCCACTTTCCCAAAGACCTTGATCTTCTTGAATGCTCTCAATACAACTCTTTGCTTGAGAAGAATCTATTAACTTATGTACTAGAAAATCCATTGAGAGTAAAACAGAAGCCAAACATCTTCACAGAATATTATTGCATGAAGCAAATTATACTTATCCATGTATCCTAGGAAACTTTGTAGTAAGTTTCTAAGCTTTTGTATAGACTAGATAAAGAATAATCTCAACTATTATTAATGAAAAACCTGGGACGTATTATTTCTTATTTAGCAACAAGCTCTATTGTCTTAGGGGCATCATTAAGTCTTCAAGCAATTGCTTCTGATAGAGAGGTGCGTGTTTATTCTGGTCGGCACTACAATACCGATAAACAGGTTTTTAAAAAATTTGCTAATAAAACAGGAATTAAAGTAAGACTGATTGAGGCAACTGGTATTTCTTTGATTGAGAGATTAAAAAGAGAAGGAAAGAGTTCAAAAGCAGATGTTATTTTATTAGTTGATGCAGCAAGAATAAGCAATGCTGCAAATAACGGGCTTTTGCAATCATTTCGCTCAGAAAAATTAAATGAAAGTGTCCCAGATAAATATAGAGATGAAAAAGGTAGATGGTATGCACTTACAAGAAGAGTCCGAGTTATGGTTGCTAACCCTAAAAAGGTTGACCTATCTAAGATTACTCAATTCTCCGATCTTGCTGATCCATCTTTAAAGGGTTTGGTTTGCCTTAGGAAACGTAATAGCCCTTACAATCAATCCTTAGTAGCAAATCAATTGGTCCTGCGAGGAGAGAAAGAAACAAAAAGTTGGCTGAAGGGAATGTTATCGAATGTATCTCAGCCTTACTTCCCTGGTGATATTGGAATTACAAGAGCTGTTGCACAGGGTAAGTGCGGAGTTGGAATAGTTAATCATTACTATGTTGCTCGAATGCTCGCTGGCGTTAACGGAACTAAGGATAAAAATTTAGCGCAGAAAGTAAAAGTTATAACTCCTAATCCAGCCCACGTAAATGTGAGTGCAGGGGGACTAGCAAAATTCGCTTCCAATAAATCAGAAGCTATTGAATTACTTGAGTTTCTAGCTTCACCTAAAGGTAGCATTGGTCTTGCAGGGCCAACATACGAACACCCCTTAGTTGGCTTCAATAATAGCAATGAACTAAATGGATTTGATGAATTTACCCCAGATAATGTGTCAATAAGTCAGTTAGGTAAATACAATTCAAAGGCTATTAAAATGATGACAAAGGCCGGTTGGAATTAATTTATTAAGTCATTCATTTAATCCAAACAACTCTATTTTTACTATAAATAGGAAGGGCGAAAGATGAGATAGTAATCCTAAAAAATTATTTTTAAGAATACTCCTACAATTTATAAAATATTTAATACATGTTAAATTTAATATTATTTACAATAGTTTACTTCAGGAAGTCTATAGTGCTTAGTTGACTAAGTGTTGATAAATATAAAATACTATTTTTCTAAAAATATATTTTGAATGTTTGAATTCTATAAAATTGAAGATTTCAGTGATCACTAAGATTAAAGAAGATAGAGAAAGAAGAATAGTCAGAATAAATTCTGGAACATTTAATTATGCTTGTGTATCAAATTTTTAGACTTAAAATATCGTATATGAGGAGAGGTGGCTGAGTGGTCGAAAGCGAACGACTCGAAATCGTTTGACGGGCAACTGTCCGTGGGTTCGAATCCCACCCTCTCCGCTTTTTTGAGGCGACAGGAGGTGCAATCAAGTGCCATAAGGTGACACTTCTTCGTCATGTCAAAGAAATCTCAACAAATCACGCAAAAGTTGGTGCCACTAAGTGACAACAAACTTGATTTTGGCATGGAAATTGGTTTAAGGATTAATCATTATTAATAGGTCTCTACCTCCCAACTCCCCCCTTGATAAACAGTCATTGACCCAGACGCTTGTGCAATAAAAGGAAGACTGAATATAGAAATTGCTAATAATGCAGTTGCAGCAGGTTGAGCAAGTCTCAAAAGAGTTTCTTTGTCCATGATTATTAGAAATCTTTCTTAGATATAGCAGTCTCCAATGATGTCAGGAGGAAGCGTTACATGGAAAAACACATGGAATTTTTGGAGGCGTTACATGGAAAATTCGTCACATGGAAAAATACATGGAAAAAGCATGAAATGACGTTGTTTTTTGTGCCACCAAGTGCCATATCGTGCCCATTGGACAACCACCCTCTCCGTTCCAACAATATTCCCCCTTAATAAAGGCAGTCGTTTGACGGTCAATATTTTGAGTTGTTTTGAAAAAATTAGCAATAAATTAGAGGTTACCAATTTGAGGATCAATTTCCATTGCTTTTTCATTATCTGCTTTTGCTCCCGCGTAATCCTTTAAATATATTTTAATTTTACCTCTTTGGTACAAAGAGTAAGCATTTAAAGGTTCTAATTCTAATGCCCTATTTAAGTCAATCAATGCTGCTTTGTAGTCTTTTAAATCTACTTTCATTATGCCTCTTCTAACATAGTTATTATAATCATTAGGTTCTAAATTTATTGCCGTATTTAAATCCATAATTGCACCTGTATAGTCGCCTATATTACTTTTAGAGTATGCACGATTGCTGTGGAGTATCGCCAAACCTCTATTAATAATAACTAGACTTTTATTACTAAGTCGTTCAAACTTAATTGCCATAGTGAAGTCTTTAATTGCTTCTTTATGATCTCCCAATGATTCCTTGATTGTACCTCTACTACTATAAACCCAGTAAGAATTTGGATCTAATTCTAATATCTTATTTGCGTCATTGAGGGCGATTCTCAGATCTTTTATTTTTTCATCTGAAAGTTCTTCTTCAATTACCGCTCCCAACAGTAGACTCAATCTACTGTTGTATAACTCTATTTTTTTTGGGTTTAAGAGTAGTGCTGTATTGATATTTGATAATGCACCTTTTTTATCGCCTTTGAGTTCCAACTCTAAGGAACGAGAGTAAAAAATATTGCTTATTGGACTACACCCTGAAATGAATGGTGTTCCTATTAGCAAAAGTGAAAGCGCAATATTGGTCGTTTGTTTATTTTTCATATCAGGATTAATCTGACTCTAATCTACTTGAAATTCTAAAATAATTATGCTTGAAAGTGATTATTGTAGAGAGTTTTTTTTTCAGGGGAAGGGGGGGATTTTTGGCGGAATTAAGAAATTGTTCTCCTATGTTCTCTGACCTGCTCAGGGGAACCAAAAGAGAAGTTCAACCTTTCCGTTTTAGATATATTACTTTGTCTAATGACGATGAACTTTTCATTGCAGTTGTTTTAAGCAAACAATTTTGACTGTATTTTTTTTAATATTCTCTCCTATCATTTTAAAAGTTGGAAGTTCTTTATGCTGATTTGGAAAGGGAATGGTTTCTTGGCAATAATTATCCCTGTCATGATTTTTATTCCAGTGTTGATGCTTTTTTCTGCGATCAAAGGAAATAATGACTTTACTGGTATAGGAATTGCAATCTCTTTAGCACTCTCAGCATTTGCCACTTGGAAGGTAGGGAAGAGATTAAATGGTGGGGACGGTAAATTATTGATTGATCCAGATACTGGTGAAAAAGTGTTGTTAAAATCAGAGCATTCTTTTTGGTTTATAAATCTTGAATATTGGGGTTTTTTATGGGGAATACTTTCTGTAGTCGCTTTAATCGCTGAATTTGGATAAACTTGATAAGAATGATTTCTAATTAATGATTTTTATAAGGTCTATCTTTAGTTAGCGAACTTCAATCCAATAGCAAACTTCTTTGCCGACCAAATAAGGAATAGGTTTTTTATTTTCTGGATGCTTGATAGGTTCACAGACCTGTTTGATTTTGATTGGAGAATCTCCAAGGTCATCACCAGACAAGAAATCAATGGGTCCAGGTTTTTCTTGATGAGTTCTAATAGCAGAAAAAAAGTAAATTAGAACTACTAATCCAAAGAAAGAGAGACCCCATTTATAGGAAGGAACCATGAGTGAAATTGGGGTGGGGTAAAAGGTTGGGTTGAATTGTCGAAATTCTGTTTATTATCATTCATATCCCTTCAAGGGTATCGAAAATAGGGGGTAGGAAAAAGGGTAGGAAAAATTATCTGAATGCTTGAGTTCGTGTGCCATACCCTGCCATAGGATGCCAAATCGCTTCTGCTACTCTCCGTTTTTTACCCTGTTCATACCTGTTCAGCACTGTTCAGGAGTGTTCAGAAATTATTAATACCAACGAATTAGCGTTATATACCTTCTCATAGGTGTTCAGGGGTGTTCATAGAGCGTCAGTATTGTGTTGGTGGATGTGTTGGTGGAATTTATGTTTTATAAAAAAGAACTATTTTATGTTGGAACTAATTAAAGGAGTTAAAAGCAATATAATTCAATGAGTCATTAAATTGTTTTATGGATGATATAAAAATTAGTTTTTTGCTTTTCTGGAATAAATCTTTTGACTTTAAAGGTATTACTTCTAGAAAAGAGTATTGGTGCGGAACTCTTTCTAATGTAATTATTTTTTGTGGATTATTTTTATTCTCTGGGGTAATTTCCTCTATTAATTCAACTACTACTCCTACACAAGAACAAGAATATGCAGCGTTAAATGGTGATCCTCTTTCTCTTATGTTTTCTACTGCGGTAGTCATATATTGCATCTGGTTTTTTATTGCCTTAATATCAATTTATTATCGTCGAATGAGAGACATAGGCAAGTCAGCAATGTTTTCATTAACCTTGCAAGTGCTAACTGCAATCCCATATTTAGGAATTATTCCTGGAATTTACACTATCTATTTAATGTGCAAACCTTCAAGGATTACAAGTTCGCTATAGTTCTAAGTAACTGATCAGAATTTTGTGTTGGTGGATGTGTTGGTGGAAAAGTAGGCATTTTAGAAACACACCTGCTCATACCTGTTCATACCTGCTCTTTATTGCCCAAGCAATAGTTCACCCTCTCCGTTTAACTGTTCTCCTACAAGGGGTTTAGCCTATAACTAGGTTTGTTGATGTGCTTGGTACAAAACTTGGTACATTTTTTTGGCTATCCTGAATAAGGATTATCGATTACACCGATTGGCTCTTCAGCAAAGATCAGGAACTTATTACGTCAGGATTGTTGTCCCATCGGTAGAAGAGAAAATGCAGCAGCAAGAGCAGTGATGCGATTAGCCTTCAAAAAATAGTCTTCACTCGACTAAATCAATCGATTTATGTGTTAATTCTCTTTAGAATTTTATAGTATTTATAAACTTCTTATCAAAGGATTTTTGCACCCTTTTATTGGTTTAGTTTTATCAACTACATTCGTCTCGGCACTGTGACAGCAGGAGAAGGATGTCCTTTATTTGGTTTGATTGCAGGAGTTTTGTATTATAGTTAAGAATAATTTTAGCTAATAATTAATGATGATAAATTCAATGGCAGTAATTGAGGATGGTGCGGAAATATCGGATAATGTATTTATAGATGCCTATACAATTATCAGAAAAAATGTATCTATTGGAAGAAATACTAGAATAGAAGCTTTTTGTGAACTTGGTTCAGGTAATTCTGATAAGCTTATTATCCCAGATAATTCAATAATTCGTTCACATTCGGTTTTTTATGGAGGATCATGTTTTGGCGAAGGTCTTGAAACAGGTCATAGAGTTACCATTAGAGAAAATACTAAAGCAGGAATTAATTTAAGAGTGGGAACTCAATCTGATATTCAAGGAGATTGTATAATTGGTAATTACAATAGATTTCATAGTAATGTGCATATAAGTAAACATACTTTAATTGGTTCTTTTGTTTGGTTATTTCCTTTCGTAGTAACTACTAATGACCCTCATCCGCCTAGTGACTTTCTTCAAGGTGTTGTCATCAAAGATTATGTTGCAATTTCAACTATGAGTGTAATTTTGCCTGGAGTAACTATAGCAAAAAACTCTATAGTCGGAGCACATTCTAAAGTAACTCGGGATACAGAAGAAGGGTATCTATATTCAGGAAATCCCGCTAAAAAGACTTGTGCTGCAGAGAGAATTCGTCTAAAAGATGGTTCACGAAGACCTGCTTACCCATGGACTCAGCATTTTCATACTGGTTACCCAGAAGAAATTACGCAATTATGGAAGCAGGGCTAAAGATAGTAAGCTATTATATTAATAGGTACAATTAGGATAGTATGTCAAAGATAATAATAACTGGAGCTTCATCAGGTATAGGAAGAAGTTTATCATTATTGCTTTCAAGCAAACATGAGTTGATACTTGTTTCGCGTCGTAATCCTTTGATTGAAAATTCAGATTGGATTCAATGTGATTTTAACAACCAGAAAGACTTAATTAATCTTGTCTCCATACTACAATCAAAAGTTTCAAAATTAGATATGCTTGTAAATTCTGCTGGAGTAATGAATAGTTGTAGTAGTAATAGTATAGACTTAGAAAGTTGTATAGAAAGTTATATGGTTAATACAATTGCACCTCTTTTTATAACCTCAGCCTTAACAAAACAAATTTCGCGAGGCAAGGGTATAGCAATTGCCATTTCAAGCATAGCTTCCAAGTTAGATATACCTGGTGAAGCTATTTACTCGTCATCTAAAGCTGCATTAGACAAAGGATTTGAAACTCTTTCTGCTGATCTTTCAAGGATGGGTGGTAGTTTCATCAAAATACACCCTAGTTTGATTGATACGCCTATGACACAGCTATTAACTGAAGATCAAAGAAATTATATGAACAGTAAGAAATCTACTAAGAAGCAACCTTCTTCTGATGAGCTAGCTTTATATATATCATCACTATTAGATAACAAAGAATGGATTACTGGATCAAGTATTTACTTTGGGGGAATTAAAAGATAGTTGTTACAGATATTATATATAAAATATCTAATGAATTTCAGGCTAAGTTAATAAAAGATATAGGCTGATAAAGTTAAGTTATGCTTGCTTAATGATTATGAGAAGTCAGGTATTATTAAAAGTTTTTTTAGCTCTTGAACATTTTGAGGGCCAGAAGCTATTTCTAGAAAAGATTAGCGATCTTCTTTCTCCAAGATAAGTTTCTAATTTCGCTACAAGGAGGGAAATATCATTGGTGCTTAGAAGAAGAAACAGTTGGAAATCTAAAAAAATGTGATCAAAATGATATCTTTTTGATATTATCCAAAACTCTTGCTGTAAGTAAAAAAATCGCTGTTCCATCACAGTCCCATTTTCAGACTTATTATTTCACATCACATATTGAATCAATAGTAACTACTGTGCTATTGCTATACGTCACTTTTCGAGAAATATATTACTGTTCGCTAGAATAAAAAAGAAGATAGTAATAGTTACTTTCTTAATTGGATTATTCCTTTTAGTTATTTGTTGCTATAGAGTGATTTTAATAGAACCACTGCTTTCAATCTTTGGGCTTCTAAGTCTTTTTCCATTGATTTTATATTATAAAGCAGGTCTTATTAAATTGAGATCCAAGGTAATTCTATTTTGAAACAACTTAAATCAGGTCCATTTATTAGATTCCTCATTGCAGGAGCTTCTAATACTCTTATAAGTAATTATATACTATTACTATTGCTATCTTTCGCTCCCATTGGAGCTGCTACATTGGCAAGTCAAGCTTTCCATGCTTTTGGTGGCTATTTAGCTAGTAAATATGGCATATTTAAGCGAAAAGGGCGCCCTATTCAATACGCTTTTTTAGTACTATTTAGTTGGATAAATCAATGGTTTATATTGAAAATAATAATTAATTTAGGCGTTAGGCCTGTATTTGCTATATGTATTATAATCCCTATATTAGCAATAACATCATTTTTGATTCAAAAAAACATGATCTTTAAATGAAACCCGTAATTTTTGTTGTGATACCCTGCTACAAAGCTAAAGGGAAGGTAGGCAAAGTTGTCAAATCAATTCTAATTGTTTCTGATCAGATTGAATCGTTGTGTGAAATTAGAATTGTAGTGGTAAATGATGCATGCCCTATCGATAGTTGGGAGGAAATTGAATGTCACCCAAAAATTAATTTTATTCATCACAAAATTAATTCAGGAGTAGGAGCAGCAACTTTAACTGGCTTTCATTTCGCTCTGGATAATGGATGCATTGCAGTAATAAAAGTAGATGCGGATGGTCAACATTCAGCAATTTATCTTAAAGATATAATTAAATATTTAATTGACCTTCCAGCCACAGAATTACTATTAATAAAAGGTTCTAGATACCTATTTCAAATTGGATCAGATAGTATCCCTTGGGCGAGGAGAGTAGGGTCATTATTTCTTGAACCCATTGCAAGGGGAGCTCTGGCCTATAGAGGACTCACTGATATTAGTAATGGCTATATAGCTATGAATCGTTTAACATGCCGCCTTTTATTAGGGACTAAATTCGGCCCTAAATTGAACAAGCGTTATTTATTCGAAAGTAGCCTATTAGTTAGAAGTAACTATTTCGACCTATTAATTTATGAAGTTGCAATGAATGCAAGATATGGAGAAAATTGGAACAGCTCAATGGAAACAAAATCAATGCTATTCCCACTTCTTTCTTTTTGGCTCAAAGCATTGATCTCTAGATTTATTAATAAATATATTAATAGGCTCAATCTTGGCAGCTTACTTCTGTTAATTTCGAGTTTATGTTGTTCTACATCCATTTACTTATTTTTCACTAGTATAATACCTCAGGTTCAGTCAGGTATATTTGTAAGCGCAGGGACTTCTACTTTATTTACGACTTCATCAGCCATTGCAATATTAACAATGTTATTATTCTTCCTATACGATTATAATTCAGGCAAACAGGTGAAGACTTTAATTTCTCCATCTTTTTTAGATGAATTAAACTTATGATTTCAAAACAATTACAAATATTTATTTGCACAAGGTTAATATTTGCACTAGCAATACTACTAATTATTCCTTTTTATGATTCTAGAACTTTTACTTGGGTAGATCTTAACCTTTATAGCGGTGAATTTGGAAAGGAAAAGTTATTCTGGGAGCTTCCTAATCCACTTTTCTCGGCATTAGCCAGATTAATTAACTATACTCCCAGTTTGATTAAGTCTTGGTATTTTATAATCCTATCTTTATTTGTAAATATATCAGTCTCATCTTTCTTTATTTATATATCAACTAATATTCATTCTAGAAGAGCTTCTTACTTTTATTCGATATTATTAGGCGCACATCCATATCTAGCTCTATATTCACTGAAGCTTGATACTTCTCTATTTGCGGTTATACCTATGGGTTTAATCTGTACAGGAGTACTTTTAAGGAAATGGAGACATTGGACACTATTAGCTACTGCATTCTTTTCTCTTTTTAGAAATGCTCTTTTGCCAATGGGATGGATATTAGCTTTAAAAGAGTATAGAAAGCTAAAGTTACCATTGCATTCAATTGGCCTTATATTTCTATCTTTGTCTAGCCTGTTGCAGTTTAACTATGCAATTTATTATATAGGACAGAATTTTGGATGCTATTCAAGGTCAAATATTTCTAGTTGGCTAAATAATCAAGATTTTGGACTTAGGTTAAGCGAAACATTATCATATTTTTTTACACCTTTGATCCACCTAGCTTTGGATCTAGGTGCACGTGAGTCTATTGCTACTTACTGCTTAATTTTGCCAGCCGAATTTGCTAGCATATTATGGATTCATGTAGTTAGCACAATATGCTTTTTTATCTTCCATGGATGGTTGTTCTGGAGATTGTTTAAATATATATATTATCAATATAAGGTAGATAAACATTCTATTGAATTAATTTATCCGCTAGCAGTTTTATTACCAACACTTTATGGTGCTGCCCATATGCGTTATTTAATTCCTCTTTTGCCAATGCTACTTTTATTTATATTTCAAATAAGATCTCCTAAAAAAGCAGTAGGATCTATTTCATGATTTTGGTTTACGTCTCTTCTTTTATAAGAAATTATTAGTCAATAATAAAATTGGGAGCTGTGTTAGATCTGTTGAATTCAATAATAAATTCTTACAGGCTTAGAAAGCCCTATAGGTAATAAGAAATTATTGAGGAGTTAGTAAGTCTTCTTAACCTAGGCCAGACTTTAACTTTGGCTAGCAATACAATAGGATTAATGACTCTATTGCGATAATTTTAAAAAATGTTAGCTATTGATAAGTTGAGATAGTAACTTTAAAACATTTGAGAAAATAAATCGATTGTAGAAGCATAAGAAGTAATCGCTAAAAATATGTTTAGTCTTAGAAATTCAAATTTCTAATCACATAGATTTAACTTATTTTTTAATACCGTTTTTCAGCTCCAACACAAGTTGATAAAATCATTTAACAAATGCGAGCATAAAAAAATTCTCATTGTAGTCTTAGGTCATGTATATACTCTTGAAGATCTAAATTTTATGCAGACTTACGGAAACCCAGATGTCACTTATGACTACTGGGCAGGTAATGCTTCCGTTACCAATCGCTCTGGACGATTTATTTCCTCTCATGTAGCACATACGGGGATGATAGCTTTTGGAGCAGGTTCAAACACCCTTTTTGAACTTTCTCGTTTTGACCCTTCTTTACCTATGGGTGATCAGGGGTTGGTTTTCCTTCCTCACTTAGCATCAGTAGGTATTGGCTTCGATGAAGCAGGAGTGTGGACAGGGGCAGGTGTTGTAACAATTGCTATAGTCCACCTTATCCTCTCTATGGTTTACGGTGGAGGCGGCCTTTTACATGCTATCTATTTCCCAGATGACATGCAGAAGAGTGAAGTTCCTCAAGCAAGAAAGTTCAAATTGGAATGGGACAACCCTGATAATCAAACTTTTATTCTTGGTCACCATCTAATACTTTTTGGTCTGGCTTGTGCTTGGTTTGTTGAATGGGCAAGAATTCATGGGATATATGATCCTGCTATAGGTGCAGTTCGACAAGTTAATTACAACCTTGACTTGTCAATGATTTGGGAACGACAAGTCAACTTCTTGAACATAGATAGCCTTGAAGATGTTATGGGAGGTCATGCCTTCTTGGCATTTGCTGAGATAACAGGAGGTTGCTTCCATGCGATAGCAGGTTCAACAAAATGGGAAGATAAGCGCTTGGGCGAATACGACAGGTTAAAAGGAGCTGGACTACTTTCAGCTGAATCAATTCTCTCTTTTAGCCTTGCTGGTATTGGCTGGATGGCAATTGTTGCAGCATTCTGGTGTTCTCAGAACACCACTGTTTATCCAGTTGAGTTTTATGGAGAGCCCCTTAATAGAGCTTTTGTAATTGCCCCTGCTTTTGTTGATTCCATAGACTACAGCAATGGAATTGCACCTTTGGGTCATTCAGGACGATGTTTTACAGCTAATTTCCATTACATTGCAGGATTCTTTGCTCTTCAAGGGCATCTATGGCATGCTTTAAGAGCAATGGGTTACAACTTTAAGGATCTAGGGGCAAAGCTAAACTTGAGTGCAAGTTCTACTTAAATAAAGCTTCCTTAGAATTCAAAAGGCTCCGTCTTATATAGGCGGGGCTTTTTTATTTATAAGTGCACTTGAGCAATCATTTAAAAGCTTACAGAGAATATTTTAAGAATTTATGAGCTTCTCAAGCTGATCATATTTGCTAAAGGTTAAATATGATTTAAAAAATAAATAACCTTTCGTCACTAAAATCAATTAGCCATTCCTGAAACATAATGCCAAAACTAATCAAAGAGAAGGAAGCCTCTCCTATAT
>QCPK01000022.1 GCA_003212555.1 Prochlorococcus sp. AG-436-K22 | reverse complement strand
GAATACATATTGAAAAGGCCAATATAGATTTAACACCCTTCGAAAAAGGCTCAATCCAAATTTCAACTGTGCTATAACTTTCACCTAAAATTATACCTGAAACTGTTAAAAAAATGATCCATAGAAGACTCCCTGCAGTTGTCCAAAATATAAAAGGTGTTAAAGGCATTAATTCAATACCAGCAGGCACAGAAATTAATGTGCGTATACCAGGAATTAACCTTCCCCAAAAAACCAAAGCTATTCCATACCTAGAGAACCAACTACGACTTTTATATAAATCATTAGGTGTAACACCCAACCATTTACCATATTTAGTGAGCCAAATCTCTATCTTTTCTTCATTAGCTAACCTCCCTAATCCATACCAAGGGAATGCACCTAACACCGTACCAATCAGACCCGCAATAATAACTGGGAAAAAACTTAATTGGCCTTGAGCAATATAAAAGCCACCAAGGGGCATAATTAATTCAGAGGGTATAGGGGGAAATAAGTTTTCTAAAAACATTGCAATTAAAATTGCTCCATACCCAAACCACTGATTAGATTCAACAGCATTACCAATAAGATCCGGTAATGAAAGCAAGAGATCAGCAATATTCATGTATTGATATTAAATAATTAGCCCTTATTAATACCGATATTGCTCTGGTTTATAAGGGCCCTGAACAGGAACGTTAATATAATCAGCTTGTTCACTCGTAAGTTGTGTTAATTGAGCGCCTATTTTTTCTAAATGAAGGCGCGCAACCATCTCATCTAAATGTTTAGGTAATACATAAACATTTTCACTATATTCATTTCCTTTAGTAAACAATTCTATCTGGGCTAAAACTTGATTTGTAAATGAATTACTCATTACAAAGCTAGGATGGCCAGTTGCACATCCTAAGTTAACTAAACGGCCCTCAGCTAAAAGAATTATCTTATTGCCGCTAGGAAGAGTTATATGATCAACTTGCGGCTTAATATTCTCCCATTTATAAGACTTTAACGAAGCAACATCAATTTCATTGTCAAAGTGACCAATGTTAGAAACTATAGCTTCATCTTTCATTCGAATTAAGTGCTCATGACAAATAACTTGATAATTGCCAGTCGCAGTAACAAAAATATCAATTTGTTCAACCACATCATCTAATCGAACGACTCTGTAGCCCTCCATTGCTGCTTGCAAAGCACAAATTGGGTCAATTTCTGCAATCATCCCTTTAATGCGTGAATAAAATGATGCGTCTACAGACAATTTTTTCCGAATAGAAGCAAATAACGCAATCTCTTCTTCATTGGAAGGGTTATCCAGCACTGAAGAATCTTGAGAAGCTTTATCTCCAAGAATCACTAAACCAGTTGCATCTCCACCATCATCCAAAATCATATTCGGTCCTTCCAACGCACCCCACTCAAGAATTCGATGGGTATAAGACCAGTATTCAGTTAATGTTTCTCCTTTTTTAGCAAACACTGGTATGCCATTTTTTGCAATCGCAGATGCTGCATGATCTTGTGTAGAAAAAATATTGCAAGAGGCCCATCTAACCTGGGCACCTAAGGCCACTAAAGTCTCAATCAACACTCCTGTCTGAATTGTCATATGAAGGCTCCCAGCAATACGAGCACCTTGCAAAGGCTTTTCCTTAATATATTTTTCCCGCAATGCCATTAAACCAGGCATCTCTTTCTCTGCTATAGCTAGCTCTTTACGACCAAAATCAGCAAGTTCGATATCTGCGACTTCATAAGATGAATCATTAACTAATTTTGAACTTGATACTGTAGAAGAAACCATAATTAACAAGAAGCAAGGTGTTTGTGAAATTAAAAATTCCAAAACATGATTAACAACCACTCTAACGAATCAAGATGGATTCTTAAAAATCATGCGAGCACAATCAAATTTGGCGAATCTTTAGCGCAAGAACTTTCCGGTATAAAAGTGCTTTTATTGGAGGGTCCATTAGGGGCAGGTAAAACCTCTTTAGTAAAAGGAATAGGGAAAGGACTGGAAATAAGCGAGCAAATCACAAGTCCAACTTTTGCTTTATCCCATCATTATCTCCACGGCAAAAGAGCGCTATTTCATTTAGATCTTTATAGGTTAGAAGAACCAAGCGCAGCCAATGAATTGTTCCTTCAAGAAGAAGAAATAGCTAACCAGTGCAATGGGCTACTAATAATTGAATGGCCATCTCGATTAACTATTTCAATCGATTATGCTTGCAAAATTTCCATAATGTACTTAGCCAATGAAGGACGGGAGATTCAAATCATGCCGTCTTCTAACGAAGCTAAGAATTTTTCCACTTCTGAAGAACTTGGTTGAGGGTCAATTGCTCCTTTCCCTCCACAAACTAAAGCTCCACATGCAGCAGCAAAACAAATGATTTTTTCTGCTTCAACCTTATTTCGCGGATAAAAAGAATGAGTGGAAAGTTGAGAAATAATGCCAGCAGTAAAAGAGTCACCAGCGCCGGTTGTATCAACTACTAATGATGATGACGATATTGCTTCGGTTTCGCCTGAAAAAGCTCCTAAAAGCCATCGAATAGGTTGAGCTCCATCAGTGATAATTACACTGGGCCTATTTGATAAAGATTCAGCTATTTCTATCGGGTTATCATTGTTAAAAAACCAAAGAGCTTCTTCCCTAGCAAGCTTAAGCAAAGATGCTTGCTCCAAAAAAGGTTTCAAGAAAGAGCAAGTTTCAAAATTTGGAGGGGTATCTGGATCCCAAGATGAATCCCAAAAAGTTGGGCGCCAATTCACATCAATTGCAATGTTAAGGTTATTTTTTCTAGCATTATCTAGGACCCAAGTAACAGCTTCCCTCGATGATTCTGATGCAAATGGAATAGTACCAAGTAACAACCAGCTTGCACTTTTAGATAGAGAAGACCATATCGATTTTATTTTCTGCAAGTTCAGTTTTTGATCGGCAAATGAATTATTAGGTCCTCCAACAAAACCTCCAAAAGAACGTTCTCCTTTAATATCGCGATGGACAAGAACAATGCGAGTTGGCAATTCATCATTTAACTGTATGCCAGAAATATTTATCCCTAAAGAAGTAAATAAATCACAAAACTCTTTTCCAATAGAATCATTACCTAGGCTCCCAAGAAATGCTACATCTATACCCAACTTAGATAAGCCACATGCAACATTGGCAGGGGCTCCACCTAACAAATCATCAAAATCTTTATCCAAAGCAGGGTCCCCACCAGGCGTTCCTAAACGATCGACCAAAGCTTCACCTATACAAATTACTTTAGAGTTATTCATTTTCTTCAGTAATAATATTAGATCTAAATTTAAAATACTGGAAAATACAAACCTTATGGGTTTTGATCAGAAGCTAGATAATCTTTTATTGCGGAAATCATTTTTTGATTAGCGGTAGGAAAAGGATAGTTGATTAATTCACTAGGGTGAACCCATTTAGTTTGAAGACTTGCTAACGGTTTTGGAACCCCAGAAATCAGCTGACAAATATAAACAACAAAATGAAGCTTCTTATGGGAGTAGGAATGATTAAATTCCACAAGTTTCTTCGCAACTTTGACCTTAATACTTAATTCTTCAGACAGTTCTCGAATAACTGTAGATTCAATACTCTCACCTTCCTCTTGCTTCCCTCCAGGGAATTCCCACATTCCAGCCATACTCTGATCATTTGTCCTTTGATCAATAAGCACTTCTCCTAAATCGTTGAAAACTAAACCAATAGCAATAACTGAATATGGCACAACTTTTCTAGAACCCTTTAGTGGAAATACAGATGGATTTCCTTCATGATAGGCAAAACAATATTTTTGCCATGGACAACAAAAACATTTCGGATTCTTAGAAGTACAAATTTTTGCACCCAGATCCATAAACGCCTGATTAAAGTCCCTTGGATAATTAGGGTCCACAAGCACATCACTCAACATCCAAAGTCTTTTTAAATCTTTGGACAAACTATCTTGACTCCCAATTAATCTTGAAAGAATCCTTTTAACGTTTCCATCCAATAAAGCTTCAGGAATATTAAATGCAGAAGAAATGATGCTTGCTGCCGTAGTCCGCCCAATCCCAGGTAAAGCAATCCAACTTTCTATATCAATAGGCCAAGACTCTGGATTCAAATGATCACTATCGCCCAAAAGGTCTCGCAATACTTTGGCTGTCTTATGAATCCTATGAGCTCTAGAGTAATAACCAAGTCCCTGCCAAACAAATAAAATTTCGTGATCTAACGCACTAGCTAAATCAAGTAGAGTTGGGAAAGTCTTCATCCAGGTTTCCCAATAAGGCAACACGACATTCAGTTGAGTTTGCTGAAGCATTACTTCTGCAACCAAGATTGGATAAACAGGAAGTTTTTCTGACTTTTTGGGCACGCTACCATCTGGTTTAAGCTTCCAAGGAATCGAATGCCTTCCATGGCATTCATACCATTTCAATAGCTCGAATCTCATTTTTTCAATGCTCTCAAGAATTTCCATGGGACCAGAATTTTGACTAATCCAAATACACATTTTCTGAACTGGAATGGATTAGATGTTGCGTGGAAAAAACAAGGAGGCTTAATGAACTCGCAAGTATCAACATTGTTAATCCATGGTTTTGGTGCTAACAAAGATCATTGGCGACACAACCAAGCTGTCCTTGGAAGTATTTGCGAATGTTATGCAATAGATTTAATTGGATTTGGAGAAAGTAGTCAACCAAATTCTTGTATTCAAGGGGAGAGAGAAAGACCAGATACCTTCTGCTACAACTTCGATAACTGGGGTCAACAAATTGCAGACTTTACAAAAGTAGTTATTAAGCAGCCAGTAATCCTAATTGGTAATTCAATTGGAGGAATTATTGCACTAAGAGCAGCAAAGATTCTCGGTCCTAAGTGTCAAGGAATTATTTTAATAAATTGTGCTCAAAGATTAATGGATGATAAGCAACTTGCAAAGCAATCTTTCGTTCAAAAAGGCTTGAGGCCTTTCCTCAAATTCTTCACTCGGCAAAGATGGCTTAGCAAAAAACTTTTTAGAAATGCAGCCAAGCCTGATTTCATCAAAAAAGTTCTTAAAAAAGCTTATCCAAGTGGCTCGAATATAGATGAAGACTTAATTAATATGCTTTATCAACCAGCAAAAGGTTTAGGCGCTCCTGAAGCTTTTCACGGTTTCATAAATATCTTCAATGATTACTTAGCTCCTCAGCTCATGAAACAACTTGATATACCAGTAAATATGATTTGTGGAGAAGATGATCCTTGGGAGCCAATTTCAGAAGCAGAAGATTGGTTCTCGTATATCGAATGCATTAGATCATTAGAAATAATACCGAACTCAGGTCATTGTCCTCACGATGAAAGCCCTGAACTAGTTAACCCTATTTTATTAAAACTAATTCAAGACGCCACATAAGCCTCTACAGCGTTACTAAATTTCCTCAGTCCTTTAAGCCCATCACGTTCGAGATTCCTTACTCTATCTCTACTAATTCCCAAAATACGGCCGATCCCAGTCAAAGTCATAGGGTCTTCACCATTAATTCCATAACGCATTCTTAGAACTCTATTTTGCAGTTCAGGTAACTTTTGTAAAAGAACTTCTAAATCTCCTTTCATGCAATCTATTTCAATCTTTTGACTGGGCAAATCACTATCTGAAGAAAGTAAATCTAATAAAACAGTATCTTCTCCATCGCCTACCCTTGATTCCAAACTTACAGGTTGACTAGCCCTAAACATTAATTCCTTGACTTCGTCAATTGGAATATCTACATAATTTGCTAGTTCTTGCATAGATGGGGTTCTAGCTAAATGCTGGCTCAACTCTCTTTGCCCTTTCTTTAATTTATTGAGGACCTCTGTGATATGAATTGGCAAACGAATAATTCGACTTTTTTCTGCAATAGCTCGTGTTATTCCCTGCCGAATCCACCAATAAGCATATGTTGAAAATTTATATCCTCTTGCTGGATCAAATTTTTCAACACCTCGAACAAGACCGATTGTACCTTCTTGGATTAAATCAAGAAGTTCCATATTCCTCTTTGTATATTTTTTCGCAACGCTTACTACTAATCGTAAATTAGCTGCGACCATTCTCTCTTTGGCACGATTTCCTCTCCGAAATATTTTCACTAAATCCTCAATCTTTATTCCAGCATCTTTAGCCAATTCTTCCTGAGAAGGTTTTTTGCCATTAGCGCTTAATATCTCCTTTTCCAACTTTTCAAGATGCATCAAATCTTGCACTTGGCGACCTAATGTAATTTCCTGCTCATTTGTTAACAGGGGAACTCTCCCAATATCTCTGAGATAAGACCGCACTAAGTCAACCTCAGCTATTGATTTCTTGACTGGAGCAAGCACAGGTGATGGGGAGGAGGGTGTACTTTGAGAATTTGTCACGTAACAACTCTATTGAGTTTTGTAAAGAATATCATTAAGAACTGTAAAGCACAAAAAAATGTCTTGGCTTTCAGTCAAGTTAGGTGTAAATACCTAATACTTAAGCTAGTTGCCTATTCTTGTTAATAACCAAGAAGCTGTTGCAAAATAAATCCAAACACCTGCAACATCAGTTGCTGTAGTAATAAAAGGAGCTGACATCAACGCTGGGTCTAAGCCCATTCTCTGAAACAATAATGGAAGAGTGGCTCCTGCAGTTGCCGCAAGGGTTGTTATAGCAAGAAGACTTATCCCCACTGCAGTACCTACTAAAACACCTTCATCACCTTGCCCAAGCCAAAGTGCGCATGGGACAACAAATAAAAGCATAAGCAGACCAAGTAAAGCCCCAGCGATAGCTTCCCGAAAAACAGCTTTCATGAGGCCTAGCGTCTGGATTCTTTGAGTACTTAAACCTCTAATAACAACAGTTGAACTCTGAGCACCAACATTGCCCCCTGCTCCTATCAAAAGCGGAATAAAGGCTGCCAATAAAACAATTTGGCTTGTAATAGCCTCATTAGTTGCAATAACTTTGGCAGTCAGTCCATTCGCAATAACCAAAACAAACAACCAAACAACTCTTCTACGAGCTACTGAAAACAAATTACTTTGGAAATAATCATCTTCATCTCCAGCTTGTACAGCGCCTGCTGCATAAATATCACGAGTTGCTTCTTGCTCAATGACATCAATAACATCATCAACAGTAACTATTCCAACCAAACGTTTTTCTCGATCAACAACTGGTAGAGCTAAAAAATCATACCTTTGTATGGCCCTTGCAACTTCTTCTTGATCAGTGTCAGTACGAACATTCACCACCTCTCTAGTCATTACATCACCAATTTTGGTGTCTGGGTCAGCAGTCACCAAATCTCTTAAAGAAAGAATCCCAGTCAAATGTCTCTCTCTATCAGTGACATAAAGGCTATAAATTGTTTCTGTAAAAGGAGCTTGCCGCCTAACAATATTCAAAGCCTCAAAAGCAGTATGAAATTCCTTTAAATCAATAAACTCATTGGTCATTAACCTTCCAGCAGTTTCAGCTTCATATCCCAACATCTGAGCTGTGACTCGCCTTTCATCAGGGCTGAGTTCTGAAAGTAGTCTACGAACCACTTTTGCAGGCAATTCGTCAAATAAACTCACCCTGTCATCAGGGGACATCCTTTCAACCAATTCAAGCACTTCTCCCGATCGAAGTCGGTCAAGAAGACTCTGTTGAACAGAAGGGTCAAGATATTCATAAACTTCTATAGCTTCATTCTTATTTAACAGCCTAAAAGCTAATGCCTGCAATATTAAAGGCAAATTCCCTATTGCTTCAGCAATATCAACTGGCTGAACAGGCTCAAGCAACATCTTCACGCCGTCATAGTTGCCAGCAGACAGCATGGTTTCTAGTTGCTGTGTTACCAGCTCAGCAACTAGGGGAACATTTACCGATGATTGACCATCAAGAGATGCACCTATCCCTTCATTCATTGGCGCACCAAAAGGGCTCAAACATCCTATGTCTATAGAGACAGAAATAATTGCTTAATTGTCTTTCCAAGCAAAAAACCTAACGATAATGACAAAAATCCAGCAATCAAAGTTAAACCAATGAAGACAATTGCTCGAAATAAGAAGCCTGCATTAATCAATGCAAAGGTATCCACCATCCAACTGCTAAATGTAGTGAAGGATCCACAAAAGCCTAAAATCCAAAAAAAATGAGCACGAGAATTTAAGTTCATGCCACAAATTAGGCCCAAAAGAAACACTCCCAAGATATTTGCAAAGAAAGAATTATCAAGTTGCGAGCGCAATAAAGCTCCAGGAATTGCACCTAAGCAAACCAATAAGACTTGATTTCTTAACAATATATCCTTCAAAAGCTTTTAAAGATTTCCAAAATACTGCCCTAAGAAGACAGCAAATAGACCTAATAAAATAGAGAAAAAGACCATACAAAAAAAATTAATCAATCTATGCTTACGGGAAAAAGAGTAAAGCTCAAAGATGAATGAAGAGAAGGTACTAAAGCTACCTAGAAATCCAACACATAATAACAAATACAATCCTTTATTAGAAGAAATAAGTTCTAATTTTGGTTGAATAGCAAGAAAGAAACCTAGCAAAAATGTTGCAACTGTATTGAGTATTACCAAACCAAGTAATTTAGATTGTGTATATAAGAATAATTGCTTGGAAACTTGCATTCTCAGTAATGCACCTGGAATTGCCCCACTTATAATTAATAAAGAAGATTTATGATTTGCTAATAAAGCCAACATTAATCCATCCTCGACTTGCCTTCAAAACAGGAGCATTAAAGAAACTATTCTGAGATAGTTGAACTTGAAGCCAATGCGAACCATCGGTATTTTGCCAAAGCCTTATGATCCTAAGACTAGTACCCAAATCTACATTATTATAAGATTCTGCTGATTCTGAGGGAAAGGGATATAGAAAACATGAGTCTCCTGCAACACAAATATCTGCTTCTTGTCTATTCATGAATTCAAATTGTGTTTTATTTGCACCTCCGGCAGGCAATGCAACCGGTGCAATTAATGCAAAAGATAGCAAACATCCCCAATGAAATAAAGTTCTCATATTTTCCTTTAAATGTCCAAAGTAGCCATGTCAAGTTCAACACTATGAGTTTCAATAAATTCTCTTCTTGGAGCTACTTTATCTCCCATAAGTATCGTAAAAATACGATCAGCTTCTAAAGCATCCTCAATTTCTACCCGTTTCATCATCCTAGTAGAAGGATCCATGGTTGTTTCCCACAATTGTTTTGGCATCATTTCACCTAATCCTTTAAATCTTTGTATTGTATAGTTTGCTTTTTCTCCAAATTTATTAATTGCTTTTTGTAAATCAGATTCGTTATAGCAATAAACATGATTTTTACCCCTCTCTACCTTGTATAGAGGAGGGCAAGCAATATATACATAGCCTCCTTCAACTAATTCCTTTTGATAGCGATAAAAGAAAGTTAAGAGGAGTGTACGTATATGTGCTCCATCAACATCAGCATCAGTCATAATTACCACCCTGTGATACCTCAAGTTTTTTAAAGAAAACTCTTCTCCCTTAATGCCTAGACCAAGCCCAGTAATTAATGCCTGTATTTCTGTATTTTTATAGATCTTTGCATCATCAGTTTTCTCAATATTTAAAATTTTTCCTCTTAGAGGAAGAATAGCTTGAAACTTTCTATCACGTCCTTGCTTCGCTGAACCACCAGCTGAATCTCCCTCAACAATATATATCTCTGATTCAGAAGGGTCTCTTGAACTACAGTCTGCCAACTTTCCTGGAAGAGTAGTACTCTCAAGCACACTTTTCCTACGTACAAGTTCTCTGGCACGTCGGGCTGCTTCAGCTGCATTAAAAGCCTGAATTGCCTTCTCTAGAATTAAATCAATTACTGAAGGATTAAATTCCAAATATTGTCCAAGAGATTCACCTACAAGACTATCTACAATACCTCTTACTTCAGTATTCCCTAGTTTTGTCTTCGTCTGTCCTTCAAATTCAGGCTCAGGAACTTTAACTGAAAGCACTACAGTTAATCCCTCACGGATGTTTTCTCCAGCTAAATTTGAATCACCTTCTTTGCGCTTACCTCTCTTACGTGCAAAAGAGTTAAGTGTACGAGTTAAAACTGTCTTTAAACCTTCAATATGAGTACCGCCATCTACCGTACGAATATTATTTGCAAAGCCTAGAATACTATCTGAATAAGCATCAATACACCATTGAAGGGCTGCTTCTACCTGCACACCATCCTTTTCTGAATTCACATAAATTATCTCAGGATGTAATGCATCTTTTTCAGAATTCATATAAGAAACATATTCTTTAATTCCACCCTCGTAAAAATAAATTTCTTCATAAGCTTTTTCATTAGTATCAAGTACAGCTTTTCTTTCATCACGGAAAATAATTCTTACTCCACCATTTAGATAAGCCAGCTCTCTTAACCTTGAAGACAAAGTTCCATAATCAAACTCAATTCCATTGGTAAAGATCTCCTGATCAGGTTTAAAATTAACTTTTGTTCCTGTAGTTTTTTTATCTTTTCCCAACTGTTTCTCAGAACGCAAGCTTCCTACAGGAGCTCCTCGCTCAAATCTCTGATAATGAGTTTGATCTTGCCTATTAACAGTAACTTCTACCCACTCACTCAAAGCATTGACTACAGAAACCCCAACTCCATGTAAACCACCCGAAACCTTATAACCCCCACTTCCAAATTTTCCACCTGCATGCAGAACAGTGAGGACAGTCTCTAATGCGCTTTTTCCAGTTTTGGGGTGAACATCAGTAGGTATTCCCCGCCCATTGTCAGTGATTGAAGCAGAGCCATCACTACAAAGCACAACCACTATTTCATTGCAATGTCCTGCAAGTGCTTCGTCCACTGCATTATCTACAACTTCATACACAAGGTGATGTAAGCCCCTCGGTCCGGTAGAACCGATATACATCCCTGGTCTTTTCCTGACAGGTTCTAATCCTTCAAGGACTTGGATTTGCTCAGCGCCATAAGCAGCTTGAACTTTTTTAACCGAGGAGTCTTCTACCATTCGCCTAAAAAAGAACCAGAAAAGATTGTGTTACAAAATTCATCTAACAGAAACCTTAACCTGGCAATTTCAATTTAACACTGGGAACCAAGAAAGACTTAAAAGAAATTGCTAACAAAACAAAAGTTGTTCCCAACCAAGATTTTTCCAGCTTTATAAAGACAGTATTCATGCAAACACCTAAACCAGTTGTAATTGTTTTACTTGGTCCAACAGCCAGTGGAAAAACTAATCTTGCTATCGAAATAGCTAAGAGAATTAACGTAGGAATTCACAATATTGACTCTAGACAATTGTATAAAGGGATGAATATAGGTACAGCTAAGCCAACTTTAAAACAACAAAAACAAGTCAAGCATTACTTACTTGATCTGAAGGAACCTAATGAGCAAATAACATTGCATGAATTCAAAAAAGAAGCAGAATGTAGCTTAGCAAAAACAATAAAAGAGAAAAATATTGGCTTTCTAGTTGGAGGAAGTGGTTTATATTTAAAAGCACTCACCAGCGGTCTTAACCCTCCCGCAGTACCCCCACAAATAAAATTGCGAGAAGAGCTCAAACAAATTGGGCAAGTGGAATGTTATCAAATACTTAAAAAATGTGACCCAATAACATGCAAGAAAATAGGGAAGCAGGACTCTATTAGAACAATAAGGGCACTAGAAGTTTTTTATGCAACTGGAAAAAGCATAAGTTCTCTTCAATCATTTCAAACTCCTCAATGGAAGCTAATAGAGCTTGGTTTAGATCCCATTGACCTAAATCAGAGGATTGCTATAAGAACAAAAAAATTATTTGATAATGGTCTCATTGAAGAAACGCAACAACTAATTAGGAAATATGGGAAGGAGCTATCTTTACTGCAAACTATTGGATATAAAGAGTCACTTGAAGTGATCCTAGGAAATTATTCTTTAGCCGAAGCCTTAGAATCCACAACCCAAAGAACTAATCAATTTGCCAAAAAACAAAGAACTTGGTTTAGAAGGCAACATAATCCAAAATGGCTAAATGAAAAAAACTCACTAGATGAAGCTCTCTCTTTGATCCAAAACGTTATAGGGTGAAGCAAGTAGATTTAGAATTGGTTCCTACCACTCTTGTTCTGCTTTATAACCTCAACACACTGAATGCCACCACGTCCCCGGTTTGATCGTCGCGCTCCTGTAAGAGAGCTTCCAAACATTAATGAACGTATCAAATATCCCAAACTCAGGGTAGTTGATTCTGATGGAGCACAACTTGGAGTAATTACCCGTGAAGAAGCATTAGAAGTAGCTCAAGATAGAGAGCTGGATCTAGTTTTAGTAAGTGAAAAGGCAGACCCTCCAGTTTGCAGAATAATGAATTATGGGAAATTCAAATTTGAACAAGAAAAGAAAGCCAAGGAAGCTAAGAAAAAATCCCACCAAACCGAAGTCAAAGAAGTTAAAATGAGATATAAGATTGACCAACATGATTATCAAGTTCGCATCGGACAAGCAACACGTTTTCTAAAAGCAGGGGATAAAGTTAAGTGCACAGTTATCTTTAGAGGTCGAGAAATCCAACATACAAACCTTGCAGAATCACTGCTAGCTCGAATGGCCAAAGACCTAGAAGAGCAAGCCGAAATTCAACAAGCTGCAAAAAGGGAAGGGCGAAATATGATCATGTTCTTAACTCCTCGCAAGACGCCTTTATTAAAAAAAGAACAAGAAATGGAAACGATCTCAAAGGCAAAAAGAACTATTTAGAGAAATAACAAAATCATCTTTCATTAAAATCTTTTTTTTAAGCAAGAGATTCTCCGCCCTGTCCCATAAGCTTGGGACAAACAAACAATTGTCACCCCATCAAATATTCACTATCGTGGTCACATTGAAACCTGGCATAAAGGCGTGAAGTTCCATATCCAACAGGAGAGCGATATCCCTGCCTCAACTCAACTTTATAACCAAATCTGTTTTGCTATTGCAGCAAGACATTTTCCACCAAGCCATCGGCTGCCAAGCACACGGCAACTTGCAATGCAGACTGGCTTACACAGAAATACAATAAGTAAGGTTTATCGTCAATTAGAAACTGACGGAGTAGTTGAAGCAATAGCAGGGTCAGGAATTTATGTTCGGAATCAACAAAAAAAGCGAGAGCCGCAAAGCCCTAGTAACTTCAGAAAAAAAGAAATTACAGATTTAGACCACGAAGTTAGAAAAAGTGTGGATGAACTATTGAATGCTGGGTGTACTCTTCAACAAACAAGAGAATTGTTTATTAAAGAAATTGACTGGAGGCTTAGATGCGGAGCACGTGTATTAGTAAGTACTCCTAGAGAAGACTTAGGTGCATCAATGTTAATCGCCGAAGAACTTGAACCAAACCTTGACGTACCAATCGAAGTAGTTCCTATGGAAGAACTTGAAAGCGTTTTGGAAAGCTCAAACATTGGGACTGTTGTAACTAGTAGATATTTCCTTCAACCACTAGAAGAAGTTGCGAAAAAGCATCGTGTTAGAGCAATTGCAGTTGATCTGAGTGATTTCAGTAAAGAGCTTGCAATGCTTAAAGAATTACGTTCTGGTAGTTGTGTAGGAATAGTTAGCATTAGCCCAGGTATCCTTCGAGCAGCTGAGGTTATATTGCACAGCATGAGGGGTAACGAGTTATTACTGATGACTGCCAATCCTGATATAGGAAGTCGCTTACTAGCACTATTAAGAGCAGCTAATTATGTTTTATGTGATAGTCCAAGTCTTCCTTTGGTTGAGCACACCCTTCGTCAAAATCGCTCCCAACTAATTAGAATGCCTCAAGTACATTGTGCCGAAAAGTACCTGAGCGAATCTACACTTGAGAGACTGCAAAAAGAAATCGGTCTACTTAAATAACTCATTTATTCCTTTGAGCAAATGCTTAAGGCTTTCTATTCAGACCTAGCAATCATCCGTGAAAGAGATCCAGCCGCCAGGGGCCTTTTAGAAATTCTTCTTTGCTATCCAGGTTTCCAAGCCTTAACCCTTCACCGGATCAGTCATAAACTCTGGAATATCGGCTTGCCTCTTTTTCCCCGAGTCCTAAGCCAACTCAATCGATCCTTAACTGGAATAGAAATTCATCCTGGTGCTCAAATAGGAAAAGGGGTTTTTATAGACCATGGGATGGGTGTAGTAATAGGTGAAACTACTGAAATTGGAAACCATTGCCTTCTATATCAAGGCGTTACCTTGGGCGGCACCGGGAAAAGTCATGGGAAAAGGCATCCAACCTTATCGGAAAATGTTGTAGTAGGTGCTGGGGCTAAAGTATTAGGAGCAATTACCGTGGGAGCCAACACTAGAATTGGTGCTGGATCAGTTGTAGTAAGAGACGTAGAAGCAAATAGCACCGTAGTAGGGGTACCTGGGAGAATTATTCATCAAAGTGGTGCTCGCATAAACCCTTTGGCTCATTCAGCACTACCAGATGCTGAAGCAACTATAATCCGAAATCTTATGGAAAGAATTGATTACTTAGAAAGTCAAGTACGCATTTTAAATAGCTGTCTTCAGGAAATTAGACAAGGAAATATTCCTAAAAAGGTATTTCCTGGAGAAGCACAAAACCTTAAAGATAGAGAGATTATTGAATTTTTAGGTGATGATTTACACGAGAATTAAGTTAAATTGATTTTTTATCTGAAGCAGCTGCAGGTTGAAACATAAACATCGAATAAATAACATTTCTTCTCATGTTCGTCATCATTTCAAGGAACATATCATATCCTTCGTTCTTATATTCAATAAGTGGATCTTTCTGGCCATAGCCTCTTAAACCTACCGATTCTCTTAAAGCATCCATAGATTGCAAATGCTCACGCCATAAAGTATCAATTTGCTGAAGTATAAAAAATCTTTCTGCCTCTCTCATAAGTCCTGGACGCTGTTCTTCAATTTGAGATTCTTTGAGATCATAAGCATTGCGCAATTGTTCTTGAAGAAATGCCTGGAGTTCATCTATATCTAATCCTTCAATATCCTTAGGTTTTAAGTCATTTAACAAGTAAACAAATTCCTGAACTTTAGCAACCAATTGCTTCAGGTCCCACTCTTCAGAGGGCAAATCGGAATTCACGTAAGCATAAATAATTTCCTTCATAGTTCTTTCTCCATATCCAATTACCTGCTTTTTAAGATCAATTCCTTCTAGAACTCTCCTCCTTTCAGAATAAACAGCACGTCTTTGATTATTCATAACCTCATCATATTCAAAAACTTGTTTTCTTATATCAAAATAATAAGTCTCTACTTTCTTCTGAGCACTTTCAAGGGACCTAGTAAGCATCCCAGATTCAATTGGCATATCTTCATCAACTCTGAAAGCATTCATTAACGCAGCAACTCTTTCTCCTCCAAATATACGCAACAAGTTATCTCCTAAAGATAAGAAAAAGCGAGTACTACCTAAGTCTCCTTGGCGCCCAGCTCTTCCCCTTAATTGATTATCGACCCTACGTGATTCATGCCGCTCAGTTCCAATAACATGCAATCCTCCCGCTTCACGCACATGAACTTCTTCCTGATTAACAACAACATCATACTCAGTCTTAACTAATGCAATAGCTGATCTCAATGATTGAATCAAGGAATCATTGGTTGGAGCTTTTTCAGCAGCTGTAGAAATGCGATCCTCTAATTCTATAGAGCTTAATGTTCTATCCCCCCATTCTCTAATTAACTCTCGCTCTAACGAAATCAGAACTTCTTCAGTTTCATCAGTTAAAACACAAGGATAAAGAGTCTCAACAACACTTTTTTTCTGAGATCCATTTGATCTTTTAGATTTTGAATCATCAATTTCTTGACCAAAACCCGAAGATGATCCCTTAGTTCTTTGAAGAGGGACAGGAGCCTTGTGGCCTTCTTCTGGTTTAACTAATTTCGGTAACAATACCTCTCTCAGCTTTAAACGAGCCATGTAATCACTATTGCCACCAAGAATAATGTCTGTTCCACGACCAGCCATATTAGTTGCAATAGTCACTGCACCTGCTCGACCAGCCTGAGCAATAATCTCAGCCTCTCTTTCAACATTTTCTGGTTTTGCATTAAGAAGATTATGAGGAACTTCTTGCTCGGAAAGTAAAGCACTTAATACCTCACTTTTCTCAACACTAGTAGTACCAACTAAAACAGGTCTGCCTTGCTTATGAATCTCTACAGTTTCATTTGCAACTGCTCTCCATTTTGCAACTTCAGTTTTAAACACTTGGTCTACCCAATCTTGTCTGGAACGTGGTCTATTCGTTGGAATTACAGTTGTTTCGAGCTTGTAAGTTTTTTCAAATTCGACTTCTTCTGTTTTCGCAGTACCAGTCATTCCTGCAAGTCGTGGATACAAAAGAAAGAAATTCTGATAAGTAATTGAAGCAAGTGTTTGTGTTTCAGGTTGAATTGATAGTTCTTCTTTTGCTTCTATTGCTTGATGCTGTCCATCACTCCATCTTCTTCCCGGCATAACACGACCAGTAAATTCATCTACAATCACAGCTTCATCATTTCTGACAATATAATTGACATCCTTAACAAATAATTCTTTAGCCTTTAGCGCATTAGTTATATAATGAGCCCATGGATCTTGTGGGTCAAATAGATCATTTACTTTTAATAAGTTCTCAGATTTAGCAAAGCCTTCATCAGTAAGTGTACATGTTCTTTGCTTTTCATCTACTTCATAATCTCCCTCTGGGTCGATACCATCTTTACCCATCTCTGCCGCTCTTATTAAAGAAGATACAACTTGAGCTGCTTTCTGATATTTCTCCTGAGGACGCTCAACTTGTCCAGAAATAATTAAAGGCGTCCTGGCTTCATCTATCAAAATAGAATCAACTTCATCAATAATGCAAAATTGGAAATTTCTTTGAACAATTTCATTCATATCACTAGCCATATTATCTCTTAAATAATCAAAACCAAGTTCAGAGTTAGTTGCATAAGTGATATCACACTCATAGTTTTTACGTCTTTCTAAAGGACTCATGTCCTGTTGAATTAAGCCCACAGACAATCCTAGAAATCTATGAACTTGGCCCATCCATTCAGCATCTCGACGAGCCAAATAATCATTGACAGTAACCACATGAACACCTCGACCGGTAAGAGCATTCAGATAGCTTGGCAATGTTGCTACCAACGTCTTACCTTCGCCAGTTTTCATTTCAGCAATTTGCCCCTCATGTAAAACCATTCCGCCAATCAATTGGACATCAAAATGGCGCATCCCCAACACCCTCTTGCTCGCCTCTCTAACAACTGCAAAGGCTTCAGGGAGCAAATCATCCAAAGAACCTTGTAGCAAATCGTCGGAGGTTTTATCCAATTGGGATCGAAAATCTGCTGTTTTAGATCTCAATTCATCGTCAGTTAAAGAGGTTATGTCCTCTTCTAGAAGATTGATATCAGTCAGAATTGGCTGATAGCGCTTCAGCTTGCGAGCATTTGGATCTCCCAGCAAAAGCTTGAGCATAATAATTACAACAAATACAAAGACCTTGTCAGCCTAACGACCAATACACCTAGACGTCACTAAAGGATTAAGCGCTATAAATGAAATATATAAATCTCTTCAAAACTAGATACCTGAAATTAGTTCATGACGTTTTTAAAATGGAAGATTTAAAACTTATTCAGCACGCAGCAGGAGCACCTGGGCTTCGTATATTTGGCCTTGGGCCACATTATTTGCCTTCGAAAGGATTATCAAAATTAAAGTTGTTATTTGATCAGCATGCTTTCTGGACAAAGAACAGAAACTACAAAAGTATTCGGCGATTATTAGCTGGAAGCACAGTTGCTATAACACTTTGGAGAAATGGTGACATAATCGGATTTGGTCGAGCAACTAGCGATGGAATCTACAGAGCAGTTTTGTGGGACATCATTGTTTCAGATGAATTACAAAGACAAGGGTTAGGTAGAAAAGTTGTAGAAGCTCTTCTTGCCAGTCCAAAGGTCAACAAAGTTGAGAGAGTTTATCTAATGACAACCAATAGTTCGGAATTTTATAGGCAAGTTGGATTTAAAAACTGCGCCAAGCAAAATTTGTTCATTAGATCATCAAAAGATTTTTAATAACGCGAAATAAAAATGATTTGCAAGAGAAAATTTCGGGAAGCGGATGAAGAGATTCGAACTCTCGACATTCTCCTTGGCAAGGAGATGCTCTACCACTGAGCTACATCCGCAAAAAAAACTTTTCTTTTTACCAAAGCAGCATGCCTTAAAAAAGGGACCACGGTCAATAAATTCATCTAATTGACATGGGATTATTAATTCAAAGACTTCATTAAAGAGCCCATCTCAAGAGCTTGCAAAGCAAAGCTCCAACCAAGATTGCTTTTCACACCTGCTCTTTCCAAAGCTTGTTGCATAGTATCAGTTGTGAGAACTCCAAAAATAATTGGCACACCAGTTTCTCTTGATACCGCTGCTATTCCTTTACTAGATTCATTGATCACAACATCAAAATGAGGCGTATCTCCTCTGATCACAGCTCCAAGAGTAATTAAAACTTGATATCGACCAGTTCTGGCCAAAGATTGAGCAACCAATGGAAGCTCCATAGAGCCTGGGACCCAAGCCACATCTAATTGAGAGCTCGTTTCTGAAGTATCAATGCCATGACGCTTTAAGCAATCAATACAGCCACTTAAAAGTTTATTGGTTACCAAATCGTTAAATCGAGCTACAACGATGGCTACTTTTAAATTAGACGCGTTCGTAAAGCGTCCTTCAATGGAAACCATTTGTTAATCGCGAAATTCCCTAATATACCCACCATCGCATGCTAAGTGTTCAGTTTCAAACAAAAGAGCTAAGAAGACCGTTGAGCAATACTAAATGGAACCAAACTCCTCCGATAATCTCAATTTTTTTAATCTCTGGATTACGGCGATCACTGCGATCAGACTGTGTCATATAAAGCACAGGAACACCTATCACCAATAATAATGAGCAAAACAGAAGTGCTTCAACAGCAACTGAATTAATTAAATGCATGGGAACCGGAGCAATGGAGCAACGAGAGCTCTCTTAAATCACATAATTGTCACATGAGAAACGACATTTTTTACAAAGATGACAAGGGTTGTCGCGAGGCTTCACATCCAAAAGTGAAAAACCCCTTTACCATGCCAACAAACAACTGGGCAGAAAACTATCTATGACGCCCGAAAGTAAGGCTTTACAAGGGAGTTTGTTTAAAGAAGCTGATGAAGATTCAGTCAGACTCAATTCGTTACAAAAGTCACAAAACCTTGAAGATTCAGAGCTAAATGACGAAGCCCTAACGAAAGATGCTGAAAAAAGACCCAGAACAAAGAAAAACAAAACAAACCTAAATAGTCAAACCTTAGAAAGGCAAGAATCTAATTCAGATGAAAATCAGCCTTCATGGTCTCATCACAGTTTGGTTGACAAAGATGAGCTGACTCCTGTTCTAAGGCATTATGTAGATCTAAAAGAACAAAATCCCGGGAGGACATTGCTCTATAGGCTTGGAGACTTTTTTGAGTGTTTTTTTGAAGATGCAATAAATTTATCGCAAATATTAGAATTAACTCTTACAGGAAAAGAAGCTGGTAAGAGCATAGGTAGGGTTCCAATGGCTGGAATACCTCATCATGCTGCAAATCGTTATTGTTCAATACTTGTTCAAAAAGGACATTCTATAGCCATCTGTGATCAACTTGAAAATGTACAAAATAAAGAAGGAAAACTACTCAAAAGAGGTATTACGAGAATACTTACACCAGGAACAGTCCTTGAAGAAGGAATGCTTTCAGCCAAAAAAAATAACTGGTTAGCAGCAATATTAATTAATAGAGATGAAAACCACTCGTCTTATAAATGGGGTTTAGCTAAAGCTGATATAAGTACTGGTGAATTTAAAATCCAAGAAGGAAATGGCATGAATACTCTTGAACAAGAGTTATTAAATATTGAAGCCTCAGAAATAATCTGCGAGGAATTAGATAAAGATATCTATGCAGGGTGGAAATCTAAGAGAATCAATATTACCAAACATTCTAAGACTTCTTTTAGTCTTCCCGAAGCAAACGCTGTTCTTAAAAAGCATTACCA
>QCPK01000021.1 GCA_003212555.1 Prochlorococcus sp. AG-436-K22 | reverse complement strand
CTAGAAGTACTAATCCTAAAGTTTCGGTGCTAGAGGGGAACAAGAAAGCATCTCCTGAGGCATATGCACTTGCTAACTCTTCTCCTGCAAGGTAGCCCACGAATGTAGTTGGGGTTCCGTCAAAAATTTTCTCGAGTTGATTTCTATATGGTCCATCGCCTACAAGTGCCAGTCTTGCGTTTGGTAGTGCATTAAGTACAGGTTTTATTCTTTCTATTTGCTTTTCAGCGGATAATCTTCCCACATAGATAAGAAGGGCCCCTTCATCACTAAATTTGCCTAATAGTTTTTTGCGCGTTTTATTCCTTCGAAGATCTGGCCGGAAAATATCTGTATCTACACCTCTTTGCCAAAGAGCTGTATTTTGAATTCCTTTTTCGCTTAGTTCTTTAACCATTGCTGTTGAGGTGCAAAGGTTCAGAAGAGCTTGATTATGTGCGGCTTTGAGCAACTCCCATAATAATGGCTCGAGCATTCCCATTCCATAGTGCTCAAGGTATTTGGGAAGATGTGTGTGATAGCTAGCAACCAGTGGAATCCCATTCGTTTTGGCTAGCCAGATTCCTCCAAGGCCTAAGACAGCTGGATTGACAACGTGTATGAGATCGGGTTTGAAACTATCTAATGCATCAGAAACGGCAGCACCTGGGAGTCCAAGTTTTAACTCTGGATAGAGAGGTAATGGCATTGCAGGGACGCCAATAACTTTGGCTCCCATGAATTCTTTTGGGCAACCCTCTGGACAGAAAATAATAACTTCGTCGCCAGTTTTAGTAAGGCTTTCAATAGTCTTGGTTAGACGCGTTACTATTCCATCTACTTTTGGTAAGAAGGTTTCAGTAAAAAAGGCAATTTTCACTTGATTAAATTATTGAGTCTTTTTTATTGCTTGAGCTTGCGTTGATGTCCATGCAGATATACATGGTATACGTTTTCGATCGCATCGATCAGACCAGCGTCGGGCTACTTCTACAACTTCTGTTAATAGACCATCATCGAGAGTTGTTGGCTTTAGTCCAAGCTCAATGAAACAACGATTATCTACAATTAGATCATTCTCCACAGCCTCATTCCTAGGATTGGGTAAGTAATTCACCTCTGCTCCAGTTAGAGCAGCTACTTTTTTGGCTAATTCACCAACTTGGTGACTTTCAGTCATTTGATTAAAGATTTTTACTCTTTCTCCTTCTTTAGGTGGATTCTCTAGAGCTAGTTGAACACATTTTACAGAATCTTGGATATGTATAAAAGCTCTAGTTTGTCCTCCTGTTCCATGAACGGTAAGTGGATATTTTATAGCAGCCTGCATGAGAAATCTATTAAGGACTGTCCCATAGTCGCCGTCATAGTCAAATCTATTTGTTAAGCGAGGGTCTCTAGATGTTGCCTCTGTATTAGTTCCCCAAACAATCCCTTGATGAAGATCCGTAATCTTAACCTTATCGTTTTTGTTGTAATACAGAAATATTAACTGATCTAGCGTCTTAGTCATATGGTAAACACTTCCTGGACTGGCTGGATGAAGAATTTCTTCTTCAAAACGAGTTCCATCAGGCTGAGGGACCTCGACTTTTAGATAACCTTCTGGAATAGTTGCACCTCTATGAGATCCATATCCATAGACTCCCATTGTTCCTAAGTGAACTACGTGAATGTCTAAACCTGATTCAACTATTGCTGCAAGCAAGTTATGTGTACCATTCACATTATTGTCAACGGTGTATCTTTTAGTTTCACTACTCTTCATAGAGTAAGGAGCAGCACGTTGTTCAGCAAAATGAACAATTGCATCAGGACGCTCTGCAATTAGAAGATCTAACAAGCGTTGATATTGATTAGAAATATCAAGGTTACTAAAAGCAATCGGCTTACCACCAATTTCTTCCCAAGCTTTTAAACGATCTCCAATACTAGAGATCGGAGTCAGAGATTCGACTTCAAGATCGATGTCTATTTTTCGACGGCTAAGATTGTCCACGATTAAGACATCGTGTCCTTGTTCTGCCAAGTTGACTGAACAAGGCCAACCACAGAAGCCGTCACCACCAAGAACTAAAACTTTCACCCAAAACTCCAGGAGTGAAGATCCAAAGACCCAATATAGGAAAAACTACTATAAGGCCTCACTAAAATAAAAAATAAACACCAATAATAGTAATTAATGCAATTAGAGCAATCAATTGGAATAGTTGTGCTGGATTGTATTTGCGAGGAACTGAGTCCATGAGTTCTATCTCTGGCTCGTTTGCAAAAGCATTTAATCTTCCGCCAGATTCATTGGTAACTGTCATTTCATCGATATTTCTGAATGGAGATTATAAATTTCCCTTTTATTCTTTTTGCATCTGTTACTTACCGTTACTTCTGAGAATTTGCTGAAGATTGAGATACCCCATAGAGTGGTGAGCTTGGAATGGCTTCAGAACGCTCTTGCAGGCGCCCTGCCAGGAAAGCCTCGCGACCTGCTTGAACAGCTTTTCCCATGGCTTCTGCCATAGATGGAGGATCTTTTGAAAGTGCAATCGCACTGTTCACTAAAACTGCATCTGCACCCATTTCCATTGCCTTTGCTGCATGGCTAGGGACACCAATCCCAGCATCGACTATTACAGGTACGTTTGAGTTTTCGATAATAATTCGAATATTACTTTCATTGAGAATTCCTTGAGCTGATCCGATTGCTGATCCAAGTGGCATTACTGATGAACAACCAATTTCTTCAAGCCGTTTTGCTAACAGTGGATCAGCATTTATATATGGCAAAACTTTGAAACCTTCTTGAACAAGTTGTTCTGCAGCTTGTAATGTTCCAAATGGATCAGGAAGTAAATAGCGTTTATCTGGGATTACCTCTAATTTGACAAAGTTGTTATCTTCTTGGCCCGAGAGTTTTGCAAGTTCTCGACCTAATCGGGCAATTCGAATGGCTTCTTCTGCAGTTGCACATCCAGCAGTATTCGGAAGCATCCATACTTTAGTCCAGTCAATTGCTTCCATTAGTCCTTTATGGGAGGGGTCAAGAGTGTTATTAACTCGTCTTACAGCTACAGTTACAATCTCGCATTCTGATTGAATTATGCTTTCATTCATTTGCGTAAGATTCTGATACTTACCTGTACCAGTTAACAATCTGCTCTTGAAGTTTTTTGATCCTATCTCTAATAACAAAGAATGGTTTTTCATTGAGATCTAGTTAGAGTTTTCATCAAATTAGAATCCTTTTTTATAAATAATATTCTTAGATTTATTTGTATTCATTTTATCTATTTTTGCCAGCTGTTTCTTTGCGGTTTTATTCCCTGGATCAATTTTCAAGACATCTTGATAAATTTTATATGCCTCACTTTCTAGTAAAAGCTTTTGTTTTGCATATGCCAGATTATTCAATGCAACTGGATAATCGCTTTTAACTTTAATTGCATCTTGGTAATGCTTAATAGCTTCTTTAAAATTATCTTGGGCTGCTAGTGCGAATCCTAGTGCATTTGCAATTATTGCTTTTGCTTCATCTGGCTCTTCTTTAATTTGTTTTAATGCTTTCTTTAATGTTTTAGTTGCTTGGGGGTAAAGCCTTTTATTTAATTGTGCCGAACCTAGCTCATATAGTTTTTCTGAATTACTGGAATCAACTGCCCCACTTTTTTCTAATTTAACTAGATCGATTTCGCTTTTTCTTACTTTTAAAACCTGCCTTCCAACTACAATTGCAAGAATAAATAATATACTACCTAGTATAATTAGGTATGTTTGTGGTAGAGAAGATGGCATTGGTAAGATTAGGGACTATAAGGATCAGCAATAACTCTAGAAGCTACATTCTAGTACTAATAAATAAAAATATTTTAATGTTGAAAGCTTTAGTTGACTCGGCTAGCTTTGCACCTCTGTAACAACTTTTTTAAAAGTACCAGGATCAGCAACGGCTAGTTGGGACAACATTTTTCTATTGATCTTAATCTCTTCTTTTTTAAGACTGCCTATTAATTTGCTATAGCTTATTCCATGAATTCTTGAAGCAGCATTAATTCTAGCTATCCAAAGTCTTCTGAAATCACGTTTCCTTCTCTTCCTATCTCTATAGGCATTACACAATGCTTTCATGACACGTTGATTTGCTGTTCGGAATAGAGAGCCATTGCTTCCTCTAAACCCTTTAGCTAGTCGGAGTATCTTATTTCTTCTTTTTCTAGCAACATTGCCTCTTTTAACGCGTGACATGACTTGTGAGATTAAATTAGGTGGATGATGAATAAAATTGAGCGCTTTGAAGAACTGAAAATGATCAGCTATAGGGAAGCATTAAACGAACATTGTCTGCATCGCGCTCATCAACAACAGCTTTTGTTGCCAGGTGTCTCTTGAGCTTAGAACTTTTGTGATCTAGCAGATGATTTCTGAAAGCTCTGCGTCGCATAAACTTTCCTGTGACTGTTGCCTTAAATCGCTTTGCGGCTGATTTGCGAGTTTTTAATTTAGGCATTTTTTGGCAAACACACCAACACGATCAACTACCCTACTTCCTAAGACTCCCATCAGCCAAATTGGGTTATTGATTAATTATTTTTGGACTAGTGTTTCCAGTATCAATGCAAAAGCTATTTTGTCACCAATTAATTGCTTCTTGCTTCTTATGTGTGTTTGCCGAGTTTGATTTGAGCTGTATAGCAGAGGATGCTATTAATGCTGACGCTGCTTGGTCTACACATCAAGAAAGACCAAAACCTGATGATGTCAAACAAACTAATGAGCTTTTGGTAAGTTTAGAGCAATATTTAGGAAAAATAGATTCCGATCATGCTCACGCGAAGGAATTAAAGCTGATTAGTGCAGGGAAACCTCTTGTTTTACAAGATGCAAACGGGTTGGTTCATAAGGCTTCCCAAATATCTATAGGCTGGAGAAAAATCAGCTTGAAATCACCAAAGATTTTTGGAAGACATGTAATAGGACCATTTGCAAGTTTTGAGTCTGCTCAGAGAATTTCACTTTTATTACAAGAAGATGGTATAGAAAATCACATTGCTAACCCTTTAGATTGGGAGGTTTGGGTGTCTAAATCCTCAAAATTACCTCAGGGGATAAAATTTAAAACAATTAGAGAAAATTTTATTTTTGAATTAAAGCCAATTCTAAAATTAGGTTTTGGGGAATATCAACTCTCAGATGACGTACTTATTAATGCTCCAGATGGCTTGCTATGGCGAGGAGGGAAATATCAAGGACCTTTTTTGATTAAACCAGATGCATATGGAACATGGACATTTCTTGAAAAGGTTCCTATTGAGAAATATTTACTTGGTGTTCTTCCCCATGAAATTGGCGCTTCTTCACCTCCATCAGCTTTAGAGGCTCAAGCTGTTTTGGCTAGGACATGGGCACTATCTAATAGTAAGCGTTTTGAGATTGATGGATATCATTTGTGCAGTGATACTCAGTGTCAGGTTTATAAGAACCCTGCAAACGAAAACAAAGCAGTTGGGTTAGCTATCTCTGAGACCTCTGGGAAGGTTCTTAAATGGAAAGGAAGACCTATTAATGCCGTTTATCATGCAACTAATGGTGGTATTAGTGCAGCAGGTCATGAGGCTTGGTCGATGAAGCCAGTACCGTATTTGCGAACTTTTTTAGATGGATCTTCGAGATGGAACAAACAGTTTTCTTTACCGATTCAAAAAGACTTTCTAGTTAAAAGACTTTTGTCAAAAAGAGATGGTGCGTATGGGAATGGCCATCGTCTATTTCGTTGGAAAAGAACTTTAAGTGCTGAACAAATAAAATATAAGTTGGGATTTTCTGCAAATGATGTTCCTCAATCTATTCATGTGCTTGAAAGAGGTCCTAGCGGCAGGGTTTTAGCTTTAGAAATTAAGGGCAACAAAGAAACTTCTTCATTAGTTTTTCGTTTAGATGCTATTCGAAGAAACTTGAATGTTTTACCTAGCACTCTTTTTCTAGTACAGAAAGTTGAAGAAGGTGTGTGGGAATTTTTGGGAGGTGGATTTGGTCATGGAGCTGGCTTGTCTCAAACCGGCGCAATTGATTTGGCCCTCCGAGGATGGACTGCTCGAAGGATTCTCAAGTATTACTACCCAGGAACAACTTATGAATCTTTTAAATAGTTTTGAGAAGACCTCTTAGAGTCTTTCCCTGAACCTTCCAATTTCCATGGCAATAGCTTGTGTTAATGGAGAAAAACGTCAAGGTAAGTCATTTTTATTTTTGATTTGTTGTGCTTTGGCAGGAATTATGCCCCATGGGATTGATTCACCAAAGAATTTATTCCCAGCAATTACTCTTGCTCTCTTATTAGGAATATATGGATTGAAAGTAGTTCTGATGGCTTATTCAAAAGCAGAAAAATCACCAGTAGTTTTTTCTAAAGACCAGGAGTTACCTTCTGTAGATATTTTGGTTTCAGCTAAGGACGAAGAAGCTGTTGTTGGAAGATTAGTGAAGAGACTTACTTCTATTAGATACCCAAAAAAGAAACTGAAAATATTCGTTATTGATGATGGGAGCGAAGATAGAACGTTAGAGATTTTGGAAGGTCTAAAGCATGAATGTTCTAATTTACAAGTTCTTTGTCGTTCAAGAGCTTCTAGAGGAGGAAAATCAGGAGCTTTAAACTATGCCTTAGAGAAATCACATGGCGAATGGGTTTTTATTTTAGATGCTGATGCTGATTTTCATGAGGATATTTTGTTGCGAGTTGTACCCTTCGCCCAAGAGGGGGACTGGGCCGCTGTTCAATTGAGAAAAGCTGTTGTTAATTCCAAAAGAAATTTACTTACCTGTTGTCAATCAATGGAGATGGCCATGGATGCTTTTATCCAAAAAGGGAGGCAATCTTTAGGAGGAGTTGTTGAGTTAAGAGGGAATGGATCTTTGTTGAATAGAAACGCGTTAGATAATTGTGGAGGGTTTAATGAGGACACAGTTACTGACGATTTGGATTTGAGTTTCCGCTTATTGATTGCTGGTAGTTCCATAGGAATTCTTTGGGATCCCCCAATACATGAAGAGGCTGTTCAAACCTTCACTGCTTTGCTGCGCCAGCGACAGCGGTGGGCTGAGGGAGGTTTGCAGCGTTTCTTTGATTATTGGCCTTTATTGATATCTAATAGATTAAATATTGCCCAACATTTTGATTTAGGATCTTTCTTTCTTCTTCAATATGCCCTACCAGTTGTCTCTTTCATAGATTTAATCACTTCTATTTTTACAAAAAGCTTTCCAGTCTTTTGGCCACTATCTTTTGTTGCTTTTAGTATGTCTGGACTTGCAATTTATAGAGGATGTAGACGAAGAATTGCTCTTGGCCCAGCATTACCATATCCAACCCCACTCAATCTTATGATGTCAATAATATATTTATCTCATTGGTTTTTTGTTATACCTCTAATAACCATAAAAATGGCTTTTATGTCTAAGAATTTAGTTTGGGTTAAGACAGTGCATTCAGGTGATTAAATGTTTGCCTAACTCTTATTGTCTAAGTCTATTATTTGACCATTGAAAAAATTAGCAAAACTCTCTGCTTGCTTATTGCTTAGATTATTCTTATTGAGATTATAACCTTCAACTGATTTAGTTACTTCTGATCTATTATCTTCAAGTTTTTCTTTATGCTTTGTCTCTAAATTATCTTTTTCTAATTTCTCTTGTATAGGTTGAATTGCTGCTTGTTTAACTAACAATAATTCTCTACTTGCACCAAGCGATTTTGTAATCGCCTTTTCGATAATACTTTTACGGCTTTGAATCATTCCAATCCAGTTTTCTGAGATTGATATTTCTGCTTTATGATTGGTTAATTGAGTTAAAGTTGCCTGCTGAGATAAAAGCATACGAGTGGATGGCAATTCAATTTGAGAAAGTATCTTTTCCCAAGCTTTGATTAAATTTTGATCTATTCTTTCTTTAGTGTCCTTAGATATATTATCAGGATCTTGTGACTGTTCCTTTACTTCTAATGGAGTATCTTTGATACTTTTGTTGCTGGATTCTACTTTCTTAAACCTTGGAATACCATCTGATTGAATTTTTGCATTATTATTAACACTAAGAAGACCTAGTAGGATAACCTCAAGCCATAATCTTGGTTGTAGACTAAGTCTGATTTGTGATTCAGAACCTTTTAAGAAGCGTTGCCAATTAAGAATATTATCCATGCTTAAATCTTCTACTATTGTTTTTAGTGTTTTTAACGATTCATCAGAAATATTGCAAAGGCTAGATTCATTTGGCAATGCTTTTATGATAACTAAATCTCTTAAGATAGATGTTAATCCTTGTAGTATGTTAATCGCTTCTTTACCATCATCAATGAGCATTCTGCATATTTTTAATAGTTTAGTAGGGTCATTAGTTGCTAGTGAATAAGTTAAATTAATTAACTCATTCTCTGGAACTTCTCCAAGAAGTTCATAGATTGATGATAATTTAATTGGAGGCTCTAGAAGACTTAATTGATCTAACAAGCTTTCTGCATCTCTCAGGCCACCTTCCGATCTTTCTGCAATTAGTTTGATCGATTCTTTATCAATTTCTATTTTTTCTTCTTTTGCAATCATATCAAGGTGATTAATTAGTAAGTTGGTTGGTATACGACGAAAATCAAACCTTTGACACCTGCTAAGAATTGTTTGTAATAACTTCTGGGGATCAGTTGTAGCCAACACAAAAACTGTTCTTAATGGTGGCTCTTCTAAAGTCTTTAACAATGCATTGAATGCAGCTGAAGACAGCATGTGACACTCATCAATTACATATACTTTCCAGCGCGCTTGTACAGGAGCAAATTGAGCTTTTTCTATTAATTCTCTAATATTATCTACACCAGTGTTGGAAGCAGCATCAATTTCAATTACATCTAGCGCAGTTCCTTTAGTAATTTCTATGCATAGGTTGCAAATGCCACATGGCTCAATAGTGGCCTTTTCACTTTTTAGACAATTTAATGATCTTGCGAGAATTCTTGCACTGGAGGTTTTACCTGTTCCTCTTGGACCGCTAAATAAGTAGGCAGGTGCAATTCTGTTAGTAATTAGAGCTTGTTTGAGTGTTTTAACTATTGATATTTGGCCAACTAAATCATCAAAACGTTGTGGACGATATTTATGGTGTAGCGGTTGGTAATCTGGGCTCATGATCCGCTTTTATCAAGTTTACTGAGGACAAGAAATTTTATGTATGAATCAAGATGATGATTAAAGTTTGCTTGGTGAGAGAGAAGTTTTAAATCCAATTTAGCATTTAATTATAAAAAACTAAATCCGATCAATTCACTGACTAAGCAGATTCTTTGGTTACACGTTCATCAGATGGAGGTAGTGGTACAATCTTTCCTCCAGTGATAGCTTCTACCATTTCTTTAGTAACAGTGCAATTTTCAATATCTTCTTGGGAAGGTAACTTATACATCAAATCTAGCATTAATTCTTCAACAATTCCTCGTAATGCCCGAGCTCCTGTTTTTCTTCTAAATGCTTCTTGAGCAATAGATTTGATTGCATCTTTTTCAAAAGTTAACTTTACATTATCCATCTTCATTAATGTAATAAATTGTTTGACCACTGCATCTCTAGGTTCTTTAAGAATTGCTTCTAAAGCATCTGCATCAAGAGGCGAAAGAACTGCAGTAACTGGCATCCTACCAATAAATTCTGGTATCAAACCATATCTAACTAAATCATCTGGCTCAAGATTCTTCAGTACTTGCTTGATTTTTAAATCATGATTTTTATTTAGCTTCTCATTAGTCATAAATCCAATTGAATTTTTCCCCATTCTTTTGTCAACAATATCTTCTAAGCCAACAAATGCACCACCACAGATAAACAAGATCTGACTAGTGTCAATTTGGATGCAATCATGATAAGGGTGTTTCCTTCCACCTTGAGGTGGGACATTTGCTACTGTCCCTTCCAGCATTTTTAGTAAGGCTTGTTGAACTCCTTCTCCAGAAACATCTCTTGTAATTGAAGGGTTTTCACTTTTTCTAGCAATTTTATCTATTTCATCTATGTAAATAATTCCTCTTTGAGCAAGATCTACATCCATATCAGATTTTTGTAGCAGTCTAAGGAGAATATTTTCTACATCTTCTCCCACATAACCAGCTTCTGTGAGTGTTGTTGCATCTGCTACTGCAAATGGCACATCAAGCATTTCTGCAAGAGTCTGAGCAAGAAGAGTTTTTCCGCTTCCAGTAGGTCCAACGAGAAGTATGTTTGATTTATGAAGCTTGGTTTCTTGGGGATTGGGTTCGATGGATTTTTCAGATTGCCAAGAAAGTCGCTTGTAATGGTTGTATACAGCTACTGAAAGTATTTTTTTTGCTTCTTCCTGCCCGACTACTTGTTTATCTAAGAAGTTTTTAATTTCAACAGGTTTTGGAATTGAAGAAAGAGTTGGAACAGGTTTGGAAACCTGAGAGGAGGATGAAGGGATTTTGGTGTCATTCCCTGCTTTTGTTTTGCCAGGATTTTCTAATAGCTCTTCATCTAAAATTTCATTACATAGATCTATACATTCATCGCAGATATAAACCCCTGGCCCAGCAATTAGTTTTCTGACTTGCTCTTGTGACTTTCCACAGAAAGAGCATTTAAGATGGGCTTCAAATTTTGCCATCGCCTTTGGAGAATACCAGGGTTAACAGAGGATCAAGTTAAGAATGATCAGCTCCTACTAATAGGATCGCCATAAAGTGATGTTTAGTCAGCTTTCCTTAACGATTACTATTTAGTTGATACTGTTCACCACTTTATCTATCAAGCCATATTCAACCGCTTCTTTAGGCGAAAGGAAGTGGTCTCTGTCGGTATCTTCAGAAATCCTTTCAAGAGATTGCCCCGTATGCGCCGCAAGTAACTTATTCAAAGTATCTTTTAGGAAAAGAATTTCTTTAGCTTGAATTTCAATCTCAACTGCTTGTCCTTGCGCACCTCCTAAAGGTTGGTGGATCATTATTCTTGAGTTTGGTAAGGCTAATCTTTTTTGTTTTGCCCCACCAGCCAAGAGAAAGGCCCCCATGCTTGCTGCGAGTCCGTAGCAAATGGTAACAACGTCTGGATTGACTTGTTGCATCGTGTCATAGATAGCCAGACCAGCCGTTACAGAACCTCCAGGCGAGTTGATATAGAGTTGAATATCTTTTTCTGGATCCTCGGCTTCAAGAAAAAGCATTTGAGCAACCAATGCATCGGATACTTGATCATTAACCTCAGTCCCTAGAAAGATGATCCTTTCTCTTAGAAGTCGAGAATAAATATCAAACGACCTCTCTCCTCTTCCTGATTGCTCAATTACTGTCGGAAGTATTCCAGGGCCAGAAATGGGGACATTTCCTGTCCAGAGGTTTTGAATTGGATGAATGTAGTTGGCGTAAATCACCTTGATTCGTGAATTCCGATAATGGTCAATCTAGAAGGGGAATATATTTTTCGGGTCACTTTTTAGATGTTTTGTCAGTCTTTGAGTTTGTTTTTGGAGCTTTTTCTTGGATCTTCTTGCTTCCTGAACTGTTTTCTTTAGGTTTTGATTTTTTTTCTAAGGATTTTTCAATAACTGTATTATTTTCTTCTAACCAAGTAAATAGTTTTTCTTGAAGAAGATCATCAAGAACCGCTTGACGTAACTTTTGTTGATCAATATTTTTTTCTGCAGATAGCTCTTTTTTGACTTCTTTTAATTTTGTTTCAAGCGTTGCTTCATCAATTTCTATCTTTTCTGTGTTAGCTAAAGCTTTGAGTGCAAAACTATTTTTTAGATTAGCTTCTGCTTCTGGCCGAGAAGATTCCATAAGAGATTTCACTAAATCTGCAGTAAAGGTTGACTTCACATCCATACCTTGTTGTGCAAAAGTTTGTGCTGTTTTCTCAATTAAATTGCGAACTTCTTGGTCAATAAGGGTTTTTGGCAGCTCTACTTCCAGTTGAGAAACAAGGGCTTTTAGTAAAGAGTCTTCTCGATTTTTTTTCTGACGTTTTTCTACATCGTCTTTGAGACGATTTGTAAGCTCTTTGCGAAGCTCACCAATTGTTTCTTGGTCACTTGCTTGCTTTGCAAAAGCATCATTAAGCTCTGGCAGTTCTCTTGTTTTTAGGTCTTTTAACTCAATTTCAAACTTAGCTTTTTTGCCACGGGTTTTTTCATCTTGATAGTCATCAGGGAATTTACAGTCGATAGTTTTCACCTCGTTAATTTTCATTCCGCAAATGCCGTTTACAAAACCTGGAATCATTTGGCCTTCTTCTAATTCGATCTCCATTGACTCAGCATTTCCCCCTTCTATCTCTTTGTTATCAACCGCAAATCTTCCCTTGAATGAAACAACTGCTATATCTCCCTGAGCTGCGGATCTGTTCTCTACTGGTAAAACAGTGGCAAGTTGTTTGCGAGATTGTTCTATTAGTTCATCGACTTTGGTTTTTTCAAATTTGATCACCTCGGCTTCTGCGGTGAGACCTTTAGTAGATTTTAGTGTTGGAGTAGGAGCAACATCTGTTTCTAGAGTAAGCTTTAGTGCTTTGTCAGTACTAAAGCTTTCAAGAAGCGAATCAAAACCTCCTGCTAACTCTGGGTCGCAAAGAGGTTCAATTGATTCTTCCTTGAGAGCTTGCTTCCAAATTGCTTCTAACAATTTTTCTAATCCAGAAGCTTGAATTCTTTTTGATCCGATTTGTTGAAGGATTACTGCTTTAGGTACTTTCCCCTTTCGGAACCCTGGAAGATCTGCAGATCTGCACAAAGTTGACAATGCATCTTCAAAACTTTTTTTGCATTGTTCTGATGGAACTTGAAATTCAATAGCAAGCCGACTCTGTGGGAGTTTTTTGGTTGTTATTTGTAATTTGGGATTACTCATTGGTTCTCTAAGGATCGAAGCTCATTTACCTATTACACTAAAGAAGATTAAGACCATCTATCAAAAACTATTATCCTTTTATCGATTTTGGGACATTATTTTTTCCTATATCGCAAATTTGGATAGCATTAATCATTTATAAAAACTAATGCCTGCTTTGTGCCAGTTTGACTTTGAATAAATCTTTCTCTAATCGACCTATAACTCTTGCTGTACTTGGGTCAAGTGGTGCAGTTGGCTTGGAAATACTTAAGTTGCTTGAAGAACGTTCGTTCCCTGTAAAAGAACTACGTTTACTAGCTTCTGAAAGATCCGCTGGAAAAATTCAATCTTGGAAGGGCAAAGATCTTGTTATTCAAAATGTTTCCGAAGATAAATTTGAAGATGTTGACTTAGTTCTTGCGTCTGCCGGTGGATCCATATCCACTAAATGGAGAGAAGTAATAAATTCTGCAGGCGCTGTGATAGTTGACAATTCAAGTGCATTCAGAATGGATCCTGAAGTGCCTTTGGTAGTTCCTGAGGTCAACCCTCAAGAAGCATTGAATCATCGTGGATTAATTGCAAATCCCAATTGCACAACTATCCTTTTGTCTTTGGTTTTAGCTCCTCTTGCCGCTAAGAAACCTATTAGACGAGTTGTTGTTTCGACTTATCAGTCAGCAAGTGGAGCAGGTTCTAGAGCGATGGAAGAATTAAAAACTCTTAGCCGAGATGTTTTGGATGGTAATGTTCCTAGAAGCAAGGTTCTTCCATATTCACTAGGGTTTAATCTTTTTCTTCATAATTCACCTTTGCAAGCAAATAACTATTGTGAAGAGGAGATGAAAATGGTTAATGAAATGAGAAAGATAATGGCTCAACCTGACCTTGCTCTTACTGCTACGTGTGTAAGAGTGCCTGTGCTGAGAGCTCATTCTGAATCAGTTAATATTGAATTCGATGAACCTTTTCCAGTCGATTCTGCAAAAGAAATTATTAGTAAAGCGGCAGGAGTTGAATTGTTTGAGGACACTAGTGCTAATAGGTTTCCAATGCCAATAGATGTCACAGGGCGAGATGCAGTTGCTGTTGGAAGGGTTCGGCAAGACCTTAGTAATGCAAATTGTTTGGAATTATGGCTTTGTGGTGATCAGATAAGAAAAGGTGCTGCATTAAATGCAATTCAAATCGCAGAACTTTTGTTAGAACCATCATGAGTGCTATTGCTGAATTATCTGATGCTCCTTTTGGTCGCTTGTTGACTGCAATGGTTACCCCATTTAATAGAGAGGGGGTTGTGGATTTTGAGTTAGCTGGAAGATTGGCTAGGTATCTGGTTGATCAAGGTTCCGATGGAATAGTTGTTTGCGGAACTACTGGTGAATCGCCCACCCTTAGTTGGGATGAGCAGTATCAGTTGTTAAAAACAGTTCGAAATGCTGTCAATAGTTCAGTTAAGGTTTTAGCTGGTACTGGCAGTAACAGCACCGCTGAAGCAATTGATGCAACTTCTAAAGCAGCTGCTGCTGGAGCAGATGGAGCTTTAGTAGTTGTCCCCTATTACAACAAGCCTCCACAAGAAGGCTTGGAGGCTCATTTCCGTGCCGTTGCTGACTCTGCTCCTAATTTGCCATTAATGATTTACAACATTCCTGGGAGAACAGGTTGTTCAATATCTCCAATTACTGTTCAAAGTCTTATGAATTGTTCAAATATTATTAGTTTTAAGGCAGCCAGTGGAACTACAAATGAAGTTACTGAGTTAAGAATCAGGTGTGGTTCAAAGTTGGCAATTTATAGTGGGGATGATGCTCTTCTTCTCCCAATGTTGTCAGTGGGGGCTGTAGGTGTTGTAAGTGTTGCTAGTCATATTGTAGGTCCACGTTTAAAAGCAATGCTTGATGCTTTTTGCACAGGGCAATGTAGTGTGGCACTTAGGCATCACGAACAATTACAACCTCTCTTTAAAGCTTTATTTGCGACTACCAATCCTATTCCCGTTAAAGCAGCCCTTGAGTTAATTGGATGGCCTGTAGGTGCACCTCGTAGACCATTGCTTCCTTTGAATAACCAAATGAAAAAAGAACTTATGGAAATCATCTCAACCTTGCAAGAAACCTAAACTGGTTCTTCTGCAATAGGTTTTTTTGAGAGCCTTATCTCAATAGATCAATCAATTATTTCATCCATGCCCTTCTCATGACTATCACTTCTTCAAACCCTAGTTCTCAAAAACAAGCCTTAAGAGTCATTCCGCTAGGAGGACTTCATGAAATTGGCAAGAACACTTGTGTTTTTGAATATGGCGATGAATTAATGCTTGTTGATGCAGGTCTTGCTTTTCCAAGCGATGGAATGCATGGGGTCAATGTTGTTATGCCTGATACGAGTTACTTAAGAGAGAATCAGACAAGAATAAGAGGCATGATTGTTACTCATGGGCATGAAGATCATATAGGCGGCATATCCCATCATTTAAAGCATTTCAATATTCCTGTGATATACGGCCCTCGATTGGCTATGTCAATGCTACAGGGAAAAATGGAGGAAGCTGGAGTTACAGATCGCACCACTATTCAAACTGTTGGCCCTAGAGACATTGTGAAAATTGGCCAGTCTTTTTCTGTTGAATTTATTAGAAATACTCATTCAATGGCTGACAGCTTTTCATTAGCTATTAAAACCCCTGTTGGAACAGTAATTTTTACTGGTGATTTTAAGTTTGACCATACTCCTGTAGATGGTGAGCATTTTGACTTGGAACGACTTGCACACCATGGCAAAGAAGGAGTTTTATGCCTTTTTAGTGATTCCACAAATGCAGAAGTTCCAGGTTGGTGCCCTTCTGAAAGAACTGTTTTTCCATCTTTAGAACGTCATGTAGCGGATGCTGAAGGACGTGTCATTATTACAACCTTTGCTAGTTCAATTCACAGAGTAGCAATGATTCTAGAGCTTGCTTTAAAGCATGGTAGGAAAGTCGGTTTGCTTGGTAGATCAATGTTGAATGTGATTGCAAAAGCAAGGGAAATTGGATATATGAAGGCCCCTGATGAATTGTTTGTGCCAATCAAACAAATTCGAGACATGCCTGATCGTGAGACTTTGCTTCTCATGACTGGTAGCCAAGGAGAACCTTTAGCAGCATTAAGCCGCATTTCTAGAGGAGATCATCAACATGTTCAAGTCAAAACAACTGATACGATTATTTTTTCTGCCAGCCCTATTCCTGGTAACACGATTTCTGTTGTAAATACGATTGATCGTTTGATGCAACTTGGTGCAAAAGTGATTTATGGAAAAGGTGAAGGGATTCATGTTTCAGGGCATGGTTTTCAGGAGGACCAAAAATTAATGCTTGCTTTAACAAAACCAAAGTATTTTGTTCCAGTGCATGGTGAGCACAGGATGCTTATTTGTCATAGCAAAAGTGCTCAATCCATGGGAGTTCCAGAAAATAATATTTTAATCCTTGAAAATGGAGATGTTGTTCAACTTACTCCTGATTCCCTTACTAGGGGGCAACCAGTAAAAGCTGGGATAGAGCTTTTAGATGCTTCTAGGAATGGGATTGTAGATGCTCGAGTTTTAAAAGAACGCCAACAACTTGCTGAAGATGGGGTTATTACTCTTCTTGTTGCAGTGAGCACAGATGGGGTAATGGTTGCTCCCCCTAGAGTTAATTTACGAGGTGTTGTAACGACTGCTGAACCTAAGAAAATGTCTCTTTGGACTGAGAAGGAGATTATTTGGGTGTTGCAGAATCGATGGAAGCAACTTTCTAGGCAGGTAAGTGCAAATTCTGTTGAAGTTGATTGGATTGGCTTTCAGAGAGAAGTTGAATCTGGATTAGCAAGAAGAATGCGTAGAGAGTTTCAAGTTGAACCGCTGATTCTTTGCTTAGTTCAACCTGCTCCAGGAGGTACACCAGCCTATAAAGGTCGAGTTGATGAAGAACCAAAAAAGCAACCCATTTCTAAGCGAGCAGATTTTGTTCGAAAAGACTTAGGGATGAAATCTAATCAGAATGATCAATCACGCTTGGCTCCAACTTCCTCTTCATCCAACACAAATACAGATAATGATCAAGGTGATGAACCAGCAGGGCGAACTAGAAGGCGACGTTCTGCTATTGGTTAAATGCTTTCTTTTATTTCAGTTGTTCGGCCCAATGAGAGTTATTAATTTTTTGTCCCATTTGACTTTCCACCCGTTTGATAGATCTATAGAGCTCGGCGGCTTATTTTTCTCAATTTTGTGACCTAGTTCATACATTTGTTTAGATGATGGTGGCTTTACATCATTATCTTTAAACCATTGATAGAAGATAGTTGCTCGCACAGTTGAAGGAAGCTTTGTCATTGCCTTTCTATCAATCCCTTGTTCATTACTTATAGCTTGAATCGCTAGTTTTGTGAGTTGATATTGATCACTATGCAAATGCGCCAGACTATCTGCAAGGCTTGCGATTCTCATGGTGCAGCCCAAATTTAACATTTCCAAAACAGGTAAAACTTCTTTTCTAATTCTGTTTCGGGTCAATTGAATATTGGAATTAGACGGGTCAAGCCATACTGGCAAATTCATTTCGTTACATATTTGAAGAGTTTCTTGTCTATTGAAAATCAACATTGGTCTGATTAATTCGATGTCACCTTGAAGGATTCTTCTTTCTCGCAAACTGCTTAGTCCTGCTATATGGGACCCTCTTGCAAGGTTCATTAGAAAAGTTTCTGCTCGATCAGTTCCTGTATGACCTGTTAAGACATATTTGCAAGGTGCTTCCTGATTCTCTTCGGAAAGTTTTATTGCTTGTTCTATAAGGTTTGAGTAACGCCATTCTCTTGCTTCTTTTTCTGTAGAGACTTTATTTTTTTCAGTTGATGCAATGGAAAATGTAATTTGTTTATTTTTGCACCATTGCTCTAGTTCATCTGCAATTTTCTTTGAATTTTTATGCCATCCATGGTCTCCATGCCAAACATGTAATTTCCATTTGTAGAGTCTTTGCAGATCAATAATTAATTGAAGCAGTGCAATAGAATCCTGTCCTCCAGATACTGATATCAAGAGAGATGATCCAGCTGGAAGAAGATTGTTCTTTCTCTTCAGTTCTTTGTGAAGCCTTTTATGCCATAAGCTCCAGGGTTTTTTGCGGTTGGTATGTAGTGACATTTTTTTAGCTAAGTCACCAGATTGATTTGGTTTAGTTCTAAATATCGAACTAATATCAAAATTAGGTTATTCGTTCTTACTTTAATGTCGCGTCTTCAAAATCTTCCTTTTGAACTTCAAAAGAGCTTGTCTAACCATTCTGTTTTGAAAGTCATTACTGGATTAAATAACTTTGAGTCTAAATTAGTAGAGCAAGTTGCAAGGTCTGCCTCAGTTGGAGGAGCAGATTTGCTTGACATTGCATGTTCCCCTAAGCTTGTGGAAGTAGCTATTGAGAATTCCGACCTTCCTGTATGTGTTAGCTCGGTGCATCCTGAGAAGTTCCCAGAAGCCATAGAGGCGGGGGCAACAATGATTGAAATAGGGAATTTTGACTCTTTTTACTCTCAAGGAAGGTTATTTAGTTCAGACGAAGTTCTTTCATTAACCATCCAAGCAAGAAAATTATTACCTGATGTTGTTTTGTCAGTTACGGTGCCGCATACTTTGCCTTTTGACCAGCAGTCTCAATTGGCTTTAGATTTAGTAGAAGTTGGAGCTGATGTGATTCAGACAGAGGGAGGGAAAAGTTCGACCCCAGCTAAATCAGGTGTATTGGGACTTATTGAGAAAGCTGCTCCAACTATTGCTTCTGCTTACTCTATTTCACGCAGCTTTTTAGAAGCAGGATGCAAAGCACCTATCTTATGTGCTTCTGGTTTGTCAGACATCACTGTTCCAATGGCTTTAATATCCGGAGCTAGTGCTGTAGGTATTGGTTCTGCCGTAAATCGCCTTAGTAATGAACTAGAAATGATTGCAATGGTTAGAACCCTTCGAGAATCAATTGTTAATTCGGAGTCTTTCGTTAAAAGAGCTGTTCAATCAATACAGTAAATTTGATACTTCAACTTTCTTGGCTTGATAATAGGTTTTGGTTGTTAACTTTTAGCCAAAATCTAATCAATTATCAAATAGATAATTAATATGTCCAAATATTATTTAGAAGCTCCCTATATACCTAAGGGTGATCAACCAAAAGCAATTGATAAACTTGTTGAAGGTGTTAATGATGGCAAGCAGCATCAAACGCTTCTAGGAGCTACAGGTACTGGTAAAACCTTTACTATAGCCAATGTAATTGCACAAACTGGACGCCCGGCTCTTGTCTTAGCTCATAATAAAACACTTGCAGCTCAACTTTGCAATGAGTTAAGAGAATTTTTTCCAAGGAATGCTGTTGAGTATTTTATTTCTTATTATGATTACTACCAGCCTGAGGCTTATGTTCCTGTAAGTGATACTTATATAGCAAAAACTTCTTCTATTAATGAAGAAATAGATATGTTGAGACATTCTGCTACACGCTCTTTATTTGAAAGAGAAGATGTCATTGTTGTTGCGTCAATTAGTTGTATTTATGGACTTGGAATTCCAAGTGAATATTTAAAGGCAGCTGTTAAGTTTCAGTTAGGTGAAAATATAGAAATCCGTAGGATCTTGAGAGATTTAGTTGATAATCAATATTTTCGAAATGATATTAGTATTTCGCGTGGTAAGTTTAGAGTTAAAGGAGATGTAATTGAGATTGGACCAGCTTATGATGATAGATTAGTTCGTATTGAACTTTTTGGTGATGAGATAGAATCAATAAGATATGTTGATCCAACTACTGGAGAGATTCTTGAGAGTTTGGAGTCTATAAGTATATATCCTGCTAAGCACTTTGTTACACCTAAGGATAGACTTTTGCATGCAATTAAAGATATTAAAAATGAATTAAATGAACAATTAGAATTTTTTAATGAAGAGGGTAAGCTACTTGAAGCTCAAAGACTGGAGCAAAGAACAAAGTATGATTTGGAAATGCTAAGAGAGGTTGGTTACTGTAATGGCGTAGAGAATTATGCCCGTCATCTATCTGGACGGCAGCCAGGCTCACCCCCAGAATGCCTCATTGATTATTTTCCAGAAAACTGGTTATTAATTGTTGATGAAAGTCATGTAACTTGTTCTCAGCTGCTAGCGATGTATAACGGAGATCAATCTAGAAAGAAAGTGTTAATTGATCATGGATTTCGTCTTCCTAGTGCTGCAGATAATCGACCATTGAAAGCAGATGAGTTTTGGAAAAAGGCCAATCAGACAGTATTTGTTAGCGCTACGCCTGGTAACTGGGAATTAGAAATTAGCAAGAATGATATTGTTGAGCAAGTGATTAGACCCACAGGTGTTTTAGACCCTCTTGTAGAAGTTCGACCTACTAAGGGCCAGGTTGAGGATTTGTTGGAAGAGATTAGAAAAAGAGCTGTTAACAGTCAGAGGGTGTTAATTACTACACTAACCAAAAGGATGGCTGAAGATTTAACAGATTATTTGTCTGACAATAAGATCCGTGTTCGTTATCTGCACTCAGAAATACATTCAATAGAGAGAATTGAAATTATTCAGGATTTAAGACTTGGTGAATATGATGTTTTAGTAGGTGTTAATTTATTGCGAGAAGGCTTAGACTTACCTGAGGTTTCCTTAGTAGTTATTCTTGATGCCGATAAGGAAGGCTTTTTAAGATCGGAAAGATCCCTTATTCAAACAATTGGTCGAGCAGCAAGGCATGTTGAAGGCATGGCATTACTTTATGCAGATAATTTCACAGATTCTATGAATAAAGCAATTTATGAAACAGAAAGGAGAAGATCACTTCAACAAGAATATAACAAGACAAATAATATAACTCCAATGCCAGCTGGCAAGAAAGCTAATAATTCAATACTGTCTTTCTTAGAACTTTCTAGAAGGCTTCAAAAAGAAGGTGTAGATAATAGTTTGCTTGAAATGTCTGCTAATGTAGTCGACGAATTAAAATTAAACGATAGTCTTGATATTCCTATTGAAAGCTTACCCCAACTAATTGATGACCTTGAGAAAAAAATGAAAATATTAGCTTCTAATTTAGATTTTGAACAAGCTGCAAAATTACGAGATCACATACATCAATTAAGGAAAAAACTATTGAAATAAATTATCTTCTCATTAATAATGGTTTTTATTGCTTTAAGGCTAATTTAAAGCATTTATGGACTTCCTTTAATGCTTTAATACCATCATTTTCGGCCACAATACAGGTTGTCCTAATTTCACTAGTTGCTATCATTAAAATATTGATATTTGCATTTGCCAGTGCTCTAAACATACGACCTGCTGTTCCTATGCTGACTGGCATACCTGCGCCAACTGCACTAATTCTAGCAATTGCTTTCCCATCCTCTAGATAAGCTTGAGGCCAGATCTTTAGGAGAGGAATTAATATATCATCTGCATTCTTTCTATCATCTTTATTCATTGTAAAGCTGATTATTTTCCCATTAGAGTCATATTTCCGTTCTGATTGGACAATAGTATGTAAACATATTCCTTCATCAGCAAAAGATTGACATAAAATGGCTGCCGAACCTGGTATGTCTGGAATATTTATAACACTTACTTGGACTTGATTTGGATCTAATGCTACACCTCTTACCTCGGGCTCACCATTGCAAATATTGGTTGGGTTTATTTTTATTTGCTTATTTCTTAAATTAAAGGCTTCGCTGACATATCGTAAA